>JBLINY010000191.1:0-6046 GCA_047638695.1 Acidimicrobiales bacterium | reverse complement strand
GTCCCTGCAGGCTGTGCCCACGGCTATCAGGCTTTGGCCGACGCCTGCGAAGCTCTCTACTTGGTGTCGTCGCCATATGAGCCGGGCGTCGAGCTCGGCATTCGCTGGGACGATCCCGGCTTCAGAATCGTTTGGCCCATCGCCGATGCGTCTGTGTCCGACAAGGACCAGAGTTGGCCCGACTTCTCGGCCTGACCTTCGAGACCCAATGACTGCCACGATCGCGACGGCCACGACCACCACTTAGGGTGGGTGGTAGGTGCTGGGGGTCGTATCGCCCGATCCGAGACGCAGTTATGACAAGGCGATAGGTTCGCGTTGTCGGAGTGCGCGTCCGCGCGTACTCGCCCGTACGTAGTGAAAGGCAATCCACATGGATCCACAGTTCTGGCAAGGCAAACGAGTTCTCGTCACCGGCCACACCGGCTTCAAGGGTTCATGGCTGTCCCTGTGGCTTCACAGTATGGGCGCCAACGTCACCGGTCTCTCGAACGGAATTCCTGAAGGCGGCAGTCTCTTCGACGATGCTCGCATTGGCGAGTTGATCACCGACCGTCGGGGCGATGTTCGCGACCTGGACGCTGTCAGCGCCGCGCTCGAAGACTCTGACGCCGAGATCGTCTTCCACCTGGCTGCTCAGTCGCTGGTGCACCGCAGCTACCAGCAGCCGGCCGAGACCATTTCGACCAACGTGATGGGCACCACCAATGTGCTCGAGGCCCTGCGCCTCCGTGCCGTGCCGTGTGCGGCCGTCATGATCACGAGCGACAAATGCTACCGAAACAAGGAATGGACCTGGGGTTACCGCGAGACCGACGAACTCGGCGGTCGCGATCCGTACTCGGCGTCGAAGGGTGCGGCCGAGCTGTCGATCCGCACCTACTCGCAGAGTTTCCTCACCCCCGAAGAGGGTTTTGCTGTCGCATCGGTGCGCGCAGGAAACGTCGTCGGCGGCGGTGACTGGTCCGAGTTCCGCCTCATCCCTGATCTCATGCGGGCGTTCGCTTCGGGCGAACGACTCCTTATTCGCGAGCCCTACGCACTACGTCCGTGGCAGCATGTTCTCGAGCCGCTCAGCGCCTATATGAACGTGGCCGAACGGCTGGTCAAGGATCCCGATCGGGCCATCGGCGGTTGGAACGTCGGACCCGACATCCATGAGATCCGGCCTGTTGGCTGGTTGGCCGACAAGCTGGCCGAGTCCTGGGGCGACGGCGTCGGCTGGGACCTCGACGGCAAGGTCTACCCCCACGAAGACACGTTCCTTCGCCTCGATTGCACCAAGATCGCCAGCCGTCTGGGTTGGCGGCCAGTCTTTGGGCTACCAGAGACACTCGAGTGGGTCACCGAGTGGTACAAGGCGCACGCAGCCGACGAAGATGCCCGCACCGTGACCCTCGCTCAGATCGCTCGCTACCAAACACGTCGAACCGGCGCCGATGCCGAGCTGGCGGCTGACACCTTCGTTGTTCCCGACGAAAAGATCACGTGCACCTAACGCCTATGGCGGTTGATGGCTCCTTCGCCATAGAGGCGGAGTGGGTTGGTGACGAGCGGGGCCAGTACGGCAAAATCTTCTCCTCACCGATCTTCGCCGAGCACGGACTACATTTCGACTTTCAGGACCTGAACATCAGTCGCAGCGTGGAAGCGGGAACACTTCGCGGATTGAAGTATCAGAACGCTCCCCACGGTGAGACGAAGATCTTCTTCTGCCTGTCGGGCGAAGTTCACGATGTGCTCTTCGATCAGCGCGAAGGCTCTCCTACCTATGGCACCACACAGGTTCATCGACTCCGGGCTGACGACCGAACGGCTCTGTGGGTCCCAAAGGGCGTTGCTCACGGTTTCGAGACGCTCGAGCCGAACACCACGGTGATGTACTTGACCGACCATGGTTGGGCCCCCGAGGCAGAGACCGGCATCCGCTTCGACGACCCTGTTCTCGACGCTGGTTGGCCGCTCGAGCCGTCGGTTATCGGTGAAAAGGATCGGACCTGGCCGCTGTTCTCGAGCCTCGGGAGCTGACGAATGGCTCGAGTTCTGGTGACCGGGGCTGCCGGTTGTGTCGGGCGGTTTGCTGCCGCCGACCTCGTGGCCAGAGGCCATGAGGTTCACGGCACCAGCCGCCGACCAGAGGCCGACAACCCGCTCATTGATGGTGTGCGATGGCACCACGCCGATTTGCTTGACCCTGGTGTCGCTTCTGACCTGATTCGAACGGTTCAGCCCGAGTTCGTTCTTCATCTGGCCTGGGTCAACGCAGCCGAGTGGCGATCAGCCGATGCAGCCCTGCATCTGCGTTGGGCCGAGGTAACGCTCGAGATGGCACGGGTTTCGGCCGAGGTCGGCGTTCGCCGCTTCGTCGGCACAGGAACGTGTATGGAGTACGAGTGGGTCCTCGACCGGTACGACGAGCAGGCCGAACGCCGTCCCGCTACCTGGTACGGCGCTTCGAAGACCCGCACCTGGGATCTTCTTTCGGGTTTTGCGGATGAGGTCGACCTGGCGGTGGCGTGGGGTCGGATTTTCTTTGTCTACGGGCCGGGTGAAGCGCCTACCCGGCTGGTGCCAGCTGCGATCGTCTCGTTGTTGAACGGCGATCGTTTCCCTTCCACTGCTGGAACGCAGTTGCGCGACTACCTGCATGCGGCCGACATCGGGCGAGGGTTTGCCACGGTCGTCGACAGCGACGTCACCGGAGCGGTGAACGTTTGCGCAGGCGAAAGTGTGCGAGTGGTCGATCTGCTTCACGCCGTCGGATCTGCCACCGGTGCAGCCCATTTGCTGGACATCGGGGCACGGGAGATGGCGGCAGAAGAAGTTGACGAAATCACCGGCGATAACAGCATCCTCAGATCACTCGGCTGGGAGCCGATATTCTCTGTACAGACCGGCATCGCCGACACGGTGGCGTGGTTTGATGCCAACTATTCGGCGGGCTGAGGCTGCGCTGTCGAAGGACAATGCAGATGGGTGACATGCAGATGGGTGAGACAGCAGATGGGTGACATTGTGGTGGTTGGCTCGGGCATGGCTGGCCTTGGCGCCTCCCGACGTCTGCGCAACGAGGGTCGTCAGCACCGAGTGCTCGATGGCTCTGCGCATCCTGGCGGCCATACCCGTTCATTCGAGAGCAACGGCTTCTGGTTCGATGAAGGCCCGCATCTTTCGTTCTCCGACAACGATGACTTCAAGAAGATGCTCGACGACTCGGTCGAGGGCATCACCACGACCAAAGCAGCGGTGAACAACCTCTGGCAGGGCCACTGGATTACCCACCCGGCGCAGGCGAACTTGCATGGACTGCCCCCGGCGATTGTAGCGGACTGCATCAACGACTACGTGACGGCGAAGAACAACCCGCCAGCCGAGCACCTGAAGAACTACGAGGAATGGTTGCTGGCTAGCTTCGGTGAGACCTTCGCCCGCACCTTTCCCATGGAGTATGGCGAGCGATACCACACCGCTCATGCCAGCCAAATGAGCACCGATTGGCTGGGCCCGCGCCTGTACCAGCTCGATCTCCACGAAATGCTGGTGGGCGCCCTCGATCCCAACCCCGCCGACGTGCACTACATCTCGGAGATCCGGTATCCGACCGCCGGTGGTTTCCAGACTTTCATCGACCCCTTGTTGGCCGAGACGTCAATCGAGTCGAACAAACGAGTCACCTCGGTCGACCCTGATGCCAAGACGCTCGAACTGGCCGACGGCGAAACCGTCGCATTCGATCATCTGGTGTCGTCGATGCCGGTTCCCGACTTGGTAGCGATGATCACCAGCGCTCCGGGCGACGTCCGTGAAGCTGCCTCGAAGTTGGCCGACACCAAGGTGGTGACGGTTAACATCGGTGTTGCTCGTGAAGACCTGTCTGACGCTCATTGGACCTACTTCTACGACCGTGACCTCACCATGGTGCGCAACAGTTATCCGCACATGTGGTCGCCGGGAACCGCCCCCGATGGCTGCGGATCGGTGCAAGCCGAGCTGTACTACTCGGACAAGTACCGACCGCTCGATGTTGATCCGCAAGAACTGATCGAGCCGACGCGGCTCGATCTTGTGCGTTGCGGGATCCTGCGCGAAGACGACGAAATCCTGGTGAGCGAGGCACGACTCGTTTCGCACGCCAACATCATTTTCGATCTCGACCGAGTCGAGTGTCTGCCGGTAGTGAACGACTATCTGGCCTCGATCGGCGTCGAGTCGGTCGGTCGGTTCGGCGAGTGGGGCCCGCACTGGACCGATCAGTCGTTCGTCAGCGGTGAAGACGGAGCGCAGAGAGCGCTCGACGCTACTCGCTAATCAGTACTCGCTAATCAGCAGAGTAGGGTTCGCTCTGTGTGATCTGCTCGCCGGCTTCCTTTGCCCGTTTCTCGCGGTTGGCCATCGCCTGGCCAAAACGTTGGCGCAAGTCGATCACCACGTCGTCGTCTCGTAGATCGACGCTGTCGACCGCGCTGGCCCTCACGAGCGGACGGAGGGGGAGCATCAGCATGGTGACAGCGATCTGCTCGGCGGTTGCCAGGATGATACGAAAATCGAGCGTGAGCGACCAGTTGTCGAGGTAGTGCATGTCAAGCCGTTCGTAGGCCGAGAACTGAGCGTTCGAGCGAGCCTCGACCTGCCAGAGACCGGTGATACCGGGCCGCACCGTGAAGCGCGAGCGGTAGTCGCCAGCGAAAGCATCCTCTTCTTCGGGAGTGGCGGGACGCGGCCCAACCAGGCTCATCTCACCCTTGAGCACATTGATGAGCTGTGGGAGTTCGTCGATCGATGTTTCTCGGATGAACTTGCCAACCCGCGTGATTCGCGGATCGTTGGGAATCTTGAAGAGGGGACCGGTGCGCTCGTTCATCTCCGCGAGTTCGCCTCGGCGCTGATGGGCATCGGCATCCATCGAACGGAACTTCCACATATGGAAGAACTCGGCGCCGCGGCCATGGCGAGGCGACAGGAAAAACACCGGGCCCCTCGACTCGAGTTTGATTGCCAGGGCGACGAGGGCCAGAAGGGGTGCAAACAGGATGAGCAGGATGGCGGAGGCAGCGATGTCGAAGAGACGCTTTGCTGCGCGTTGCCATCGCCGGCTCGACTGTTGAGCGACGACGATGAGCGGCTCATGGGATAGCGACCGTGTCGCGATGCGTCCCTGGTTTACCCGAGTGACGCCAGTCGAGAGGTGTACGTCGTAGCCATGGCTGAACAACTGATCGACGATCTGCTTGAACTGTTGGGCACGGAAACCCGACGTGGTCACGATGGCCATCTTGGCTCCGTGGCTGTGCATGATTTCGGTGACGCTGGCCGCCGGGCCGAGCCAGAACTCTGCCAACCCGAATCGCTCGGCCACATCGTGATTGCCGATGACGCCGAGAAGATCGATGCGGGCCTCGGGGTGATCGAGGATGAGCTGACAGAGGTCAGCAGCCTCGCCCCCGGTGCCAACGACCACCGTGCCATCCGACGTGCTGGCAGTGCTGCGCAGATCTCGGAGGAGACCACGCCCGACCGACCGAATGCCGAACGAGAGAAGCGCCCCGATGATGAGCTCTTTCGCTCCGATGTGCCAGTCGAGAAAGGCGGCAAAGACGGCGGCGGCGGCTGCGGCGCTGGCCACGGCATAGGACAGTTTCGAGATCTCGTCGGTGCGGGGCATCGTAGGTCGTCCGGCGTACACGCCGCCTCGACGGAGGAGGAGGTAGGTGACGAGAACGGCAACGGCCACGAGAACGAGCGAGCTGGAAAGGGAGCGAGTGCTGCCGAGCGGTAGTGAGCCGATGAACTCGGGTAGCAGGGCAAACGCGACGACCCAACTCGTGGTGATGCCCACGAGGTCTGCCAACTGTTGAGCCCACGTCCCTGGGGTTATTCGCAAAACCGCCGCCATCTCTCTCTCACTCGCTCTGGTCACGGTATACGTCCCCCGTCTGGGAGACAAGGAAAGTGCTGTCTGGGAGACAAGGAGTACCGTCTGGGAGACAAGGAAGGCGCGGTCTGCGAGTCACCGAACGCACGAACTTGATGAAGATTGTTGTTTGTT
>JBLINY010000190.1:0-6183 GCA_047638695.1 Acidimicrobiales bacterium | reverse complement strand
ATCGTCCGGAGGTGATGAACGCACTGCATCCGCCGGCAAACGCCGAACTCTCGGAAATCTTCGACGAGTTCGAGAACAACCCGGAGCTGTGGGTTGCCATCATCACCGGTGCTGGTGAGCGCGGGTTCTCGGCCGGCAACGACCTCAAGTATCAGGCCGGAGGCGGCGACCGTTCGGCTGCTCCGGCGAGCGGCTTCGCCGGTCTCACCGCACGATGGAGTCTCGACAAGCCGGTTATCGCCGCGGTCAATGGTGTGGCCATGGGCGGAGGCTTCGAGATTGCCTTGGCCTGCGACATCATCATTGCCTCAGAGAACGCAAAGTTCGCATTGCCCGAGCCCAAGGTTGGGCTAGCCGCTTTGGCCGGAGGCGTACACCGCCTGCCACGCCAAATTGGTCTCAAGAACGCGATGGGCATGATGCTGACCGGGCGCCATGTGCCCGCCGCCGAGGGCAAAGAACTTGGTTTCGTGAACGAGGTCGTTCCGCAAGCCGAGCTGCTGGGTCGGGCCCGCGAATGGGCCGACATGATTCTCGAGTGCTCGCCAATGTCGATCCGGGCTACCAAGCAGGCGGCCTATCAAGGCTTCGAACAGGGTGGCGTGCGCCAAGCCCATGAGGGCAAGTACGAGGCGGTCAAGGCAATGGCGAAGAGCGAGGACTACATCGAGGGTCCGGTTGCCTTCGCCGAGAAGCGCGCACCGAAGTGGAAGGGCCGCTAACCGAACCAGCGGTCCAGCGCGGCGTCGCCTCCCGAGTCCTTGAACTCGAATAGTTCCAGCAGCACGCCATCAGGGGCGGCGACCATGATGTAGTCGAGTTCGGGGAGCTCTCGGATCGACGAACGGAACTCGACGCCCCCTGCAACCATGCGTCCCACAAGCTCGGCCAGCCCGTCTACCTGCAATCCCAGATGGTGGACGGCGTTGCGGCCGAGCTCGCGGGGTGCCTGGTCGTAGAAGTTCAGTCGGCCGTCACCAATTGCCACCATGATGTTTCGAGACCCGGCGAACGAATGGTCTGCCACCACCTCGGCATCAAACCAGGTCCGGTAGAAGTTCAGCGATGTCTCCAGATCGGTGGCGAAGAGGTGGGCGTGGTGAAACCGAACGGTCATAGCTGACGACGGTACTTCGGTAGTGGAAGACCATCGTGATGACGAGCTGTTCGGACTAGGAACCGACGGCCGGAAGAAGATAGATTCCCGAGATGGATTTCACGCCGAATGAAGACCATGAAGCGATCCGCGAGGGCGTTCAGCGGGTCTGCTCCAAGTATCCCGACCTGTACTGGCGGGAACGTGATGAGAACCATGAGTTCCCGTGGGACTTCTACAACGACATGGCCGAAGGCGGCTGGATCGGTATAGCCATCCCCGAGGAGTACGGCGGCGGAGGCCAGGGCATCACCGAGGCTTCGATCGTTCTGGAAGAAGTAGCAGCCAGCGGGGCGGCGATGAACGGCTGCTCGGCCATCCATCTGTCCATTTTTGGCATGGAGCCGGTGCGAAAGTACGGCACCCCAGAGATGGCCAAGGAGATGCTCACCGGAGTCGCTAATGGCAGCATCCATTCGGCCTTTGGCGTCACCGAGCCCGATGCCGGCACCGACACCACCTCGATCAAGACGCGCGCCGTGCGAGACGGCGATGAATACGTCGTCACCGGGGCCAAGGTCTGGACAACGAAGGCGCCCTACTGCGACGTCTGTCTGCTTCTGGTGCGCACGACTCCGAAGGAAGAGTGCGACGGTCCGACCCAGGGCATGACCCTTTTGCTGGTCGACCTCCAAGATCCAGCGGTCGAGATCACGCCGATCCCAAAGCTGGGCCGCAACGCCGTTGTGTCGTGCGAAGTTCGTTATGACGGCCTCCGAGTGCCCGTGAGCCGACGCGTCGGCGACGAGGGCGAGGGGTTCCGATACATCCTCGATGGTCTCAATCCCGAGCGTATTCTGATCGCCTCCGAAGCGCTAGGTATCGGACGAGCCGCTATTCGCAAGGCGGTCGATTACGCCAACGATCGAGTCATCTTCGGCCGCCCGATCGGTCAGAACCAGGGTCTGGCGTTCCCGCTGGCCGACAGCCACGCCAAGCTTCGGGCCGCCGAGCAGATCATTCGGCTGGCCTCATGGCGGTATGACAATGGTCTGAACTGCGGTGAGGAAGCCAACCTGGCCAAGTACTTGGCGGCGGAGGCCGGCTTCGACGCCGCCGATCGCGCCATGCAGACCCACGGCGGGTTCGGCTATGCCAAGGAGTACGACGTCGAGCGCTACTGGCGTGAAGCCAGGCTGATGAAGATCGCCCCGGTCAGTCAGGAGATGGTGCTGAACTTCGTCAGTTCCAAGGTGCTGGGACTGCCAAAGAGCTATTGAGCTGAGCGGAGTTACTGAGCTGACCTGAGTTACTGAGCCGAGCTACTGAGATTTGCTACTGGTCGGTGCCCGGGTCTCGGCCCGGGCCCTTCAGGGTGACTCCCCCGTCTACCACGAGCGTTTGGCCCGTGATGTAGCGGGCTTTGTCTGAGGCCAGGAAGGCAACTGCGTTGCCCACATCCCAACCGGTCCCTTCGATCTGAAGCAGGCTGGCTTTACGACGCTGCTCGCGAGCATCGTCGCTCATGCCGGCGGCGTAAACCATTGGCGTATAGACAGGGCCGGGGGCAACACAGTTGACCCTGATGCCCTGTGGAGCGTGATCGACGGCCATAGCTTTGGTGAGTGCGATCACTGCGCCCTTCGAGGTCGAGTAGGCAGTGAGATTTCTCGGCCTCAGCGCTGAAATTGACGACAGGTTCACGATGGCACCACCGCCTGAGGTTTCCATGGCCGGAATGGTGTATTTCGATGTGAGCATCATCGATGTCACATTCACCCGCATCACTCGTTCCCAATCCTCGAGTGACGATTCCACAACGCTGCCGCGAGAACCGATGCCCACGTTGTTCACCAGAATCGTTGGTGACCCGAACGCGTCGAGGGTGGTGGCGACCATCGCCTGACAGTCGTCAGCGTTCGTTACGTCAGCTTCGAAGGCCAGGGCCGTACCACCTTCAGCCTCGATGGCATCGACGGTGTGCTGGGCCGCTTCCAACTTTCGGTCGACCACCACAACGCTGGCGCCATCGCGGGCCAGAAGAATGGCGGCGGCTTTCCCATTGCCGATTCCGTCAGCCAGCTGACTACCACCACCACAGAGAATGGCGACCTGATTTGTTGTCATGGTCGACCCGCCGCCGCATGCTCGACCTCAACGATTTCGATGCGGCCGTTGATCGAGGCTGCTGCCTCGGGGCCGGAGCCGGTGTTGGTGACCACGAACAGTGTGGTTCCATCGGCGCCGCCGAGCATGCAAGCGAACGCGTGACGGCCTTCGCCACAACTCACGCGGTCCGTGATCTCGCCCCCCTCCACGACCCGGAAGGCTTGGCCGTTGCGAGGATCGGCAACCCAGATTCCTCCGGCGGCGTCGAGGCAGATGCCGTCCGGTAGGTGTGGCCCAAGGTCGGCCCAAACACGACGGTTGCCGAGCGTCCCGGTTGTGGCATCCCGATCGAACGCAGTGAGGCGGTTACCCATGGTCTCGCCAATGATCAGCGTGGTGCCATCGGGAGCGATGACGGCTCCGTTCGGAAAGGCCAGCCCGTCGGGACCGACGGCGAAGCTGCCATCGGGTTCGACGATGGTGAGATGGGTCTCGGCGAAGTCGTCGCCTTCGTGGCGATTGAAACCGAAGTTGCCGACGTAGGCGCGGCCTGCGTCGTCGACCACCATGTCATTGCACGGTTTGGCGATCAGTTCCGACATGTCGGCATGGGTAGTGGTCTTGTTGCCATCCCAGCGCAACAACTTGCGGTCGAGCATCGACACAATCAGCAAAGCGCCGTCCGGCAGCCACCCCAACCCCGACGGCTGTTGCGGCACCTGCACCATTGTTTCCCGAACACCGTCAACAGTGACGGCAACGACTTCGTGTTTGTAGAAGTCGGAGAACCAAAGGCGTCCGTCTCGCCAACGAGGTCCCTCGCCGAATGAAAGGCCGTCGAGAATTGTGTTCAGCTCCATTGCCCCAACCTAATTCACTCACCGGTTCCGCTACACCGAACAACTTGAAGTGAACATCTGGACCGAAGGCGACATGGCTGTAAGAGTCAGCCCATGAAAGCTGCGATTCTCAGAGCTGGCGCCATGGTGGTCGAGGAACTGCCCGATCTCACTCCGGGCCCTGGCCAAGTGCAGGTCGAGCCTATTGCCTGCGGGATCTGCGGATCTGATCTTCACACGGTCGTCCACTCCCATGACCTCGTGGCTTCAGCCAAAGCAGCTGGCATGTCGGTCTTCGACTACAACCCCGATCAAGACCTTGTCATGGGACACGAGCTGTCGGTCCGGGTGACCGGACTAGGCGAAGGAGTGAGCTCGATTGCAGAGGGTGACGAGTTCACGGCCATGCCGTACCTTCGGACACCAGCTGGGCGGGTCTATCCCGGTTACAGCAATATTTACCCCGGCGGGTACAGCAGCCAGATGTTGCTGAGCCCGGGTGGGCTGTTGCCTATCCCCAATGGGCTAGATCCGGCTCTTGCCGCTCTTACCGAGCCAATGGCCGTCGGCCTCCATGCGGTGGAGGAATCGTCGATCGAGCTGGGCCGGGCCGCGCTCGTGGTCGGTGCCGGTCCTGTCGGGCTTGCAGTGATCGCCGCGCTCTCAGCATCGGGTATTGAACCGATCATTGCCGCTGATTTCTCGCCGACCCGCCGTGGCGTGGCTGCCGCCATGGGAGCACACCAGGTGATTGACCCTGCGATCGAATCGATCTTCGACGCCTGGGCTGCTGCCACCGATCGCTCTACTCCCCCCGTCGTATTCGACGCAGTGGGTGTTCCCGGCATGATCGATCAACTGATGCAGTCGGCACCGACCCGCAGCGAGATTCTGGTCGTTGGTCTTTGTATTCCGCCCGACAACTTCCACCCATCATTCGGCGTTTACAAACAGCTCTCGCTCAAGTTCGTCCTTGGGTGGTCACCTGAGGAGTTCGCAACGTCTCTGCACAATCTGGCCGAAGGGAACATCGATGGTTCGACCCTGGTGACCGGAGAAGTCGGGATTGACGGCGTGCCCCAGGCTTTTGCCGACCTTGCTGATCCCGAGCAGCATGTGAAGATTCTGGTTCGCCCCAATCTTTGAACCGGCAAACGATCAGAAGCATTAACTACACAGGAGCCAACGACATGTCTGACCCAACCCCCTCGAGCGTGACCGAATCTGCAACTTTCGCCGTTGCCGCCGACAAGTTGTGGGAACTGGTCGCCGACTTCGGCGGGATCGACAAGATCATGGATGGCGTCGAATCGGTTTCGACCGAAGGCGAGGGCGTCGGCATGCTGCGGATCATCCCGGCCGGCGACACCGTGGTGGTCGAGTCACTGGATGTCTTCGACCCCGATGCCCGCACCCTCACCTATGCCATCAAATCCGGCCCACTTCCATTCAAGGACTACTCAGCCACCATGGTCGTTACCGAAAATGACAGCGACAGCTGCACGCTCGACTGGACCGGCACTTTTGAACCCGCCGGTGTTCCGGCCGAGAAGGCGGAACGGCTGGCCAGCGGCATCTACCGCGGTGGCATCGCCGGTTACCAGAAGGCCCTCGGTCTTGAAGCCTGAACAGTCGCGAAGCCTGAACAAGTGATGAACGTCGGAAGCGAACTCGACGACCGAGAGTTCCATTGTCCATGACCGCTACGCACCTCATCAAAAATCCGAAAGTGCTCGTCGCTGCCGCCATCGGCATCGTTGTCGTCGCCATTCTCGCCTTCGGGGTGTTTGGGGTGCAGACATTGTTTTTTGACAACGAAGTAGAATAGGCGAACCCCTTCGAATCAGGTGCCGGAGCGTCAGGGCTGCCGTCGGACGAGATCACTGCCGAACTGGCGGCCGACTTCAATGAGACCATGCCCGGACTTGTCGACGTCGAGATGGCAGACGACATGCCAATGCCGGATGTCACCCGCGAGGTCGAGGGGTCGTTCATCGACCGCGTTCATCCCACGACGGGAACGGCCGTGGTACTCAGCGATGGCGAGCAACGTTTCCTCCGGCTCGAAGAAGATTTCGTATCCGACAACGGACCCGACCTCAACGTTTACCTGGTGGCCGGCACCTCGGCCGATGGCGA
>JBLINY010000189.1:0-6217 GCA_047638695.1 Acidimicrobiales bacterium | reverse complement strand
CCAGATGAGGATGATGCCAGCCAGGGTCAAGCCGGGAGCACGGGAATCGAGGCTCGACCTAGAGGCCGGCGTCGGATGCCCTCCAGGCGGTCCTGGCGGACTTCTGGTCGTTGACGACCAATCGACTCTACTCTTCACCGGGCAACCGTACTCAGTCGCACCCGTTTCCTCCCAAAGGGCAAGGCTTGACTACGATCTCGCCCCATGGATGCGACCTACTCGGCTGGGGCCGATGCATATCGAGAACAAATTCGTTCCTTCCTCGCCGAGCATCTTCCGGCCGGTTGGCAGGGCGTTGAAGCTCTCCCCGACGACGAGCGCAATGTGTGGCTTGAGGAATGGCGGCAACTGCTGAACGAGCATCGGTTGCTGGCCCCCGAATGGCCCGCCGAGTATGGCGGCGGCGGCCTTTCGGCCATCGAACAAGTCGTGATGATGGAAGAGTTCACCTTGGCCGGGGCACCCAACGGCATCCCAACCGACACCCTCGGCATCAACATGATGGGTCCCACGTTTCTGGCGTGCGGAACCGAAGCTCAGAAGCGTCACTACCTGCCTCGCATCTTGTCCGGCGAGGACCGGTGGTGCCAGGGCTATTCCGAGCCCGATGCTGGATCCGACCTGGCCGGTCTCAACACCCGCGCCGTCCGAGATGGCGACGAGTGGGTGATCAATGGTCAGAAGATCTGGACCTCACACGGCCACCTGGCGAACTGGATCTTCGTGTTGTGCCGCACCGACCCTGATGCACCGAAACACCGAGGCATCAGTTTCCTGTTATGCGAACTCGACCAACCCGGCATCGAGGTTCGCTCGATCTTGAATGCAGCGGGCGGACGGGACTTCAACGAGGTCTTCTTCACCGACGCTCGAGCCCCGATCGACTGCATCGTCGGCGAACCGAACGAAGGCTGGCGCGTAACCAACGAGCTGCTCAGCTTCGAGCGAGGCGGCGACGCGACCACCGTGCCTCTCGTGATGCAGGCCCTCCTCGACAAACTGATCGACAATGCCCGCACGCGCGGGCTCACCACCAACCCCATAGTGCGCAACCAGCTGGCCGAACTACAGAACCGAACAAGCGCGCTACGCACCTCCGGGCTGCAAACGCTTACCGCCGTGCTGACTGGCAGCGAAGCGAATGGTGCATCGTCTATCAGCAAGGTCCAATGGACCGAGCTCTACCAAAACATCACGCTTGCTGCCATGAACATCCTGGGAGAAGCTGCCGCAGCCCACGAAGGGATCGTGACCAGTGTGCCGTTGCCGCCCGTCGCGACAGGCGGCAACGACCCGGCAACGTGGCTGAATCACTTGTTGTGCGCCAGACCAGCCAGCGTTTACTCAGGATCGAACGAGATCCAACGCAACATCATTGGCGAGCGTGTGCTCGGGCTTCCCAAGGAACCCCGCGTCGGGGCTTAGAGCCGGATCACTCGACCGGCCAGCGCTCCCTGGTGCTCGCCGTCACGCATGAAGACCTCACCGTTCACCATGGTGAGGTCGTAGCCACCAGCCTTTTGAATCCACCGACCAGCACCGTTGGGAAAGTCGTAGACGTACTCGGGTGAGTTCAGCTCGAGGGCGTCATAGTCGATCACGTTCAGATCGGCGTAGGCCCCTTCGACCAGGCGCCCCCGATCCTCGAAGCCGAACAGGTCGGCGCCTTCCGACGTCAGCATCTTGATGCCTTCTTCAAGCGTCCAGGTGTTGGTATCGCGCACCCATCGGGTGAGGAAATACGTCGACTGGCTGGCGTCCTGGATCTGACCGCAGTGGGCCCCGGCATCGCCAATACCGAGGATGACACTCGGATCTTTGATCTTGGCTTCGATGGCATCGAAGTCGAAGTTGAGGAACGGGTAGTTCCACAACCCACGGGCCTCGCTCTCGATGGCCATATCGAGGAACGCCTCGGCCGGTGACACACCGCGGGCCTCGGCGTGTGCAGCCAAGGTCTCGGATGTATCGGGCTCATAGTTCACCCGGGTGGGGTCGAGTCGATAGATGCCGGTGATATCGAGTTTGGTTGGCGTGGCGATGGCATCAGCAACCAACTGGGCTTTGAAGTCGGGGTCTTCCAGCTTGGCCAGCTTCTCGGTGAAGGTCAGGTCGCGCATGCCACGCCAGGCTTTGCTGCAGTTGTCGAACGGCGTGCGGTTGGCCAGACCAAACAACACGCCGATGCCTCTGGTGGTGGTCTGCGGCCGGATATCGGCGCCAGCGGCGTTGGCCTCAGCCACTAGTTCGAGCCAGAACTTCCAACCATCCGGGTCGGAGCGGTTCTGGACGAAGCCGAAGGTGACGGGCCGGCCGGTGCGAATGGACAGCTCCTTCATCCACGCCACTTCACGTTCGATGACGGTGCGGTCTTTCTCGCCGACCATTCCGTGAACTTGGCGATCATTGTCGACCGCACATTCGAACACGCCCTTATTCAGACGTCCCATCACCTCGCCGATGGCGAGCAGCTCTTCGGGCGCGGCCCATGTACCGGGAACCTCACGGCCGTCAGGGGTCTGATGCAGATAGGTACGCGATGTCGAGAAGCCCAGCGCCCCACCCTCCATTGCCTCCTCGACCAGACGGCACATTTCGGCAATGTCCTCGGCGCCGGCGTGGTGTTGGTCCACGGCGCGGTCGCCCATAGCCGCAATCCGTACCGAACAATGGCCGACCATGCCGCCGACATTGATGCCCTTCGGCATCTTGGCGTAACTATCGAGATACTCGGGGTAGGTCTCCCAATCCCAGGGCAGCCCCGACATGATCGCCTCGGCCGGGATGTCCTCGACCGACTCCATCATCTCGGCCAGCATCTGCCGATCACTCGGCTTGCAGGGGGCGAAGGTGACACCACAGTTTCCCATCACCGCGGTAGTCACACCATGCCAACACGACACGGTGCCTACGGGGTCCCAGGCCAGCTGAGCATCGAGATGCGTGTGTATGTCAACGAAGCCCGGGGTGATCAGGCGTCCGGTTGCGTCGTAGGTCTGCTTCGCCTCGCCGACACACTCTCCGATCTCGACAACTCGATCGTCGACGATCGCCACATCTGCTTGGTAAGCCGGTGCGCCGGTGCCATCAATAATGGTGCCGCCGCGAAGTACAAAGTCGTAAGCCATGGTTCCCCCTAGAACGTTGGTCGTACTAACGCTACTACGGCCCGACATTCGGGTTCCCATGCCGGTACCTGCAGAGTCGAGCGCCGGGATCAGGTTCAGGCGGCAAGAGCCTCGGCCAACACCTTGCCAAAGTCTCGGGCGGGTCGGGCACCAATAGCCCGAGCTTGGCGTCGTAGGGGCTCGGACCACACGCGATTCGGCTGTCGGCGGGCTGCCGACGCCGCGGCAGCGTCGAACCATGCGCCCACTGGGCGAAAGGTCCCCTCGAGCACTACGCATCGAGCTTCCTGCAGCCGCACAAAGGCCGCGCTATCGCCACCGTGATCGGGGTGGAGCACAGCCGCCTGCTGGCGAAATGCTCGAGTAATGGCGGCCGCCGAGGCGCCTTGTGGCACGCCGAGAACAGCGTGCGCCAACGTTCCGTCCATGGAACTTCAATCTTCCGTGATGTGTCGACCCAGAGGTCGTTTGCAGATCCGTCTGCAAAAATAGAGATCGACCGATCACCCCACCGAGTGGAGTGGAGCTACTCGAATTGGCTGGAACAGCTCAGCCCGTCAAACGGTGTTGTTGGCCCGGAGCGTCTCGATGTCAGCCTGACTCCGCCCGAGCTCGCTGAGAATGGCGGCAGTGTGCTGGCCAAGAGTTGGCGCCGCGGTGCGGACCCCTCGTCCACCAACTCCGTCACCGAACGTCAGCGGCTGACCGACCACCGCCGCAGACTCAAACTCCGGATGTTCAACCGGCTGCGCGATACCAAGCGCTTGCACCTGCGGGTGGGCGAAGACTTCACCGAGGTCGAGCACGGGCCCAGCGGGCACACCGACAGCCAGGAAGGCGTCAATCCAATGTTCGGCCGGCTTGCTGGAAGTGACCGTGGCAATCATGGTGTTCACCTCGTCGCGGCGCTTACGCCGCGATCCGGGCCGCGAGTACCGCTCGTCGTCGGCCCACTCGGGATGCCCAAGAACGTCACACACCATCCGGAAATGAGCGTTGGTGCCGGGAGCAAGATTGAACACACCATCAGAGGCAGGAAACGTCCCCATCGGCACGCCGGTCGGATGGAAGTTGCCCTGCTGTTGGGGCACCTCACCCTCCATCAACACTCGGGCAGCCTGGAAATCCATCATCGATATGAGGGCTTCGAGCAACGAGGTCCGCACCCACGACCCCTCGCCGGTGCGCTCGCGCCGGATGATGGCCATGAGAATGCCGAACGAGAGATAGATGCCAGACGAGCTGTCGGCGACAGCGTGCCCCGAACGGACGGGGCCCTGTCCGGGAAGCCCCGTTACCGACATCAAGCCCGCCATACCCTGTGCGACTTGGTCGTAGCCGGGTCGACTCGACCACGGCCCCACACGACCAAAGCCTGAGATGCTGCCGTAGACCAAACGGGGATTCACCGCCCTCAGCGACTCATAGTCGAGACCCAACCGGTCGGTGACGCCAGGCGCGAAGTTCTCAACAAGCACATCGGCTCGGACCACCAGTTCCAAAAACAGGGCTTTGCCCTCGGGCTGTTTCAGATCGAGCGTCAGCGATTCATTATTACGACGAAGATTCTGGAAGTCGGAACCGAAACGAGCGCCCAGCAAACCCTCGTCACCTTCGACGACCGGCCGTTCGATCGTGATCACACGGGCTCCCCAATCGGACAGTTGACGCACCGCAGTTGGTCCGGCCCTGAATGCGGTGAGATCGAGGACGAGCAGATGGTCGAGCGGTAACTCTTCCTCAGGTGGCATCAGGAGCCATTCCCCTCACGACGAAGTTGGCCTGTTCTTCCAGTGCTCGCACGGTGGCCAAAATGTCCTCGTCAGCAAAACCGTTGTCACGATACGTCTCGAGCAGGTTCTGGGCCTGCTGCCCCATCGGCACAGGAACATCGAGTTCAGCGGCCAGGTCAACGGCCAAGCCAATGTCCTTGCCCGCCAACGTCGTAGTGAACGAGGCGGGTAGGCGGTCTCGCAAGATGGCCCGGGTTCCACCGTCCCACACGAAGCTGGCGCCACTGCTGGCCTGCACCACCTCGCGCAAGACCCGCGGATCGACACCGGCCTTGGCCCCAAGCAGCAGCCCTTCGATCATCCCGAGCATGTTCACGAACGCAAGCATGTTGTTCACTGCCTTGACCACATTCCCGGCCCCGACGTCACCACATAGCACCACCTTGGCCCCGAAGGTCTCAAGCACGGGCTTGTAGGTCTCGAAGACGTCCTCGGGTCCCCCGACCATCACGGCCAGCGTGCCCTTCCGAGCCCCGTGAACTCCGCCGGAAACGGGAGCATCGAGAAAAGCGATGTTGCGCTCGCTTCCCTGAGCTGCCAGCTCACGGCTGAGCGTGGGTGAACTGGTGGTGAGATCCAAAATCGTGCTGCCCGAGGCCAGGGTGTCAAACAAACCGCCCGCACTGGTAACGACCTCCTCGACATCTCGAGGCATAGGCAATGACAACAAGACGGCCTCGGCCCCGGCCGCGGCGTCCGCAGGTGAGCCGGCCCGGCGAGCGCCCGCCTCGACCAGTACATCGGCCGACTCAGGCCGCAGGTCGAACACTGCGACATCGTGGCCAGCCGCCACCACATGGCCGGCCATCGGCCCACCCATGTTTCCAACACCAATGAACCCAAGCTTCATGGTCACACCCCCGTAGTCTCAGCCCACTCTGTCAGCTCGGTCGTGCCCGTGGCCACCGGAAGCAACCAGATTGGTCAGGTTGGGTACTGATCGTGGCGCTGAAGCCACGCCATCCCCCACGGCAGCTCGTCTTCATCGCGACCCTTCGGGGTGAGATCAAGCATGTGGTATGTGCCGTTCAACATGTCCAGACCACGGGAAAACGTCTGGTAGGTGAGGAACACACGGTCGTCTGCATCCTTGATGAAGATGCTCATGCCCGGACTCTCATCGCCGTGCGGTAGTTGCGTTTGGTAGTTGTACAGCCGCTCGCCCGTCGCGATCTCAGCCGCGGTGAAGCTGGCACCCATATCGAAATTGAACGAACTGTCGGCCGACGAGTACCAGGGGAAATCCCAGCCCATTCGGGTTTTGTATGCAGTGATCTCGGGAAGCGTTGCCCGCGA
>JBLINY010000188.1:0-6275 GCA_047638695.1 Acidimicrobiales bacterium | reverse complement strand
CCCCCAATGACAATTTCCTCAGAAACAAGGATTCACCATGACGAAGACGTGGAAGCGCTTGGCAGCGCTCTTTATGGCGCTTGGCCTCATCGCAGCAGCGTGTGGCGACAGCGACTCCAGCTCCGATGCAGAAGCAGACTGCGCTGATGAGGACGTCGTGTGCGTCGGCCTCGTTACCGACACAGGCAAGGTTGACGACAAGAGCTTCAACCAGTCCGCTTGGGAAGGTGCCCAGCAAGGCGCCGAAGCCCTCGGCGCTGCCAAGATCGAGTTCATCGAGACCGAAGAAGCCAAGGACTACGAAGCGAACATCCAGCTGTTCCTCGACCAGGGCTACGACATCATCGTGACCGTTGGTTTCGGCATGGGTGAAGCAACCGCGATTGCCGCCGACGCCAACCCCGACGTTGACTTCATCGGTGTCGACCAGTTCCAGGGCGAAGAAAAGGCCAACGTTGCCGGACTGATCTTCCCTGAAGACAAGAGCGGCTTCCTCGCTGGCGCTCTCGCCGGCATGCTCACCCAGTCCAACGTTGTTGGCGCCGTTCTCGGCACCGACCTCGTCCCACCGGTCGTGGCCTTCAAGGAAGGCTGGGAGAACGGCGCTCGTTACACCAACTCCGCAGTCGAGACCGTGTCCACCTACCATCCAGGTGGCCTCGACGTTGCCTTCGGTGATCCTGAGTGGGGTGCAACCACCGCTCGTCAGGCTCTCGACAATGGCGCCGACATCATCTTTGGCGCTGGGGGCTCCACCGGTAACGGTGCGCTCGTTGAAGTAGCTAGCGAAGAAGGCGCCTTGTGCGTCGGCGTCGATACCGACCAGTGGGACACCGTGCCCGAAGCACAGCCGTGCCTCGTGACCTCGGCAATGAAGCTCATCGTCCCCGGTGTTGCTGACCTCATCGGTCAGTCGGGCGCAGGAACCCTGCCACCGGGCAACTTCGTCGGCGAAGTCGGCCTCGCTCCGTACCACGATTTCGACGATGTGGTCACCGCTGAGATGCGCGCCACGCTCGAAGAGGTCCTCGCTGGCCTCAACGACGGCTCGATCCCTACCGGCTACCCGGTCGGTTGATCAACTGACGAACACGTTTATGTGAGCTGCGGGGGCGTCGGCGCATCGATGCGCTGGTGCCCCCGGGTCGCGTGTAAACACTCCCGTACCGATGATTCGATCCCTAGCCCGCAGCGCACTCATTCCGTCGGTGGCAGTCCTGCTCGGATTGCTGCTCGGTGCTGTGCTGATCCTGATTCAAGGCAACAACCCTCTCGAGGCATATCAAGCTCTGCTCCAAGGCGGTGTTGGCGACGGCGACGCTCTTCAACGCACGCTCGAGAAGGCAACGCCCCTGATCTTCGGCGGGTTGGCCGTAGCGTTCGCCTTCAAGGCCGGCATGTTCAACATCGGCGGTCAAGGCCAGTTGCTTGTCGGCGCGGCTTTTGCCGCTGGCGTCGGGTTCAGCATCGATGGACTGCCGCTCATCATTCATCTGCCTCTGGCGCTCATTGTTGGCGGGCTCGCCGGAGCTGTCTGGGGCGGCATCGCTGGCGTGCTCAAGGCGACGTCGGGCGCCCATGAGGTGATCGTCACGATCATGCTCAACTTCGTCGGTGGCAATCTCACCGACTGGCTTGCCGCCAGCCCGTGGAAAGACAACACCGGCGACAACATCATCGCCCGGACCCCTCTTGTCGAAGACTCAGCCGTGATCCCGACGTGGGGTTCGATCCCTGCTGGGTTCCTGCTGGCGATCATCGTGGCCATCGGCTGCTGGTACCTGCTGCAGCGCACGACCTTCGGCTTCGAGATCCGCAGCGTCGGGCTGAATCCAAGCGCTGCGCGTTACTCGGGCATCAGCACCCGAACCATCACCATGTCGGTCATGGCAATCTCGGGCATGCTCGCCGGCTTCGGCGGAGCGGTGGAGACACTTGGCGTCGATGGCCGGTTCGAGGCTGGTGTCAACGTCGGTCTTGGATTCGAAGGCATCACTATCGCCCTATTGGCACGAGCCAACCCCGTGGCGGTCATTCCAGCGGGACTGCTCGTCGGGTTGATGGAAGCGGGCTCCTCGAAGATGCAGTTCGTGTCAGGTGTGTCGCCTGAGATCATCGATGTGATCCAGGCCATGATCCTGTTGTTCGTTGCGGCTCCGATGATTGTCCGCTGGATTCTTCGTCTGCGATCCGACGGCGAGGGCGAGAACCTCAGTCTGAGTACCGGATGGGGCAGCTCATGATGACCCGGCGAAATCTCGCCATCGCCGGCGCAGTCATCGTGATGATCACCTCGGTGATCTTCTATGCCATGGACGGCCAACAGACCACTGCCGTCTTGTCCGGCACGGTGCGGGCTGCGACGCTGCTAGTGCTCGGGGCCATGTGCGGCATGATCGGTGAACGATCAGGCGTCGTAAACATCGGTATCGAAGGCCAGTTCCTCATGGCCGCGTTTTTGTCGTTCACCGTCACGTCGATGACAGGCTCGCTGGCGTTGGGCGTCTTTGTCGGAATCGGTACTGGGCTGGCCCTCGGGTGGGCACTCGCCGCCATGTCAGTCGGTCTGAAGATCGATCAGATCATCGCTGGCACAGTGATCAACATCGCCGCAGTTGGTGTGACGAGTTTCTTCTTCGATCGAGGCCGCTCACTTGGTACCGCCAAGTATTCGTCG
This sequence comes from Acidimicrobiales bacterium, assembly GCA_047638695.1. Lineage (GTDB taxonomy): Bacteria > Actinomycetota > Acidimicrobiia > Acidimicrobiales > SZUA-35 > JAHECQ01. Next base: position 3,598 of record JBLINY010000188.1, on the reverse strand, counting down.
ATCAAGCTGGGACCGCTTGGTGATCTGCCGCTCGTGGGCACGGTCTTGTTCAACCGCCCACCGCTGACGTACCTCACCATGATTCTCGTCGTGGTGGTCCACATCGCACTGTTCAAGTCAGTGTGGGGCCTCCGTACGCGCGCCGTCGGCGAACATCCTGGAGCGGTCGATACCGTCGGTGTCGACGTCATCAAACTCCGCTACCTCAACGTGACGCTCGCTGGTGGCTTGGCTGGTCTCGGCGGCGCATACCTCGCCCTCGAGTCGGTGGGGACCTTTAGCCGGGGGATGAGTGGTGGTCGTGGTTTCCTGGCCTTGGCAGTGATGATCTTCGGTCGGCGCACGCCGTTTGGCGCGTATGCGGCGGCCCTTTTCTTTGGCTTCACCACCGCGTTGCAGAGCCAGTTTCAGCTCAACAACACGTTCGATATCCCGCCACAGTTCATCGGCATGTTGCCGTTCGTGGTGACGATCCTCGTCGTTGCTTTTAGTGGGTTTTTCGGATCCATGCGTGACCCCGCAGCGCTCGGCCAGCCCTACGAGAAGGGCTGAACTGATGACTGAGGTCCTGCTCGCTGCACGCAACATCACCAAACAGTTCCCCGGGGTTCTGGCCAACGACGACGTGTCAATCGAACTTCGACCGGGCCGCATCCTCGCCTTGTTGGGCGAAAATGGGGCCGGCAAGAGCACACTCGTCAACATCCTGTTTGGCCTCCACCAACCCGATTCGGGCGAAGTGGTCATCAAGGACCAAGTGGTGTCACTCGACGGTCCCGCAGATGCGATCTCTCGCGGTATAGGGATGGTGCATCAGCATTTCCAGCTGGTGCCGACCATGACCGTGGTCGAGAACATCGTCCTTGGTGCCGAGCCCGCTAGCCGGGGAATGCTCGACATGTCCGACGCTCGCAAACGGGTGTTGGAGCTCGCAATCCGTTTCGGACTCGAGGTCGAGATCGACGCCAACATCGAAGATCTCCCAGTTGGGTCCCAGCAACGGGTCGAGATTCTCAAGGCGTTGTATCGCGACGCCGACGTGCTGATTCTGGACGAACCCACAGCGGTGCTCACCCCACGAGAGACCGACCATCTGCTTGGGGTACTGAAGGAGCTGACAGCCCAAGGCGTCGGCATCGTCTTCATCACCCACAAGCTGCGAGAAGTCCAAACTATTGCCGATGACATCGTGGTGCTGCGCGGCGGCAAGGTCGTCGGTTCTACGACGCCAGCCGAAACCAGTGAGACTGGGCTGGCGGAGATGATGGTCGGCCGCTCGGTGGTGCTCCGCGTCGACAAGAACGAAGCCACACCAGGGGAAGTTGTTCTGAACGTCAGTGACCTCGTGGTCGACGACGATCGTGGTCAGCGGGCAGTTGACGGAATGTCGCTCGACGTGCGTGCCGGAGAGATCTTGGGTATCGCCGGTGTTGAAGGCAATGGTCAACGCGAGCTGGTCGAAGCAATCACCGGGCTACGTCGGACGCTCGGCGGCACTGTCGAACTTGGCGGAAAGTCCATAACGTCAGCAAGCCCCCGCTCTGTCGCGGAAGAGGGCGTCGGCCACATTCCCGAAGACCGTGAGAAACACGGTTTCATCGGGGCCTACTCAGTGGCCGAGAACTCGGTGCTCAACCGTTACCACCGCAAGCCGTTCTCCCTACGGGGGCTCCTACAGCGCGACCGCATCAACGAACACGCAGCGAAGCTCGTCGAGGAGTTCGATGTACGCACGCCCGGCATCGAGACGCCCGTTGGCAGCCTCTCGGGTGGCAACAAGCAGAAGCTCATCGTCGGACGTGAGTTCAGCGCTGGAATCCAGCTGCTCATCGCGGCTCAGCCCACCCGGGGCATCGATATTGGCGCGATCGAGTTCATCCATCAGCGAATCGTCGATCAACGCGACGCTGGGGTTGCCGTGCTCTTGGTGTCGGCCGAACTCGACGAAGTGCTTGGCCTCGCTGATCGAGTCGCCGTGCTGTACGAGGGCAAGATCGTGGCCGTCATCGACGGGGCCGAAGCAGATCGTGAACGAGTGGGTCTCCTCATGGCCGGCGGCGCCGACGGCTGAGCAGAGTTAGCCGGCGACCTTGGTCATGGTGTTGATGCTGACGTGTGGCCAACGGATCAGCCCTTCCTTGCCGTCCTGGCGAGGGAAGAAGTCCAACATCACCACCTGTAGGCACTGAAGCCGCTTGCTCTCTTTGCCAGCTTTGTCGACAACCGTTTGAATCCAGAACGTGGACTGCATCTCGGCGGCGTTCGCCTGCTTCACTACAAACGGCGTGTTGAGGACGCCGCCGGTCTGGATTGTGGTATCCACTGACAATTCGGTCGTGTGAAGAATCGTTATGTCCGGGTCGTTGTTTGCTGCAGCCAGCAATTTGCGGGGCTCGGTGGGGGATCGTCCCAAGCCCGGCAATGTCGAGCCGTTGGTCGCGGATCACCGATGTGGAGCCAAAGACCGGGCTCGAAGTGGATGGGAGGACCGGCAACGCCTGCGTCGCCTGAAAGGGGACGTTCGTCGGCGGCGATTTGGGTGATCGGCCTCGTTCTCTCCAGCGTCTCGGGTTTCGCTCGGTGCGTAGCGTGATTGCTTTTCTGACATGAGTCCCCCGGCAATTCGTTGAGTTCAACCGACTATGCGGGGTTGCAGAACACTCGTCTGCGCTCCAGTGCTCATTGGTCCAGGTTTGGCCGAGAGCCTTCGGTCTACCCGCCGATGGCGACGTCGCGGAGCCGTGCGACGTCGAGCACGCGAAGGTGTCTGCGCGAAGTTTCCAATATCTCGCTGTCCCGGAGGTCCCTGAGGGCTTTCACCGTGCCCTCGCGGGACAGGCCTGACCATGCCGCCAGCTCGACTTGGGAGACTCGCGTTTTGATGTCGACGATTCCTTCTGTCAGGTTCTCCGGCACCAGCTGGAGTACCCGACTTGCCGTTCGGGAAAGTGCCGTTCCGCTCGTGACCTCAAGGAGCTGATCGGTAAGGGCAGTCAGCCGGTCGGCGAGTTTTCGAGCTACCGCGATAGCGAAGTCCGGGTTGAACCGCCCTGGGATGCGTGGTGGCTCTCAACCCTTGAAAGAGGATGAGAGCTATGAATACAGACATGAAGCGCAAGCCGACAATGAGACGTTATTCCCGAGAGGAAAAGGACCGTGCGGTCCGGATGGTGACCCAGCTCCGCAAAGAGCTGAACACCAAGCAGGGCACCGTGAAGCGTGTCGCTGATCAACTCGACATCGGAGTCGAGTCGCTGCGATCGTGGGTCAAGCAGTCCGAGATCGATCACGGTGACCGTGGCGGGGTCAGCACCGCTGAGGCGGCCCGGATCAAAGAACTCGAGCAGGAAAACAAGGAGCTGCGTCGGGCGAACTCGATCCTGAAGTCGGCCTCAGCTTTTTTCGCGGCGGAGCTCTACCGCCCATCGAAGTGATCGTCGACTACATCGACGAGCACCGCAACGAGTTCGTAGTTGAGCCGATCTGTCGTGTCCTCACTGAGGCCGGCGCGAAGATCGCTCCGAGCACCTATCACGCCCGCAAGTCCCGGCCGATGTCGGCCAGAGCGGCACGCGACGGAATGTTGTTGCCGATCTTG
>JBLINY010000187.1:0-6319 GCA_047638695.1 Acidimicrobiales bacterium | reverse complement strand
TCGGTTGTGATCCGGGGGTAGAAGTCGGACCGTAGCGCCTTGTCAGTCTTTCGGCTGGTGGTTTCTGCGGTCCGCTCTCCGAACCGGACGTGCAGCTTTCACTGCATCCGGCTCTCCATGTGTTCATGCCTTGGCTGGCTCGACTGTCCATGGTGTAGGAATCTTTGTGCCCCGATATCGGTAGCGGCTGACCGTTTCCCGGTTTGGTCGGTACATGTCGATTCCGTCGCTGCTGATTTCCCAGCCGGGAAGGTAGCGGCGAGCCACAGTGTGTGCATTCAGGCCAAGGTGACGTTTCCGCAGCCACCAGAAAACCCGCCAGAAGGCGTAGTTGTCTATGTAGCCGAAGGTCCGTTTGGACACCCCGTGTCTGAAGTAGTTGCACCAGCCCCGCAGCACCGGATTCAACCGGCGAAGCAGGTCTGCGAGCGTTCGATGCTTTTCTCGTCGTGTGAGCAGTCGGATCTTCGCGATGATCGAAGCCAGAGACTTCTTCGACGCGAAGGTGTAGACCGCTTTGTGACCGGCCCGGCTTGGTTGGTCCCGACGTTGGATAGCCCAGCCAAGAAAGTCGAACCCCTCGTCTATGTGACAGACCCTCGTTTTCTCTTCCGATAGGCGCAGGCCCATCGGTGCGAGCACCTCACCAACTTCGTCCCACAACGCTTCGGCGTGTTCGCGTGTCCCGCGGATCATGATCACGAAGTCGTCTGCGTAGCGGACGAGCCTCATGAGTGGTTCCCCGGCGCGATGCCGTTCGCGTCGTGTCCACTCCGGACCCAGAGCGTCCCACTTCGCAGTGAAATGCTCATCCAAAGTGGACAGGGCGATGTTGGCCAATAGTGGTGAGAGGATCCCTCCCTGGGGGGTGCCAGTGATCGTCGCCCGGCGGCTGCCGTCCTCGGAAAGGACCCCAGCTTTCAGGAACGCTGTCACCAGCCACAGGACACGCTTGTCCCCGACACGATTCCTCACCTGCCCCATGAGGGCGTTGTGATCGATCTCATCGAAGCACGCTTTGATATCTGCCTCGAACACCCAGTGGTAGTTCCTGGGATTGGATCCGAGGTAGTGGATCTCAGCTATTGCGTCCTGTGCCCGCCGTTTCGGGCGGAAACCATACGAACATGGTTTGAAGTCCGCTTCGAAGATCGGTTCGAGGACCAGTTTCAACGAGGCCTGCACGACCCGGTCAGCGACCGTCGGGATCCCCAGCGAACGCACCTTGCCGCTCGCCTTCGGGATCGTTTTCTCTCGCACCCGTTCGGGCCGGAACCGGCGAGCCTTCAGATCATCCCTCAGGTTCGACAGCATCGACTCGACACCAAAGACAATCGAGCGTGGTTTCACTCCATCGACCCCAGCAGTTCGTGCACCCTTGTTGCCCCGGACCCGACGCCACCCAACGGTGAGGAACGCCGGATCACACACAAGATTGAAAATGTCATCAAAGCAACGACCTGGATCGGTCATTGCCCATTGGTGCAGTTTGATTTGCATCACACGTACCCGTGACTCGGCCTCATCGAGGTCGGGCCACAGTGCGCCAGTATTCACCAGCGACCTCGGTGATCAGTCAATCCCCTGCGAACACACTGGACCCCTTCGCCATGTGTACGGCTTTCCCGTACTCGGACTACTACGGGTCCTCCGCCCCATCCTGCCGACATCAACCGGCAACGGGCCTTCCTTGAACGGCCCGGCAGGCAGCCGGGCCGTTCAGGGGCCAACAAGATGGTTCCCACGTTCACTCTCCAACCATTCGATGGGGTCGGCGCCCAGCTCTGCCCCTGCAACATCGTCACCGCTACGCCGTAGGCATTCACGATGACCTCCTGACCGGGGCGTGAACCCGGTTGAAGAGTTCCCCACACAGATTCGTGTGGGTGCGCGTTGCTATACAGCCCCGATCTGTCAGGTTCGAGCTGCTGGATCTCTTGAGGGGCTTTAAGCCGCTGGTTCCTCACGTACGCCTTTCCATCATGCTTGCCGGACCCGGACCATCTGACAGTGCTGGCCACGTTCCGGCTTTGTCAGGGCTGCTTTCCACCCTCCCCGGCGTTCCCCGGCTCAGGCTGCCCTCAGCTTCACCAACCCGCTACGACGAGTCGGCAACGGTGTCCTTTCACCACCGCAAGGTCGAACAGCGCCTCGTGGCGCACCCACGCCTTCATCCAGAACCTCCGCCGCAGCCACTACCAACTCGGCAACGAAACACGACACCAACACCTCCGAATCGTCGCAGCATTCGACGAACTCGCAGACGTTCTCTGACAAAGAGAACAATGGAGCGAACGACCGTGCGCGCTTGACTCCCAATCGATCAATGCAACAGAGCCGTTTCGGGCACCCACAGCGCCACGGTTGCCGAATGTGGCTAGATGTTCGCGCCAGAAAGCGCCATAATGATCAAATGGAAGCAGGCGTACGAGAACTCAGAGACCACCTCAGCCGCTATCTCAGTGCCGTGCGTGACGGCCAAGAGGTGACCGTGACCGACCATGGTAAAGCGGTCGCACGTCTGGTGCCCCTCGATCAGCCGCGCCCGATTGACCGCCTCATCAGCGAAGGGCTGATTTCCCCGCCAGTTCATGAAAAGCGCCCACGCACCGCCCCGAACGTGAGCGGCAGCGAGACCGTCAGCGACCTGGTTGCTGAGCAGCGTCGGTGATTGCGTACTTCGACACATCTGCGCTGATTCCGCTTGTGGTTGGCGAACCTGCATCGTCGACGTGCAGTCGGTTGTGGAACGAAGCGACGCGCGTCGTCAGCACGCGACTGATCTACCCCGAAGCGCGTGCAGCGCTGGCCCAGGCCCAGCGCATGAATCGATTGACCGTCGTGGAGTTGGAGCAAGCGGTAGACGAACTCGACTCAATCGCTCTTGAGATCAGCTACATCGAGGTCTCGGCCGAACTGGCGGCATCCGCAGGCGACCTCGCACAGGCGCACGGGCTCCGAGGCTACGACGCAGTTCACCTCGCATCAGCGGTGCTCGTCCACGATGGAGAACTTGCCCTCGTGACGGGCGATCGCGAACTCGCGGCAGCAGCTCAGTCGATTGGAATCTCCGTTGCATTGACGACGTCATGACACGCGAGCGTGATCAAGGCTGACAGTGGTCGCTCTCGGCACTGTCTGGGCAAGTCTGACGCCAGGTAGCCCAAAGGACGCCCGTGGGCACTGTTGCGTTGAGGGTGCCCGAAACTCGGTCGTGGGCGTTGACCAGGGCGGATAGCGACCGATCCTGAGTGGTGTGCATCGCATCTTGTACCGCTTCCTCGCGTCGTTGGCCCGCCTCGCCGTCCAGTCCGGCCGCTCCAAAGACATCGAGATCATCGTCCTGCGCCACCAACTCGCCGTACTCCGCCGCCAACACGAGCGGCCGACGCTCACCGATGATGATCGGTCGTTGCTCGGCGCCATCGCCCAAGCACTCCCCCGGCCACACCGCCAAGGATGGCTCGTCACACCCGACACCCTCCTGCGCTGGCACCGCCGACGCATCGCCAGGCACTGGACACAACCAGTCCAGACCCCCGGAAGGCCGTCGACCAGAGTAAAAATTCGTCGGCTCATCATCGAGATAGCGACCCAGAATCCGACCTGGGGATACCGGCGCATCCACGGCGAGCTCACCGGTCTCGGCCACCACATCGGCGCATCCACCGTCTGGAGAATCCTCAAACACCACGGGACTGACCCGGCACCAAAACGTTCGACAGTGACCTGGACCCAGTTCCTACGGTCTCAAGCTGCGGTCGCCTGTGACTTCGTCACCGTCGATACCACCCTGCTCCGCCGTTACTACCTGTTGTTCTTCATCGACGTCACCACCCGCGAAGTGTTCTACGCCGGCATCACCACCAACCCCACCGGACCATGGACCATCCAAGCAGCCCGCAACCTCTTCATGCACCACCCCGACCGATTCACCCAGGCCCGAGCGCTCGTCCGTGACCGAGGCAGCCAGTTCATCGACCCCTTTGACGAAATCTTCCGAACCGAGGGCCTCCGAATCCTCAAGACCCCGGTTCGCACACCCGTCGCTAACACATTCGCCGAACGGTGGATCGGGACCCTGCGCCGTGAGCTTCTCGATCGCACAATCATCTGGAACCAGCACCAGCTCGAGCGCCTCGTCGTCGACTACATCGATCACTACAACACCCACCGGCCGCACCGCTCAATCGACCAACGACCACCCCTCGGGAACCATCAGCGGGTGAGCGCTCGCCGAGATCCAGCACCGCCTCGAGTCGTCAGATCAACGCGCTGCGACGGTCTCATCAACGAGTACCGAAACGCAGCCTGACCAGCCACGACGGAGTTTCGGGCACCCACAAGGGTCCGATTCCGTGCAGTAACGCAGGCCATAGACCGCGTTACTGCGTATAATCGTCACATGTCGCAGGTCGTGGATCAGTTGACGAGACGCCAGCTGAGAGTGGGACGAACGAACTCATTTGAGCTCGATCGGCCCGACGCTGAACTTCAACGCCTGTCCGACACCGGCACCGTCCTCACGCTGGCGAAGGGCTCCTCTGCACTTGTGCCCGAGGACCGGCGTGCGAGAGCACCACATGGAGACCCACGATCGAAGGTGCGGCGCTAGGAATTGCCGCAGCATTGCACCGGCCAGAAACGGTCGCCCTCATCGGGCCGTCGGCAGCTAGCGCCCATCGCTGCTACCCCCGAGCGCTCGGCTTGGCGTACGTCGCTGTGCCGCGACAGCGTCGGCCGCGCCTGACAGTCCTTGGCGAGGTCAGGTTCGTAGAGCGAAACATCGAGAAGCTCGACACCGTCCGTATCGAGACCGACCTCGGACCCCCACCAGCGAATCGCAGCGGCCTTCAACGAACTCACCAACACCATCTGAACTGACCCGTCGCCTCTCGTCGACCGGCAACGCGTTTGATGATCGAACAATGCAACAGCGCCCACACAAGTCCATAGACTGTGCACGTTCTCCAGAAGCGTTCCGGACCTCCGGACTTGCCTCGATCGGCGACTTGTTCACGGCACGCAAACCTCTCTCTCAAGCAACACGACGTCTGTTCGCCGCGACCGTAGAGTCGCTCACCTCGCTCGCGCCACCGGATTGGAAGATCGAGATCGCGCGACGCTCTGACGACGGCGGCACCATTCGGGTGGTCTCATCCGACGGCGTCCCCGGCGAGCTGACCGTTCTTGTCCGCAAAGATTCCCGACGAAGACCAAGGAAGTCAGTATGCAACCGTTCAGCAATTTTCGTCGATACCGAACCACTCCACGGTCCCACGCTGGTACAACTCGACGAGCCGTTGCAACGGTGATCGCTGTCGGCCTAGGTCTGGTGGTCGCGATCGAACGACCGGCCGAGGCGGGAATTGTGCCGAGTGTGATGATGGGTACAGCGGGTAACTATTCGGTACTCGGCGGCACGACGGTCATCAACAGTAACTTCAGCGTTCTGGACCAAAGCGTCGGTCTCGCGCCCGGATCGTCGATTGTCGGCTTTCCCCCCGGTGTGGTGGTGGCTCCCGCAACGATCGAGGCTGCCAACGCAACGACACTGCAAGCCAAATCCGACCTGACGACCGCATACCTCGACGCGGCTGGCCGATCGGTCGAGTTCACGCTGACCAATCTTGATCTCGTGGGCCAGACGCTGATCCCTGGCGTCTACGCAGGGGCTGCGAAAGCACCGCTCAGTCTGTCAGGACCCTTAGTCCTCGATGGACAGGGCAACCCCGACGCAGTGTTCATCTTCCAGACCGACTCGACAGTGACGACGAGCGTCGGCAGCACGATCGCCCTCACCAATGGGGCCTTAGCGTGCAACGTGTTCTGGCAAGTCGGTAGCTCGGCCACTTTCGGTGCCAGCTCGACCTTCGTCGGCAACGTCTTGGCGCTGACCTCGATCACGGTCGGGAACAGCGTCGTCGTGGACGGCCGAATGCTCGCTCGCAACGGAGCGGTCACGCTCGACAACGACGTCTTCAACGAACCCAGCTGCACCAACCCTGGGGTCCTGTCCATCACCGTGCCAGCTGATGCTGGCAGCCTCGGATCCGTGGCAAACACCGTTGGTGGATCGACGATCAGCGGCCAACTCGGTGTCGTGCAAGTTAACGATGCGCGCAGCGCCGCTGCTGGCACGGGTTGGGTAGCCACCGGCATGTCCACCGCATTCACATCTCCAGCGGGTCCAACCATTACAGCCAGCAACGTCGGCTACTCCGTTGGGTCGATCACCCAAGTCGGCACCGCCACGTTCACGGCGAATGATCCAGCAGACCTCACCGGCGTCTCGCCCGTGGTAACAGCGACTGGCATC
>JBLINY010000186.1:0-6337 GCA_047638695.1 Acidimicrobiales bacterium | reverse complement strand
TCGTGATCGCTGGTGACGTGTTAGGCGTGTCGGGGCCGGCTGCGACCCACACCCCGATCATCTATGCCCACCTCACCGTCCAGAGCGGCACCGAGTTGTCGATCGAGATCCCCGCCGATCACCAGGCCGGCCTGTACCTATTCGCCGGATCGGCCTCGGTCGGAGCACACCAGAGCCAAGTCGCCGCGCACCAACTCGCCGTGTTCGCTCCAGGCGATGGGGCGGTGACCATCACCGCACCTACCAATGGCGAGGAGGCAACCCAGGCGCTGCTGATGGCTGGGCGACCACTGGGCGAGCCAGTGGCACGGCACGGCCCATTCGTGATGAATAGCCGTGCGGAACTCATCGAGGCCGTCGAGGACTACCAGGCGGGCCGCATGGGAACCATCGCACCCGCAGGCATCTGAGCAACTGCGGCCGCTGACCTGAAGCCTTGGCCAACTCGGCCACTCGAAGCCCGTCCCCAGTACACCCTCCGTCTACCCCCAAACCCCGTCGGTTGAGCCACCCGGGAGATCCCGCTTCCAGGCGGAGCCATCCGATAACGCGACTACCGACAAACCCCTCGGTTTCCCCTCCGAACCCACACTCATCTGCCGGCTACAGAGTGGGAGCCTGCCAGAGTGAAGGGGTACTGACCTATCGTCCGAGCCGGAGGTTGCCGCGATGTTCGGGAGAGCGAAATCTTTCGAGGACCCACAACTCGGTGCGTTCGCCTTTACTCGGCGAGCGTGGCGAGGGAGGTTACGGCTCGAGCCCCACGGTTCAATCTCACTGACCGTTCCTGGGTCACGCTCTGGGCCCGACGAAGTCGCGCTCGCTCTCGCCCGTACCATCCCCGTCGAGTATGAGCGTTGCCGAGCGGCGATAACGACCGCTCTCGACGAGCATCGGGTTGCGGCGCTCCAGGACCACGACTCAGCCGGCCACGACGCCGAGCTGGGGCCCGCGTCTGCCGCCGTCATTGAACTCGGTCGGCTCTTGACCATCCAGCTCGTATGCCGGGTCGGCTGGGATGACGATCACAGCCTCGGCGCCTGTCTGCGAGATGGTGCGCTCGTCGAGCTCAATGGCTCCATCCTCGAACCGTAGGACTCGATCCCCTCGACATTGCGACGAGCTCGTCCTGTTCGTGGTCTTGCTGGACAATGCCTGCGCTCATCAAGTCGTCTCGCCGAGCCCAGACGCTCAAGCTGTCGTCGCCTCGAAAGGAGACCATGCCCTGCGTCTCACACCGCTCGGTAACAGCGGCTGCCATTCACCCCGCGAGGCCCGCTCAACCCGTCCCATCATGCCGGCTACAGGGCACCACGATTGAGAGATCGTCGGAGTGCGGAGCGAACCTGATGACCGGTGGCAGACGCCCCGCAGAGCCGGGAATCCGATCGCGTCCTTCTTTGGCGGGTGAGTGTGATCGAACCTCGTGCCTATCTTTGCAGCCTCGCCGCGAACACAAACCCGTCATACGCGGCGAATACACCGTGCAGGATCTCGTCATGGCGAGCCAAGGCCACTTCCATCGACGCTCGATCGTTCCCCCACAGCTGAGTCGAACCCTCAATATCGGTGAACAGAAACGTCACCGTTCCTGTCGGTCGCACAACCATGCCACGCAGCATCTCACACCGTCCGATAACACCAGCCAAACCACCTCCGACGAGACCCAACCGGTCATCCCAGCCGGCTACCGGATGGGCAGGGGACTGTCTCGACGGGTGAAAGTGTGGGCGATCACGGCTGGGGTGGCGCCACCCGATCAGAAGTGCCGCTGTAGCGCGAGCCACAGATTCACGATCCGGTCGTTGACTACTCTGGGCGGTGGCTGACGGCTTCTACATTGTTTCCGTCAGGGTCGCGCACAAACGCTCCGTAATAGTTGGGGTGGTACTCGGGCCAGATCCTTGGCTTATGGAGCACCTCGGGACCGGTATCGATCGCGGCCTTGAAGAACCGATCCACCGAGGCGCGGTCCTGAGCGCTGAACGCGATGTGCGATTCTCGGAAACCGTTGCCTGTGACATTTGGACCAAGCCAGAAGTCGGGCATGGGTGCGACGCCATAGCCAATGGTTGGCCCGTCGAACTCAAGGATCCGTTGGCCCCCGATCGTTGCGAGGACCTTGTCGTAGAACGCTGCGCTCGCGGCCACGTCAACACATTGGATGGATAAGTGGTCGAGCATCTTCTAGCTCCTTTAACTTCAGAGTTGTCGTGGCGTCGGTATGGCCCAGATCAGCCGAGTTGTTTCATCAATGACCGAAGACGACCTTCTGGATGGACGGCGCGGTATTCCCGGTAGCCGTACGGCTGGTCGACCGGCTCCACATCACCCCTTTTACTCACGACCCAATGTTGAACGACGCGAGGTTCGGTGGAGCCATCAGCCGCCCGGGCGACGGTAGGAAGGGCTTTTCGCTGCCGCGGCATCCAGATCCGCGGCGGTGAGCAACGGTGTCACTGTTCCGCTCATTGCTCCACTGGCGTTGACCATCAATGAGAACGCCAACGCGCTTGCGTCATCAGGGAACTCGGCAATTCCGAAAACGTCTGTATCCCCGAAAGCCCAATACATCGATTCCAATGTTCCGCCCACCGACTCGATTGCGGCCTGCCCAGCAGCCTGCCGCGGCGTGCCCCCTTCAGCCAGGAGTCCACTCGCCCCGTCGCCCGCATAGTTTCCTCTGACCAGATATTTCGGCATCAGCCGACCCCCGTCTAGTGCCGTACGGTGCACATCACCGAACCAGTCACCGTCTCCACCTCAGAGGAGTCTTCGACAAGGGCCTTAGGTCGCTGATCCGACTCGGCCTCGACGCCCATCTAGCCGGAGGCAATCCATCAAAGCCCAGACGGCCTTCCATATCGCCCAGGCCCTGGTGGCCAGATCTCCGAACTCAGCCCCCGCTGCGCTGCGGCGAGGGGTCGCTTGGATGACGTCAGTCAGAGACGCCGCCCGCATGATGTGCACGAACCACGTGCATCATCTTGTTGTCGACACTCAGAGAATGGTTCGGATGCTGAGCGTCTCTGACCTGCTCCAAGTATTCGAAGCCGCCGAATCCCGGTGGTTGGCCTACCTGGCGTTGGCTGGTCGCGGGTCACCCATGTTCGTCAACGCTGCTTGAGAGGTCAGCCCTCCGTCCACGACCAATGCCTCACCGGTAACAAAGGAGGACTCTCCCGAAGCGAGCCACACAGCAGCCGATGCAATTTCCTCAGGCTCACCAATACGTGCCAGCAGATGGCTTCCGCCGACCTGCTCACGGACCGTGTCAGCCGCCAACATGCGTTTTACCGGAGGTGTGTCGATAACGCCGGGGCAGATGCAATTCACACGGATGCCCTGGGCGGCGTGATCGGTTGCGAGACAACGGGTCAGGTTGATGACAGCCGCTTTGCTGGCCCCATAAGCGATTCCCGACGGATCGCCACGCAAGCCAGACACCGAGGCGGTGCTGATAATCGACCCGCCACCAGCGTCGGCCATCAACGGCAACACATATTTCGCCCCCAAGAAGATCGACTTGACGTTGGTGTCCATGACCAGATCCCAATCCTGCTCGGACAGCTTGACGGCATTGCCGGGACGGATCGTCCCAGCGTTGAAGAACGCAACATCGATGCCTCCGAACGCCTTCACCGCGGCATCGACCATCGCCTCGTTCTGGGACGCGTCGCGCACGTCGACCTCGACAGCCACCGCACGCCCACCGTCAGCGAGGATGGCATCAACGGTTTCTTGGGCGCGAGCCATACGGATATCAGCGCACACAACCGCCGCTCCCTCTACGGCGAAACGCTGGGCAGAGGCAGCGCCAATACCAGACCCTGCACCAGTCACGATGGCTGTCTTTTCTTTGAGAAGCATCAACCATTCTCGCGCAGGGGGCCGCCACTCCGCTCGACCCACGCGCCGTCCACCACAGCCTCCACACCCAAACCGCACAAACGGCAAGATGGATGATCAGCCGCCCACCAGGACGGAAACGTCCTCGCTATCCATCGGGTGTCTCGATCTCAAACACGCCCGATAAGGCCGCTACCAGCTGGTGTCGGCGACGAACAGGCTCACCGCTTCCCGAGGCTGGGTGCCGTGGTAAATCTCGCCGGCAGTTCGGGCGACCGCGGAATAGTGACGAAGGTGCGCGTCGGCGAGCTGGTTGTTGTCTACGAGGTTCGCTGCACCGAATTGGCGGAACGTTTCCAACAGGCGGAACCGAGATGTTCCCTCGGACCGATGAGCCTGGACCATTGACTTCTAGACCAGCGAGTCGACCAGTTCCAATATGTCGAATCGGTCCTGATCACGGTTCTCGCCGGCGATAGCCCATGCAGCGTCAAGATCGAAGCTGCCCACAAGCACGCTGAGACGATCGAACAAGGCGCGCTCGTCATCATCCAGTAGATCATGGGACCACTGGATCGTCGCTTCAAGACTGCTCTGACGAGCGGCGACACCGCGACGACGCTGACGAAGGAGCCTCAACCGATCTTCGAGGTTGGCGTCGATCTCGGCGAGCGTCAGCGCCCTGTTACGCGACGCAGCCAATTCCACAGCCAACGGCATCTGCTCTAACCGGTCACAGATCCCTCCGATCAACTCGAGATCACGACTGTCCGGGTCAAAGGACGCGTCGACCGACCTTGCACATGCTCGTAGAATCCGATGTCACAGGGGCTCTCCCGAATCTGGCTGGCGTCAAGAACCGCCAGATTCTCAGAGCCCCTGCCTCGCGCCCGTGATACACCTCAACCAACCAGACCCCGCTCAAATCCGAAGCGCCCGATAACGACACTGAGAACGCCCCGAAATCGAGCCTCGAAACCATCCTGTAATGCCGGTTAGCGCGAGGGTCGATCGTGTTGGCATATGGGCTTGGTTGACTAGTCTCGGAGTCTGTTGATCCAGTCCCTGGCCTCGGCGTAGATGGCTGGGGTATCCATGAGATCCTCGCTGTGCTTGGCGAGACCTACCCGTACCCGCAACTGCCGGTAGAACGAGGTCATTGGCAGGCTCTGGGTTGGTTTGGGCGATACCTGCACGGCGGTAGCCCAACGAGCGGCCATCTCAGGTTCACCCATCGAGTAGGCGAGCACGGCAGGACCGAGGAGCAGGTCGGGTAGCCCATCGTCGTTGCCGCTCCGACGAAGCTCGTGTTCCGCCACCTCCAAGGCACCGACTGTCTCCTCGACCAGTCCGGCGGCCGCGAATGCGAGGGCCCGGAGGTTGTGTGAGCTCCAAGGAAGATCGATCCCCGCTGCTACCAGTGCGTCGAACACGACTTCGTTCTGGCGGAGGGCTTCAAGCGGATCATCGAAAAGACGACAGATAATGAACAGCGATCGAGTCGCGTTCAGGACGTAAGTGCCTTCGGTCGGGGCTGCAGATTCGATGCCAGGAACGAGATCCACAACTTCGAGATCGCCGTGCAACGCTCGGGCGACACCGCTGTAGCCGCGGGCAGCCAGCCCGACCAGTGGTGCGCCGGCAGCGTCCGCCAACGTTTGACTCTCGTCGAGCAGTCGGAGCGCCGCCGGGAGGTCGCTGACCATCGTCATCCATGACTTGACGTTGAGGGCAAAGGCGCGAGCAACGTCGAAGTCTGGCCCCGCCTGTTCAGCATGCTGTACGGCTCGATCCGCACTGGCAATTAGACGAGCAGGGTCCCTCGCAGCCATGGCGGCACCAGAAGCGCAAAGCTCCACGCGGGCCCTGACACCAATGGGTAGCTCTTGGTCCGCGAGGGCAATGTCCATCCGGACGAGTACCGACACGGCGATGCTTGGCTGGCTGATATGCCAACCGATGACGCCAGCGGTCCAGAGCCTGGCTGCGTCGATGGAGCGGCCCGAGGCGCGGAGATGGCTGTCCGCTGCGCGTAGATCATCCACGTGGCGGATGTGCCACGCCGCCACGCCCAGGTCCATGTGCTTGTCGTCCTCGGACCAGGCGTCGATTTGTGTCAGCAACGCCTGGGCATGGCGATCGAGGTAGTCAGCGGGCTCGGAAGTCTGCTCCCAGGTACCCCGGGCAAACAGTTTCACCGTCTCAAGAATCCGGTAGGTGGTGCGATCCGCCGATGGCGTCACCAGAGAACGATCAACAAGGCCACCAAGTGCACGAGAGGCAGCCGGCCCGGAGACGGTCTCTATGAGCGCAAGGTCAAAGTTGCCCGGGAACGCTGCCAGTTGACTAAGGGGCCGCGCTGGTAGGTGACCGTCCACCGGTCGTCGGGTTGTCCCGATTTTGATGTCGGGTGCATCCAACAACGACGACGCAGTGGAGGTCTCTGGTCATCATGACACGCGCTCTGGATCCTGATGTGATGGAAGTC
>JBLINY010000185.1:0-6354 GCA_047638695.1 Acidimicrobiales bacterium | reverse complement strand
GAACCGAGTGCACCTGAACCGAGTGCACCTGAACCGAGTGCACCTGAACCGAGTGCACCTGAACCGAGTGCACCTGAACCGAGTGCACCTGAACCGAGTGCACCTGAACCGAGTGCACCTGAACCGACCGGATGTGTATCTCCCAGTCCTAGCCGGCGGCGGGGAAGAGGTCGTGCAGCTTGTAGAGCTCGACCGTGTTGCCCCCGAGGATCTTGGCCCGGGTCTCGGGGCTGAGGTCGGCCGTCTGCTCGGCCAACATCCCCTGGCTATAGGGCCAGGTTGAATCGCTGTGAGGATAGTCGTTGGCCCACAGCAGACGTTCGGTGGCGATGAGTCCGGCCTCTGCCATGCGAAAGGCGGACCAGTCGTCTTGGAAGGTCACATAGACGTGCTCTTCGAAGTACTCGCTGGGCTTACGCTGAAGCTCGGGTGAGGTCAGCCAATGGCGGTGGCGGTTGTACGCGTGATCCATGCGGTACTGATAATGGGGCACCCAGCCAGCATCAGCCTCGACGCAAACCATCTTCAGATCAGGATGCCGATCGAAGACGCCGCCGAAGATGAAGGTGCCGATCAGGTCTTGATTGCCGCGGATGATCGACATGAAGCTGTTCAGCTTTGGTCCGCGGGGACGATACGCCTTGCCCGTGAGGATGTGGAAGGAAAGAACGAGGTCGAGATCGATCGCGGCCTGGAAGAACTCGCCCCACATCGGGTCGTCGAAATCGCCAGAGTGTTCGTCGTCGTTCGCTGTGCCGGGGACGCCGGGCAGCATCACACCTCGAAGGCCTGCAGCCTTGATGGCCTCGAGGTCGGCGATGCCTTCCTCCGGTGAGCGCAATGCCGTTTGGCCGCATCCGTATAGCCGCTCAGGAGCAGTGCTGCAGTAGTCGGCGATCCAGTCGTTGTAGGCATCGAACATCGCCTTCTTGAGATCGATGTCCTCGTGGTTACAGAGCAGCATCCCCACCGACGGGTAGAGGACTTCGCCGTCGATGCCGTCCTTCTTCTGGGCCTCGACCCTGGCCTTGGGGTCCCAGCCGGCCTGGTGAAGTCCCTCGAACGGAACGCCCTTCATCTTCAGTTCTTCGGCCGGCTTGCCTGCAGCCGAGTGGAGACTGAGCCGGATGGCCTGGTTCATACCCGGGATGTGGAACGTCGCGCCCTCTGGTTGTTCGTCGGTGAGGTACGGCTTCTTGGCTGCGAACGCCGGATCAATGGTGTCGTAGGTCCAGCCCGGTTCTGTGATGTGCGAGTCGGCCGAGATAATCGGCGTGTCAATCACTCTCGGTGCGCTCTCGATGTGGGTGTCGGTCACAAGTGTCATGTCAGTTCCCCCTGGAGGCTTGATCTGGATCCATTTCACTACTTGCGCCGCGTCATTGCCAGCTTGCTCCCTCTTTCTCTACAGATCCGTCGGTCGAGAGGGTGGCGGTTGGGAGCAGAGCGTTCCGTTGAACGGACCAACGCAAGGTCTGGCCAAACGCAGGGCGAGTACGCTCCATGGCGTGAGTGGGGCCATCAGTCCGTTCAGAATGCTGTCGACACCTGAGGGCCTCGATGACCCTTACGCGGTCCACCGACAGCTGCGCCAGCGGGCGACGGACGGAGAATCGATCGGGAACATCGTTGTCGATTGGTCGACTGCGGCCGATGTTCTGAGCCACCCCGAGCTTTCGTCCGACCGAGTGGATGCCATCTGCAGCCCACTCGACGAGGGCACTCGGGTCGAAGTGGCAACGGTTCATGAAACGTTGGCCGCGATCATTGCCTTCCAAGACCCACCAGATCACACGCGGATTCGTAAGTTGTTGCGCCAGGCATTCACTCCCAGAGTGCTACGTCATCAACAGGAAGTAGTCGATCAGACCGTCGGGCAGTTCTTCGAACAACTGGCCGACACCGCTGATGGCTCACCGGTCGATGTGCACCAGCTGGTCTCCTACCCGTTCCCTGCCAAGGTCATCAGCGGCATGCTCGGCATCCCAGAGGAGGTCCACGCCAGATTCCAGAAGTGGGCGCTCGACATCGTTCTCTTCGTCGGCTCGGGTCGGCTCGACCGTGCCATTGCCCTCAGCACACTGGACTCGATCAACGAATTGCGACGGTTCATGCCTGATCTGGTCGCGGCCCGTCGAGCCGACCCGGGCTCTGACCTGCTCAGCGCCTTGATCGAAGCGTCCGATGACGATGGGCACCTATCAGAGAACGAGTTGTTCGCCAACGCTCTGTTCTTGATGACGGCAGGCCATGAGACGGCCACGAACGGCATCTCCAACGGGTTGGTTGCGCTGCTTCGACATCCCGATCAGTTTCGAGCGCTCGTCGATGATCCGACGCTCATCGACTCGGCTGTCGAAGAGGTGTTGCGATTCGAGTCGCCGGTTCAGATGACACCGCGACTTGCCACTGACGACATTGAGATTCACGGACACAACCTTCGGGCAGGCGACGCGTTGGTGGTTTTGCTTGGCGCCGCCAGCCGCGACGGTGAACAGTTCGAAGACCCTGATCGGTTCGACATCACAAGAGCCGACAACCGACATCTTGCCTTTGGTCACGGCGCCCACTGGTGTCTGGGCGGGAACTTGGCGCGACAGGAGATGCGTTCGGTCATCGGGCGCTTTGCCCGCGACTACCCCGAAGCGAGTCTGGCGAGCGAGCCTCAGTGGCAACCAACGCTGAACTTCCGTGGCCCAACGTCGTTGATGGTCGAGCTGAACAGGTGACTATCGACAGCTGGATCGAGGCCAACGCTCAGTCGGACCGCATTGCTCTCCGATTCGAGGACAGGGCGATTAGCTATGCCGAGCTTGCGGACAACCTCGTAGCGACGGCTGCCACCCTCGCGAGGCTCGGCGTGCGAGCAGGAGATCGCGTCGCCTACTGCGGACTCAATCGAGTCGAGCTGTTCGAGGTGCTTTTTGCCTGCGGTCGGCTCGGCGCCATCTTCGTGCCGCTGAACAACCGCCTGACCGAGGCCGAGCTGCGAGTCCAGATCGTCGATAGCGACCCGACGGTGCTGCTGGCCGCCGACGGTTTCGCCCCGATGTTGGTGGGCGCCAGTAATGGTCGAGCGGTCTGCGATCTTGATACGGACCCACTGACCGCGGCAGTCAGCTGTGATGAGGCTGATGAGGCAGCCATCTCTGATGAGGCAGCCATCTCTGATGAGGCAGCCATCTCTGATGAGGCAGTCGTGTTGATGGTGTACACCTCGGGCACGACCGGCACGCCGAAGGGGGCGATGCTCAGCCAGCGGGCGCTCTATTTCACGGCGTTGAACAACATCGACCACCAGCGGTTCACCGCCGACGATTGCATCATTGCCACGTTGCCAACGTTTCATGTCGGCGGGCTGAACATCCAGACACTGCCGGTGCTTTTGGTCGGTGGGGAAGTTCTGCTGATGCGACGGTTTGATCCCGAACAAGTCATCGATCTGATCATCGAACACCGTCCCACCCAGACGTTGCTGGTACCGGCCATGTTGGCGGCCGTCGCGGCATCACCTCGATTCGCCGACCTCGATCTCTCGTGCCTGGTTGGGATCAACACCGGATCCTCGATGGTGCCCGAGGTGGTGACCGAGCCCTATTTCAGCCGGGGCGTTCCCGTCGGACAGGTGTACGGAGCCACCGAGACCGGCCCAACGTCGGTTGTTCTCACCTACGACGACGCCGCCGACCATCGGGGGTCGTGTGGACGGCCGGCCACCCACACCGAGCTGCGCATCGTCGATGGCGAGGAGAGCGACGTCGAGGTTGGTTGCGACGGCGAGCTTTGGTTGCGGGGGCCCAATCTGTTCAGTGGGTATTGGAACAATGAGCAAGCGACCGATGATGCGTTTGTCGATGGCTGGTACCGCACCGGTGATGTCGGCTGCGTCGATGCCGACGGCTATTGCTATATCTCGGACCGGGTGAAGGACATGATCATTTCGGGCGGCGAGAACGTCTATCCAGCTGAAGTTGAAACCGTGCTATTGGAGCACCAATCCGTTGCCGAAGTGGCGGTGATAGGGCGAGTCGACCCGACCTGGGGCGAAATCCCGGTGGCGCACGTCGTCTTGCAGCCAGGGAACGAGCTGACGATCGACGAGCTGCGTGATTGGGCCGGCTCACGTCTGGCTCGTTTCAAATTGCCCCGCGAGCTGGTGGTTGTGCCGACACTGCCGCGCACCGCTCTCGGCAAGGTGCAAAAGCACGTGCTCAGGACAACAAATGACGAGTGATCACCACGGTCTATACGGCGACGGTCTACTGAGTGGAACGATCCACTGGACGGCTGTGGCTCGTGGCAAGAGACTCCTGCCATGAGCGTTGTCGAGGAACCGGCCAAGCACGATCAGAACGCCAGCTTCGAGCAGCGGCTTGCGAAGTTGGCCGACCAACGCACCCAGCGGTCGGACGAAGGTCGAGCCGATTGGAGCCAGTGGCCTGCCTATGAAGCGGCCGATCTCGGCCTCCAGAACTACTGGTATCCCGTGCAATGGGCAGCCGAAGTAAAGCGATCGCCCGTAGCGATCACCGTGTGCGGTGAGAACCTGATGCTGCAGCGCGACGAGCACGGAGCTGTCTTCGCTCTGCACGACCGATGTGTCCATCGTGGGGTGAAGCTGTCCGAAGGCAAAGAAGAATTTCCGGGAACGGTTACCTGTCCCTATCACGCGTGGACCTATCGACTATCCGATGGCGAGATGGTCGCCGCCATTACCGACGGACCTGATTCCCCGATGTGTGGTCAGGCCAGGGTGCGCACGTACCCGACTGCGGTCGCCGTCGGGTTGGTCTGGGTTTTCATCGGTGATGCCGAGCCTCATCCGATCGAAGAACAGCTGCCCCCGGAGTTGATTGATGCGCCGCCGATGGCCGTCGGTGGTCGTATCGAGGATCGGGATGGCGACTGGCGTCTGTACGCCGAGAACGGGTTCGATGAGGGGCACGCCAAGTATCTGCATCGCAACTCATGGTGGCGAATCTTCAAGACCATGCCGGCTTGGAACAAGATCCATGTTGAACACCATGGCCGCTGGCTCTATCGAGTTGAAGACGAACGTGTCTGGGAAGATGATTTCCCCGGCTTAGGTCACTGGTCGAACTATCGGTGGTGGAAGATCAAGCCGAAGCAGACTCAGGGCAAAATGCTGGGAAACACTGGTGGGTCGACCAAGAACGACCCTCACATTGCTGGTCAGGACTTCCCCGGTTTCGCTTCGTTATCTCTGCCCGGTGTCTTGCGAATCGCCTATCCGAATTTCATCCACTACGAGTTCTATGTGCCCATCGAAGTCGGTCGGACCAAGTACGTGGGGGTGATGGTTCAGTTCAAAGAGGGTGTCGACAAGGCCGTGTTCTACGCCAAGTATCTGGCCGGGATTCGCTGGCTGTTCCACGGCAACTTCTCGGGGCAGGACCACTGGATGGTGTCGGAGACCGATGCTCCGCCCGAGCGGCTGTATCGCCCGGACGTTTCGCTCATCGAATGGCGGCGTTTGGTTGAGGATGGCAGCCCGTTCCCCTCACGTTCTGAGATCGAGAGCCCTGCTGATGCCAGCTGAGATTCAACCCGAACCACCCGGTCGAACGGTCGATGCAAATGGCGTGGGTTACCACGTGATCGACCTGGGTCGACCTGCGTCGCCCACACAAGCGCCCACGATCTTTCTCCATGGCGGTGGCCCCGGATGCACATCGTGGACCGACTTCGGCCCCGTTGCGCCAATGTTCGCTGCCGATCGTCAGTGCCACCTTGTCGACCTGTTGCAGTACGGCAAGAGCGAGAAGTGTTTGATCGATGGACCGATGTGGGACTTTCATGCCCGCACCATCAACGATTTGTTGGACGCGCTCGAGGTCGAGCGAGCTGACTTCGTGTGCAATTCGTGGGGCGGCACCATCGCCCTGAACTTGGCTGCCACGTACCCCGACCGCGCTCGCTCGTTGGTGGTAACCGGATCGATGCCGGTGTTCCGCGGACCTCTGGGCCCCCTACCGGAGGGTGGCCGTCGTGGCCGCAAAGCTCGCGACGCCTATTTCGGCGGCGACGGGCCGACACCCGAAAAAATGCGGGTGCTTATGGCCGAGCTCGAGTGGTTTGACGCGGCCGAGATTCCTGACGCCACGGTGCAAGCCAGGTATTGGCAGTCGATCGATCCCGACGAAATGAATCTGGCTGCCCGAGGCGACTCGCCTCGTGGGGAATGGCAGGACCTCACCGCCGAACTTGCCGACATCCGGTGCCCGGTCTTGTTCGCCTGGGGTATGCACGATGATTTCCTCACTCCCGACTATCCACTGATGTTGGCCAGCATGGTCGAACACGGTCAGCTCTATGTGATGGACAAAGCCTCGC
>JBLINY010000184.1:0-6576 GCA_047638695.1 Acidimicrobiales bacterium | reverse complement strand
ACCGGCGAAACCGCCACCGCCACGCCGCACTCCGCCTCGCCACCACCGTGCTCATGATCGCCAGACTCATCGACTACCGAGATCGATGGAGCCCCAAGAATCCACCTACCGGCTGAGCCCCTAAGCCACGGCGAGATGATTTCGGAGTCGGCCACAGGAAGCTCCACTTCGTTCGTCACTCTATTTTCCCTGGTCAAGCGATAGCGACGCGCGCAAAGACTGATCGGGTCGGCCGATCCAAACCGACGGGATCGCTCAATGCAACAGTGCCGCGGCCGGAGGACCTCTTTGTTGGGGCCGTCGATGACGATCCCAACTAGTCGTCCAACCGCTGCAGCGGTCATGAGGGTGGCCTGAAGGGCTGCTCGGCAAGCTGACCAAGTAAGTGTTGGAAGCCGGGTTGGAGGTCGAGATGGAAAAACATCTCGGCTACGACAAACACAGCCCTGAGGGCCGTAGCAGCGGCAACTCGAGAAACGGGACCCGCTCGAAGGAAGTGATCACCGAAGTCGGACCCGTCGAGATTGCGACCCCTCGTGATCGTGACGGGACCTTCGATCCGAAGACCGTGAAGAAGCGGCAGCGCCGATTCGGCGGGGTCGATTCGGCGGGGTCGACGGCCGCAAGCGGCTTGATGGTGATCTCGTTGACAGCGAAGGGTTTGACGGCGGGTGAGGTTCAAGCCCATCTGGCCGAAACGTACGGAACTGAGGTGTCCCGGGAGACGATTTCAAAGATCACCAACCGGGTGTTGGAGGATCTGGCTGACTGGGCCAACCGTCCTTTGGACCGCGTTTACCCAGTCGTGTTCATCGATGCGATCGTCCTCAAGATCCGAGCACCATTCGTCTGACAGACCCCCGTCCACCGGTGGCCGTATTTCGGTCCCTCAAGTGGAGCACCAACACAAGCGTGTCGCCGGTCCGATGCTCACCTTCGGCGTGTCAGTCTTCTGCCTGATCGGTCGGGTTGAGGAGCCCGCGTTGCAATGCATCCAGCAGGTACCGGTATTCGGCGTCGTGATCACTAGGCGAGACATGCGTGCGTTGAAGAGCGAGGAATCCGTGGATGGCGCTCCGCATAGCGCGCGCCGCTAGTCGCGCGTCTTGGTCGGTGAGTCCTATCGCTCGGTAGACGAGCACGAACACGTCCATCAGCGTTGTGTTCGCCGTCGCCAGTTCGTCCAGATCGGATCGCGGCGGCAGCAATGTTGAGGCGAACTGGCCGGGATGGTCGAGGGCAAACGTTCGATAGGCCGTAGCCATTGCCGTGAGGGCGTTGAGCCCAGAGGTACCGACCGCAGCGTTCCGAACTGCCTCGGTGAGATTCCTAGTGCCCGCTACCGCGACCAGGGTCTTGAGACCGTCAAGGCCATCGGTATGGGAATACAGGGTCGATGCTGCCACGTCGAGTTCAGCGGCAACTCCGTTCAGTGTGAGCGTCTCGAATCCTTCGTGGTCCGCCACAACGATCGCCGCAGATGTCAGTGCACCGACGGTCACGCGCTGCTTCGGCATTGCCCAACCGTACCTCCACCCGATGCAACATCGCCACTTACAGTTTCAAGTCGTTTAGCACGAATCAGATTCGATATACTCCATGTTCACACGATGTTGGCCGTCAGGCCATGACAAAGAAGGAAACATGAAGACAGCGAATCTCACAGATGCAGGCAACCCACCGCTGAACAAACTTCTCCTCTTTACTCCCGGTCCAGTGAACGTCTCCGCCAACGTCCGAGACGCAATTGCCCGTGAAGACATCTGCCATCGAGAAATCGAGTTCGAGCAGCTGTTCCGCAGTGTCGAAGCTCAGCTCCTTCGGCTCTTCGAAATCAGAGAACCCCAGCACTACCAGGCCGTGGTCATCACCGGCTCGGGTAGCGCCGCCAATGAGGCCATGCTCGCGTCGGTTGTTGGCGACCAGAACATCCTCATCCTGTCCAACGGAGAATTCGGTGAACGTCTCCACGCGACCTCCGAGATCCACAACAGCAACACCTTCCAGCTCACGTTTCCGTGGGGAACCGCACTCGATCTCAACGTCATCGACAACTATCTACGAGATCACCGG
Organism: Acidimicrobiales bacterium; assembly: GCA_047638695.1. Taxonomy (GTDB): domain Bacteria; phylum Actinomycetota; class Acidimicrobiia; order Acidimicrobiales; family SZUA-35; genus JAHECQ01. The sequence goes on along the minus strand of JBLINY010000184.1, from coordinate 4,503 downwards.
ATCGACGTCATCGCAGTAGCTCACCACGAAACGAGCTCGGGCATGTTGAACCCGCTCGCTGCGATCGGCTCCCTCGCAAAGTCCCACAACGCGATCCTGCTAGTTGACTGCGTGAGTAGCGCTGGCGCCGAGGCCATCGACATGGAACGCGACAACATCGCGTTCTGCTCTGCCTCGAGCTCGAAAGCAATCGGCTCATACGCTGGCCTGTCGTTCGTCATTGGCAAGAGGGACGAGTTCGAGAAACTGGCAGCCCTTCCAGCCAAGACCGCATACCTGAATCTCCACAAATTCTTCCAGTTCGCCACCCAGCGTTCCCAAACCCCGAACACCCCAGCAGTACCGCTCTTCTACGCACTGAACCAAGCGTTGGCCAACATCCTGATCGAAACCGTTCCGGGCCGGCGGGCCAAGATTCTTCGCACCGCCACAAGACTCCGGAAGGGCATGACCAAGCTCGGGCTCACGTACTTGTTGGAGACCGACGACATGTGCTCGGTATTGACAACCGTGCACCTCCCTCCTCACGTCGACATCGATCAGCTCCGCCACTCACTGCGCAAGCAGTCGATCATCATCTACGAAGGCAAAGGACCACTCGCGGGTCGCGTCTTCCAGGTAGGGAGCATTGGTGAGCTCTCCAAGCTCGACATCAAACGGTTCCTCCGGGCGCTCGCGGACGCGCTCACGGGAATACCACGAGTAGCACCGCCAAACGTCAACCAGCTACGGCAAATCTCGCCGGGCCCGATCACGATTGCGCCGACCGCCGTTCCGGTCTGACAGCGCGGCACCCATGAACGACAAAATGACCCGCCTTTGGGCGACCAAGACACGCGACGACGAATGGTGGTCCTCGTTCGTGACCGCTCCAATCGCCGTCTTGTTCAACTACCTCGCCGTAGACATCAGATGGCTTACCCCGAACCTTGTCACGCTCGTATCGTTCGTGACCGCCCTTATCGCTGCGGCACTGATCGGCATCGGCGGCACCGTCAACTTCATTCTCGCTGCTGCTCTCATTCACCTGAGCCATGTCTTTGACTGCATGGACGGGCAGATGGCCCGGTACCGGCAGACAACCAGCGCGTCCGGCAGTTTTTTCGATCGAGCGACAGACCAGCTGCAGGTCTCGCTCTGGTTCGGTGCAGCTGGCTACGCCGCCTATGAACAGTCAGGAGAAGTCCTACCAATTTTCCTGGCCTTCATCGGAGTGGCGTTCTACTCGCAGCGCGGCTACACAAAATACGTCGAAATCCACATTGAAATGTCGCGGAACAGCCGCTACCTGGAACAGGACGCCGGACCGCTGTCACTCGACACGCAACCGGCTACAGCGGTTCGAGGGTTTGATCTGTTTGGTGCCCTGAAGTGGTTCGTCCGCGAGCAACACAAGATCCTCGAATTCAACGAAGGTGTGTTCATCTTCATGCTGTCGCTGGCGCTAGTCGTTGACCAACTCGCGCCCATGCTCTGGGTCTTCGCCGTCAGCCAGACCGTTCTTGGCATCTCTCGTACGTGGCAGCGAGGGCGCAACATCGAACTCGGCCAAAACGAAAGAGTCGCCAAATGACATCAACCCAGGCTGACCTTTCGCCCCCCAAGGCGATCATCCTGGCCGCGGGGGTCGGGTCGAGAATTCGCCCCCTAACCGACAACTGTCCGAAGACCCTCTTGCAGGTAGGTGGTGTTCCCATTCTGGAACGAATGCTGACCAACATCGGATCATGCGGCATTGATGAGACCATCATCGTTCTCGGCTACCTGCACGAGCACATCGAATCCTTCGTGCGAGACACCTTTCCCGATCTCGACGTGCAATTCATCGTCAACGCTCGCTACAGCGAAACGAACACCGGGTACTCCTTGATGCTTGCCGAGGACGCGGTCGGACAGTCGAGCTTCGTGAAGTTCGACGGCGACGTAGTCTTCGACGTCGAGATTCTTCAGAGATTGCTGTCAAGTGCCGGAAACAATCAACTCTGCATCGACCGGAACATTCAGCTCGATGCCGAAGAGGTAAAGGTCACCTTGTCGGGCGACACCCGCGTTGCCAAAGTAAGCAAGTCACTGTCACCGAGCGAAGCAGTCGGCGAGTCCATCGGCATCGAGATGATCAACGGCGAAACAGCCAAGCTCCTCTTCGCCGAGCTCAGAACCATGATGCACAACCCGCAGAACCTTCAGGAGTACTACGAAGGCGCCTACGAACTCCTGATCGCGAACGGCGTTGCGTTCGAGGCACTGGACGTCACCGACCTCGCGTGGACCGAAATCGACACCCGCGAGGACTTCGAATCGGCCACGAAGATCTTCGGCTGAGAGTCTGTCGAGGCGCCGCCGCCAGTGCAGTGACATCACCTTCGGGTCCTGAAATCAACCCACTGCGACGGCCTCATCAACGAATACCGAAACGCAGCCTGACCAGGCACGACGCAATATCCGGCCCCCACACCCTAGGAGCTTTTCCATACCCTCTGACCAGGGGTTTGTATGGTGTCGCAGGGGGATTGCAACCCTTAGCCCACGGCGACAGCGGTCAAGCTGGATCGGACTCGCTGCAGCGAGAAACTCCACGTTTCACCTGGTCAGCACCTCACAACAGGAAATTCCGCCCCACATCTTTCAGCTGAAGGCGATCAAGTCAGGGTGACGTCAGTCCGCGAGAAGTCGTCACCAACAAAGAGGAGCGGTTGACCCAGCCGCCGCGCAAGAGCATACGAGAATGTGTCACCGAAGTTCAGACCAGCCTGATGACGGCCCTTCCCGAAGCGACGCCAGGCCACAATCGCTTCCTCAGCGAGCTCCGCATCGATTGCCACCACTTCGATCGCTACACGACCCAGCAACTCCTCCAAGAGCTGCGTCCCCGCTGAACCCCTCTTGGCTTCGATCACAATTCCGAGCTCCACTCGAGTCGCGGCCGACATTACACATTGCTCGCCGAGCAGCCGACCCTCCAGTTCCCCACTGCCATCCTCGTCAAACAACACCGCGACGATCGCCGATGTGTCGACGACAATCACACCGGTAGCCCGTGCTCGTCGTAACCGATGATGTCATCGGGATCTCGTTCATCGAGCAACGGCAACCGACCAAAACGGTCCACGATGTCGCCAAGCCCCAAGGCCCGACGACGACGACGCTCCACTTCGAGTCGAGCTTCGAGCGACGCCACGACCGCATCGGTGATCGACTCTCCTGTCAGCTCAGCGAGATCACGCGCCAGCTGGTCTGCTCGCTCACTCTTGATACTCAAGGCCATAGGAACCAATCTACCTATTCAGGCTGATAGGAGTCAACCCATCCAGCACGCGGCCTGAGAGCCTGTGGGGTGCCCGAAACTCGGACGCGGGCGTTGAACAGGGCAGACACCGGCCGATCCTGTGATGTGTGTTTCACATCTTGTACAGCTTCCTAGCGTCGCTAGCCCGCCTCGCTGTACGGTCCAGGCGTTCCAAAGGGCACTGTTGCATTAAGCCACGGCGAGATGATTTCGGAGTCGGCCACACGAAGCTCCACTTCGTTCGTCACTCTATTTTCCCTGGTCAAGCGATAATGGCGCGCGCAAAGACTGATCGGGTCGGCCGATCCAAACCGACGGGATCGCTCAATGCAACATGGCCCGCTGAGTTGGTCGCTGGGTGAAGCGAAACGCCTGGTCACAGGCTCTCGGACATCCGCGAGTCTGACTCAGTCGCTCGGCGCTAGGAGTGACACCGTCGGGAAGTAGGTGCGATAGCGGCTGACGTCTCTGGTAAGAAGTTGCCGTTCGGCAATCGCCGCGTGGGCGCCGATGAAGAAGTCGGGAAGCGTTGTTGTCTTCGTGCCCTGGTTTCGTCTGTAGTTCAGAAACGCCTTACTGGCGAGGAACGCTGCGGCCCGTGGAATGGGCTCGCGCCGATAGTCCTCATGTGGGAGTGCGTCCTCGAGGGCCTCGATCGTTGAGAACCTGATGGACACTTCCGAATAGATGACCGGGTTGATGTACAGCGGCCCGGTTTCGGCCGCCTCCGAGAGGGCCGTGGCCGACCATTCCAGCCAGACCGGATCTTCGGTCATGATGTCCAACAACACGTTGCTGTCAACCAGGGTCCCATAGGCCATGTCACGATTCCCGGGTGAGAGCCATGATCTCGCTGGTCGTCATCGCGACGTCGCCGCGACCTCGAAGCCGCTCGGCAAGCTGGCGGCCTCTAGTCGGACGACCGCTGGCCTTTCGCACCACAATGGTCTCATTGTCGCGCTCGAACTCAACCTCAGTGCCCGCCCCGATGCCGAGTGCGTCACGAATGTCCTTCGGGATAGTGATTTGACCCTTCTCGGTTACCTTCATGGTAGGAATCCTACCAGTAGTACTCCTACCGCACCGACCGCGGCACCCGTGGTGAGTAGCGGGAGGGAACCTCCCCCTCCCGCTCTCTCAGAACCGTACGTGACAGTCTCCCGTCATACGGCTCCCACAGTCCGGCGTTAGGTTGCGAAATGACTTCAACCTTTGCT
>JBLINY010000183.1:0-6609 GCA_047638695.1 Acidimicrobiales bacterium | reverse complement strand
GCCTCACGGTCATGCGAGGGTCGAGTGCGTCGTTGGGATCCTGGAAGATCATCTGCATCCGGCTGCGTTGCTCACGGAGCCGACGGTTGCTGAGGTTGTCGAGGCGAGTCGACCCAAGGCTGATCTCACCCGAGACAGCAGCCCGCTCCGCTCGCAGGAGCTGCGAGACGGCCCGAGCGACGGTGGACTTCCCGGATCCGGACTCGCCGATCAGTCCCAGAGTCTCCCCGGCGGAGATGTCCAAGCTCACCCCGGTGACGGCGTGGACCACCTTGCGGCCCCCGGCACTGGTACGGAAGCGAACGTGCAGATCCCTGACAGAGAGGACAGGCGCAGAAGCAGCGTGAGCTGCAGCATTCGATGCTGACGTCGGCGCATCTGAGTCCTCTGCAGACCGGCTATTCACGATGGTTCCCCTTCCCCGTTCGGGAACTTAGTCAACTAATCCCGATTGCGCTACTGCCATACATCGATCAGACGGAGATGAGGCGCGGCTTCGGTTCGAGTTCGTAGTGGCCTCGTGACGCTCAATAACCACACGGCCTAGCTCCGTCACGCAACTGTCGCGGTTGACCGTCGGTGTTGTCAGGCGGAAGGCTGGGCTAGTGACGACATCTGACAATGACTGGAGCGCCGAGCTCGACGAACTTCTGGCGCGGGTGGGGTTTGCAGCAGAGATGGGTGGCGCTGAGGCGGTCGAACGACAGCGAGCTGCTGGGCGGCTGACGGTGCGCGAGCGTTTCGAACGGATCGCCGACCACGGCACCTTCCACGAGGTAGGCCGTCTTACCGGCCGGTCTGAGTACGCCGAGGATGGCTCGCTCAAATCGGTGAAGCCGGCGAATTTCTTGTACGGCTCGCTCGAAGTCGATGGCCGGCGGGCCGTGGTCACTGGCTACGACTACACGGTACGGGGCGGCGCCATCGATGGGGGCCTGATGGACAAGCGGCCTGCCGCCGAGCAGATGGCCCACGATCTGAAAGTGCCATTGATTCGCCTGATCGAAGGCGTCGGAGCGAGTGTCCGTGGGGTGAAGACCCAGGGCGCGACGTATGTGCCGACGGTGCCGGGCTGGGAGTACTCGGTGGCCAACCTGTCGCGAGTGCCGGTTGTCTCGGCCGCGTTGGGCGCGTTGGCGGGGCTGCCCGCTATCGAGGTGACGGCGTCGCACTTCTCGGTGATGGTGAAGGAGCAGGCTCAGGTTTTTGTTGCCGGCCCGCCGCTGGTGAAGGCGGCCAGCAGGGTTGAGATCGACAAGGAGTCGTTGGGCGGCTGGCGCGAGGCCACTCGCTCGGGTTCGGTCGATGCTGCGGTCGACTCCGAGGAGGAGGCGCTTGCGCTGCTGTGCCGGGTCCTTGCCTACCTTCCTTCCAATGTGTGGCAGCTGCCGCCCCGGGGTTCGACCGATGACGATCCGGGGCGAACCGATCCAGAGCTGCGATCGCTGGTGCCTCGTGGGCCTCGGCCGCTCGACATTCGAAAGCTCTTCGCGTCTGTTGCGGACGAGGGTTCGGTCACCGAGATCGCGGCCGCCCATGCGAGGGCCGCCGTCGGTGTCCTTGCTCGCCTGGATGGGTGGCCGGTGATCTTCCTTGGAACTGACAGCTGGGTCGACGGCGGTGGGTTGTCGGCGGCGGCCGCCCACAAGCTGGTGCGCCTTCTTGACTTGGCCGACACCTTCCACATCCCGGTTGTGTCGTTCATGGATCACCCGGGATTGATGATCGGCCTCGATGCCGAGCGAGCGGGCACGTTACGGGCCGGGGTCCGAGCGTTGTCGGCCGTTTATGAGATCGCCGTGCCCTGGGCATCGGTGATCGTGCGCCGGGCCTATGGCGCGGCTGGCGCCTCGCACCGCAATCCGGCTCGGCATACGTTCCGTGTCGCTTGGCCATCGGGCGAGTGGGGATCGCTTCCGCTTCGGGGCGGAGTCGACGCCGCCTACAAACGCGTGATCGAGGAGTCGGATGACCCCGAAGCCATGCGGGCCAAGCTGCAGAGGGAGTACGCCACGATGACCTCGCCGTTCCGCACCGCCGAGGTGTTCGGAATCGAAGACATCATCGACCCGGCCGAGACACGACCGCAGCTCTGCCGGTGGATCGGAGCCGCGTACCAGGCGATGGCATCCGGACCCGTCGGCCCTTCGGGCCGCACGTTTCGACCTTAGGCCGGACCGTAGGCGGGGTGGAGGCAGTCGTCGAGCGGAACAGATCACACTGATACTCCGACTTGTATGTGGGTAGCGGTTCGTTCGTTTGTCAGGACGTAGCCTCCGTTAGGTCGTTGGGAGGCTGGTCCAGATCCCGGTGTTGTGTGCCAACACAGCGCAGACCAGCCACGCGGCGTTGGCGTGGAAGTGCCCGGAGGGGATGTGCTCAAGCCAGCCAGAGGCTAGATCAGCGTCGGCCAGATTGTCCTAGCGAAACCCCGCAACGACCATCGGTCTGAGGAACCGTCGAACTGATCAACCGCTGTTCTCAGCAACAATCGATGAACCAGGGGGTCAGTTCAGGGCCTACGCGTGACGGCCAAGCACGAGTCCTGACCGCCGAACCCGAACCCGTTGACGACCATGGTGTCAACCGGCCGCTCGACCGGAACGCCGCCCAGCGGCACCTCGAATTCGACCGCGGGATCGAGATCGATGGTGCCGGCGGTGGGGACGACGAACCCGTTGACCATGCCCCAGAGGCCAGCCAGTAACGCGGTGCTGTTTGCGGCACCTCCGCTGTGGCCGACGTGACCCTTCACCGAGGTCGCTGTGACGGGGTTCCCCGAACGCGAGAACACGTCGTTGATGGCGGCGATCTCAGCGGTGTCGCCGACCGGGGTACCGGTGCCGTGGGCCATGACAACATCGACGTCGCCTGGCGCCAGCCCAGCGTCAGCGAGTGCCTCGCGCAGCACTTGTTTTCTCATAGGTCCCATCGGGGTGAGGAGATGATGGGTGATAGGCCTCGACCGCCTGGAGCATGCCGAGGTTGGCTTGGCTGTAGGAAGGTGAGTAGTTGCAGCGCAGCGTCGCTTCCACCCGCGAGCATCGCGTCTGCTCGTCCGCGCTCAAGGATCCAGCAGGCCATGCCGATCGCATCGGCAGAACTCGCGCATGCCGTCGAAACGGTGCTGAGAGGCCCGTGGAGACCGAACCGCATCGCGATTTGTCCTCCCTGCCATATTGGGCCACGCAGCGATGTTGAGCTTGCGCGACACCGCCTCGGGCCCCTCGACGGACAATCCGTGCTGCGACGCGGCTAGAACGTCTATGCCTGCCATCGATGTGCCGTGTACGCAGCCCGTGCGGTCGGGATCGATCTCTCCAGCAGAGTCCACCGCCTGCTGGCTGGCAGCAAGAGCAAGTTGGGTGAAGCGCGCCGAGCCATCTCTGACGCGGGCGTCCATCCAGTGGTCGGGATCGAAATCGATGACCCGTCCCGCCCAGGCATGCTCGGCACCCGGTTCCCCTTGGTATGACGCTGGTCCGATTCCGATCATGCCGCTCGCACAGGCGGCGCCGAGGGTCTCGAAGGTGGATCCGATCGGTGAGACGACCCCCACTCCGGTGATCGCAATTGGTTCCATATGACGAGATTAGCCTTGCGCCTCGGGTCCTGTCCTCTGTTCATTGGGGTCGCCGAGCGCGACCAGAGCCTCCTCGGCGACCATCTCTCGCAGGACGAACTTCTGGATCTTGCCAGAGACGGTCAGCGGGAACTCCTGCACGAAATACCAGAGTCTCGGCGTTTTGAAGGGCGCTAACGCCCCCCGGCAATAGCTGAACAGTTCGGCGACCGATGGCGGCGCGTCGGGGACTTCGGCGCGTAGCACCGCGCCGATTTGCTCCCCCCAGCGGTCATCGGGAACACCGATCACGGCGACCTCGGCAACTCCAGGATGATCGAGGAGCAGCTCCTCGATCTCGCGAGGGTGGATGTTCTCGCCGCCCCGAATGATGATGTCCTTCAGACGACCCGTGATTCGGAGGTAGCCCCTCTCGTCCATCGAGCCTAGATCCCCTGTATGGAGCCAACGTTCGGTGTCCAGAGCCGTCGCGGTCGCCCTTGGCATCTCGAAATAGCCGACCATCGACTGGTAGCCGCGGGCACAGATCTCGCCAGACGCTTCGATCGGCACGGGTTCGCCTGTGTCGAGGTCGGCGATCTTGACCTCGACGTGCGGGAGTGGAATGCCCAGGGTTGTCGCCTGGTCCTCGTCGGTGTCGGTGGGAAGGGTCTGGGTCAGAACCCCGTGGAGCTCGGTTTGGCCGAACAGGATGGAGAAGTCACAGTCGAAAAGCTCTTTCGTCCGGCGCACCATCTCGGCGGGAACCACGGTCGAGCCCGACATCACCGTGCGCAAACTGGAGAGGTCTCGGTTCGTTCGGTCCGGATGATCCAGCAGGCTGACCAGCATCGTCGGAACGGCCAAGACCAGGCTGGCCCGTTCGGCCTCGATCAGCTCCAGTACCAAGCCGGGTTCGAAAGCGGGCACCACCACGTGGCAACCGTTGGCGTACAGCGCGCCCACCCCGGTCAGCACCGATCCACCGACGTGGAACAGCGGGATCGGGTTGACCCACGCGTCACCTTGTACGAACCCCGAACGTTGAGCTGAATAGCGAGCCGCGTTCACCGCGCCGCGATGGTGCAGCAGCGCCCCCTTGGCGAATCCGGTCGTCCCCGAGGTGTACTGGATCTGGCACGGCTCGCCCGGGTCGACGACGGGCAGCGGTACGGGCCCCGAATGCCCTTCGGCCACCAGGTCGTCCCAGTCGTCCATGCAGGCGACCGCCCGCAGCTCGGAGAGGCTCGGGAGTACCTCCGAGACGATGCCGGACAAGGACTCGCCCCGGTACGCCGCTTCGTGAATCAGCCCGACTGTCCGTGACTGTTCGAGGACGTATTGGAGCTCGGCTGCCCGATATGCCGGATTCACGGTGACGAGTACAACTCCGGCCAGCGCTGCCCCGTATTGGAAGAGCACCCATTCGGGTCGGTTGGAGGCCCAAATCGCGACGCGTTCGCCGGGCTCGAATCGCGAGGACAGCCAGTTCGCTACCGCCTCGGCTTCGTCCAGTACCTCCGAATAGGTCCATCTGCGGCGCTGCGCTGGGTCCGACTGGCCGTCGACGAGCGCGATGGTCTCGGGGGACTGGGCGGCGACTCGGCGGAGCAAACCACCGATCGAAACCTCGTCCACCTTGGGGCCGTCAGCTGCCGGCCGGTAAGAAATCTTCGACGGCTGGCCAGCGGATCCTTCGAATCGACTCATGTGATCACCTCAGTGGCATTCTCGCAGAACGGAGGTGCTGCCAGCGCAGCGGTGCCCGACTCGTCTGGCAGCTGATCACGCTGGAAGGCCTAGTAGCCATAGAGCCGTCCTCACCTTGCCCAAGGAAGAAACTGAGGTGCGGTCTCTCGACTCGCGTGGCATCGGTCGTCGGTCCTTCCCGGCGGAGCCCGCCGACCAGGTGTTTCCGAACCCCTCCCGTGCCCGCCAGCTACGCGCCCGGGGTCACCGTTCGGCGGTGTTCGGTGTCGGCGGGCGGGTCGTGATTGGTTGGCACCATCTCTGTTGCGGGGTCGCCCTTGACCCGGGTGTGGTGCATGACGCGCGCCTGAGCGGGGTCGTAGGGGCGAGCCCGGTGGAGCACACACCTGTTGTCCCAGATGACAACGTCGCCAGGGCTCCAACGATGCTGCAGGACTCGTGGTGGTCGACACGCATCGTCGAGAAGACCGGACAGGAGCCGCGTTGACTCGCCAGCTTCAAGTCCGGGGATACCGAAAGCGTGTCGGCCAATGAACAGCGCCGGTCGCCGGGTCACAGGGTGCACCTTGACAAGGGGCCGCAACGGCGGGTCGTCAACCTCATCTCTGGTCGATGTCGAGCCGCTCGAGGTCAGCACGGCCAGCGCAGCCGCCGTCGACTCCGCTCCTTGGCCGACGAGCGACTGGGAGTGTTGGAGCGAATGATGGGCGCTGAGAGAAGCGATGTAGCGACGCGTGACGTCGTCGAGCACGTTGTAGGCCGCCCGCATGTCCGCCCACTCCGTTTGGCCACCGGTCCGCGGCACCTTCACAGCCGACAGAATCGACACCTTCGCAGCCAGCGGCTTGAACGAACTGTCAGTGTGCCACCCCTCATTGCCCTTGAGCAGGGCCACGAGCGGATCATCGACGGGGCGCATCGTGCCCTCGGGCGACTCGTTGCTGAAGACCATTGACTCGATTGCCAGGTCACCAAAACGACGACCGAAATCAGCCTGCTCGGCCGGGGAAAGATGCTGAGCTGGGAAGACGAGCACGGCGCGGTCGTGGAACGCGGCCTCGATGTGCTGCCACTCCTCGCCGCTGAGATCCGCGAGGTCGACGTTGGTGACCGTCGCGCCCAAGGTCGCCTCGCTGGACTCGAAGTGGACATCGGCCATTGGTCCCCCGGATCGACTCGGTGAGTCCAACTCCAGGTCCACCACCCGCCGAATTGCACGACGATCGAGGCGGCCCGGGTGTCCCCCAAGCTCCGCCAACGGCGACCTCCAGCCCGTGGGGGCCGAGTATTCGGTCGTGGGCGCTGAACAGCGGAAACGCAGCCGATGCTGAGAGGCT
>JBLINY010000182.1:0-6650 GCA_047638695.1 Acidimicrobiales bacterium | reverse complement strand
GGGCAATGTCCTGCGCCAGCGCTTCGGCCATGTCGTCAAAGGCCATCGACAGACGACCCAACTCATCGAGCCGGTCATCGCCCGTTCGCACGGTCAGATCACCGTCAGCCACGGCCTCAGCCAGAGCAGTGACCCGGCCCAACCGCAGAACGAAGGTACGCAACGAGAAGGCAACGACGGCGATGATGACCAGTCCGGCACCGACAAAAACCGCAACCTGCAGGAGCCGGATGGTGTCGAGCTTCGTGAAAAGCGTGTCTGGGTTTGCTTCGATGACCGTGAGCCAACTCGGGCGGGACACCCTCGCCGTCGACTGAACGACGCTGCGTCCGTCGAACCCATCGGTCTCAATGACGACGGGGGCTCCGACCACCGGATTACCGGTAATGCTTGTCGCGTCATTCACGCGGCCCGGATCCGACGAGTAGACGACGCGCTGAGAACCGTCGATTTGAGGCACAAGCACCATGACCTCGGCACCATCGCCGAAGCTCGTCGGATCCAGCCCCTCGCCAAACAGTTCGAGCAAGCTCCACTCGGTGATAATCGTGGCCCCCAGGCCGGATGTGCCGACATGACGGATAATGGCCATCCGTGGCAGGCCTTCGACGAAGAAGACGTCTCCGATCAGGAGATCGTCCTCGACCGTAATCAAGTTGGCGGTCAGCTCGGTCTGAGCCTGAAGCGATCCTGACTGGTGGGTCGTGCCACCGGCGACGCGAATGGCGATGCCAATGAGCCCGGAATCCTTGAGCTTGTCGAGTTCGTCCTTGACCTTGGTTTCGAGTTCGTCGTTGCTGAGAGCGATGCTGTTCGAGTCGTTTTGCTGGAGAATCAGCTGATTCAGCTCGGTTGAGGTTGCGAGGTCGTCCAGACCCTGCTCAGCCGAACTCACTTGCCTTTCGACCCGCTCGGCCTCTACCTGAGTGGCTAAACCCAAGTTCGACAGGGTCTGAGTTTTCAGCAACGAGCCCGAGAAATTGGCCACCTGCACGCCCATGAGCACCAACGGCACAAATGACGCGAGAACCATAAGGGTGACCTTTTGGCCAAGGCGAAGATCCCGCCACACGCGCATGAGGCCCCTGGCCTCCGACTCGTTCACACTCTTCTGATCGGCGTATTAGGGCAAAACGTGATTTTTTTCCATCGATTGGCGAGACTCAGCCGCGATGGATGTCGCCCTCGGTATCACGAAGCGAGGGAGCGAGGCGGCCTGAGCGGAGCGCGATGATTTCGCCAACGATCGAAATCGCTGTCTCCTCGGGCGTCCGAGCACCCAGATCTAGTCCGATTGGAGCCATCACCCGGGCCAGATCCTCATCGCTAACGCCTTCGACCCGGAGACGGGCGTTACGGTCGTCAGTCGTTCGTCGCGAGCCCATTGCCCCCAGATAGCCGGCATCCGTCTGTAGGGCTGCAAGTACGGCAGGAACGTCAAACTTTGGATCGTGGGTGAGCACACAGATGGCGTCACGAGGTCCTAATTCGTGGCCAACCTTGTCGAGCAATCGGTTGGGCCAGTCGACGACAACATCGTCGGCGTAGGGAAAACGCTGGCGTGTGGCAAAGACGGGGCGGGCATCGCAGACGGTGACCCGGTACCCCAGCACTTTGGCCACCCGAGACAGGGCGGCAGTGAAATCGACTGCGCCGAAGATGAGCATCTGCGGCGGAGGTGCGAAGCTCTCGATGAAGACGGAAACTTCTTCTTGGCGAGCCTCACCCTGCTCGCCGTAGTGACGAATACCGGATGTGCCCGATGCCAATTCACCAAGAGCATCACGAATCACGACGCGGTCGAGATCGGGGTTCCCCAATGTGCCGATGGGGTCGGTGTCGGGACGAACCACCAATTTGCCACCGCTGACACCCCCGTCTACGACCGTGGCCAGCGCTATGGGGTCTTCGTTCTTGATCGCGTCGCGCACGATGGCGAAGAGCGACGTGGGGGCGGATTCGGTCACCAGTCGAGCGGTTCGAGATAGAGGTGGATGGTCCCCCCGCACGTAAGCCCTACGGCGAAGGCGTCGTCGTCGCTAAACCCAAAGGTGACGATCTTGCGTGAGCTGTCTTCGATGCACTGGAGTGCTTCGACAACGACGGCTCCTTCGACGCAACCACCGCTGACCGAGCCAGCAACGTCGCCATCTTCGTTCACCGCCATCGCCGCACCGGGAAGCCGGGGTCCGGATCCTTCGATGTCGACAACACGCGCCAGAGCAACCTTCTTGCCTTGCTTCTGCCAACGCTCGAGGTCACTGAGGATCTCTCTCATAGACCCACACTATCGCTGGCCATGGCTATCGTTACTAACGGGAACGACCGCCGTGCCGGTTCCGAGAATCGAAGAGATCCTCGGCACCGGCGGCGGGTAAGAGAACCCTGGCTTCAGGCGATGCCGGCTTCGGTGAGGGCCCGCCGAGTAAGGACCCGGGCCAGGTGGTTCCGGAAATCGACGCTGGCGTTCAGATCGCTGGATGCTTCCATTCCGACGTGAGCCTGCTCTGCAGCATCGGCTGCTGAGGCACCGCCAGCCAGTGCTTCTTCGACCGCGGTGGCTCGCACGGGAGTGGGATGCATGTTGACCAGTGCGACCTGGGCCGAACCGTTGACCTGCTGCACCGACGCTCCGACAATGGCCCAGTCCTGAGCACGGCGATTGAACTTCTGGAAGCTCCATCCCGAGCCAGTGTGCTTGGGGATACGAACCTCGGTAACCATCTCGTCGGCTGCGAGGCTCGACTCGAGGAAGCCGGTGAAAAGATCGCCTGACTCGATCACGCGCTCGCCGTTTGGCCCCTTGGCCACAATTGAACCACCCGTTGCCAAGAGCACCGAAGGGTGATCGGCTGCGGCGTCGGCGTGAACCAACGAGCCGCCGAACGTGCCACGGTGACGAACCTGTGGGTCGCCAACCTGCGACGTGGCGTGAGCCAGAAGCGGGGCGTGCTCTTGGACCAGAGCGGAGATCTCCATGTCGCGGTGACGCGTTAGTGCGCCAATGGCGATGTGGTCGCCGGCATCTTTGATGTACGAGAGGTCGCTGAGGCGACCGATGTCAACAACAACCGATGGATAGGCGAGACGGAGCTTCATCATTGGCAGCAGCGAGTGGCCGCCGGCCAAGAGCTTGGCTTCATCGCCGTGTTCGGCAAGAGCAGCGATGGCCTCGTCGGCCGAAGTGGCCCGGACGTAGTCGAAAGCGACAGGAATCACTTGGCACCTCCGGCGGCGCTGAGAACAGCCTTGACAATGTTGTGGTAGCCCGTGCAGCGGCAGAGGTTGCCCTCGAGGCCTTCACGCACCTGAGCCTCCGTCGGGTCGGGGACCTCGTCGAGCAGCGAAACCGATGCCATGACCATGCCCGGTGTGCAGTACCCGCATTGAAGGGCGTGGCACTCCATGAAGGCCGTCTGCATCGGGTGCATCTCTTCACCGTTGGCTAGGCCTTCGATGGTAGTAAGGGACTGACCATCGGCTTGGACGGCCAGCATCGTGCAGGACTTAACGGCTTCGCCGTTCACGTGGATGGTGCAGGCGCCACACGATGATGTGTCGCAACCAATGTTGGTTCCGGTGAGCCCGACCATGTCACGGATGAAATGAACGAGAAGAGTACGCGGCTCAACGTCCTTCTTGTGCGTCGTACCATTGACCTCGACCGAAATCTCCACGGATACCCCAATCTTGTTGACGACTTGCTCTTCGAGTCGTGTGCTCTGATGTCTAGCGGGACGGCACGACGACGCTGCGATTGTTGCACGAAAATCTACTGCGCTCACATTGAACGAGAAGTTGTCGCCTTCGGAGCCCCGCCCGGCGACCGAAACCTCTTTCCCCCAGAGCTCAAATGAGGCTCGAGTAGTACGCGACTTCTTGGCCGCCTCAGGCGTCAGTACATCGTGGAGACCAACGAAGACACCTCACAGCGCCCCGACGACTCGCTCGATCGGCAGAAGATAGTTCCTGAATGGGGCGTCGCGGCTGACGAGCAGATTGTGCTTGTGGCGTTCATCGCTCTTGCAATGGTCCTCGGCCTCGTCGGCTGGAACCAGTTTCGCGGCAGCTCTGGAGCAAACGGGATCGAGCTGACCGCTGCCACCGCGTTCGAGAGCGAACTCCGGGCCTCTCCCGCCGAGCTCCGAGCCTCCCGGGCCGAGACCGACACCCGAGTCGAGAATCGGGTCGTGCCGGTGGTCGGTGCTGCACCGACCACCGCAGCACCGACCACCGCAGCACCGACCACTGCAGCTGAGGCCATCGCCGCTCCGGCAGAGCCCGCCATCGCTGTTGTTACTGCAACGGACGACGCGATCACGTTGGTCGGCACCGTCCCGAGCGAAGATGTGGCCGCCGAGCTGAGAGCTGCCGCCGCTGCGGGATTCGCTCCTGAGCAGATCGACGACCAGCTCGTCGTCGTCGAGGGTGCAGATCCCTTTGACCTCACCGTGAGTGGGACGCTGTCCTCGCAGGACCAGCTCGATTCGCTCACATTCGCATTCGGTGGCGTCGCCACCGAACAAACAACCAACGACCTCGAGCTCGATGCGGGCGCATCGGTTGCAGCGGCACTGAACGAGCTGTTCGAACTCGAGCCGGTGCTGTTCGAGTCTGGTACCAACGTGATCGTGGCCGATTCGTTTCCCACCATCGAACGGGCGACGGCCGTACTGCTCGCCAATCCTGATGCCGTCATCGAAATCGGCGGCCACACCGATAGCCGCGGGTCGGACGAGTCGAACCTCTCCCTTAGCCAGTCGCGAGCAGATGCCGTGCTCGCTGCCCTTCAGGAGCGAGGCGTGACCAACCAGATGACCGCAGTTGGATTCGGAGAGACAGAGCTACTCGAGAGCCCCGACGACACGCCCGCCAAGCAGCAGGCAAACCGCCGGATCGAGTTCACCGCCCAGTAAGCAGTAGAGCCAGTAGTCGGTAGAGCCAGTAGTCGGTAAGAGGTCGTGGCCGGCACGGCTGTTGTCCGTGCCGGCACGACGACTAGTTCTCCGGAGGGGGCAGGATCCGATACGACTCTTCGCCGGGGAATACCAAGTCGAAGTTCTCACGAGCCATGCGCTCGATCTCGGCATCGGTTTCGAGAAGCTCCAGCTTCACCTCCAGCTCAGCAACCTCACCCTGCATGCGAGTGAGCTCATCGGCGGCTTCCTGGGTCGCTTGCTTCTGGTCCATCCACGTGCGAAGCGGAAGAGCGGCGAGCGCGATCAACACGACGGTTGAGGCAACAACGACGACCACGACCGGCGCCGAAGTTCGTAGCCTTTGAAGCACTCGCGTCATCCGTTGTCGCCGCCGCCAAGGGCGAGTGTTGTGGCCCCGGCGTAGCGGGCAGCGCCATCGAGGTCGGCTTCGATACGAAGCAGCTGGTTGTACTTTGCGACCCGATCGCTTCGCGCCGGTGCGCCTGTCTTGATTTGGCCGCAGTTCGTCGCAACGGCCAAGTCGGCGATGGTGGTGTCCTCGGTCTCGCCCGAACGATGGGACATGACGGCCGAATAGCGAGCCGTGCTCGCCATGGCGACTGCTTCGAGTGTTTCGGTGAGCGAGCCGATTTGGTTGACCTTGACCAGGATCGAGTTGGCAATGCCCCCTTCGATGCCGCGACCAAGCCGCTCGGTGTTCGTGACAAAAAGATCGTCGCCGACAAGCTGGCACCGATTTCCGAGCTCAGCGGTGATGGCGGCCCAGCCATCCCAGTCTTCTTCGTCCATGCCGTCTTCGATCGACACGATCGGATAGGTATCGACAAGCTGGGCTAGCAGTTCGACCATGCCGTGGGGAGGGAGCTCGCGCCCTTCACCGGCCAGCCGATACATCCCGTCGCTGAAGAACTCGCTCGACGCGACGTCCATGGTCAGTGCCACGTCGTCGCCAGGCCTGAGGCCGGCAAGTTCAATCGCCTCCATCAACAGCGTGAGGGCGGCTTCATTCGATTCCAGGTTGGGAGCGAACCCACCCTCGTCGCCAATGGCCGTCGACAGGCCCCGATCGGTCAACACCTTCTTCAATGCGTGGTAGACCTCGACGCCCCATCGCAGCCCCTCCGAGAATGAGGCGGCCCCAACCGGCATGATCATGAACTCTTGAAAGTCGATGTTGTTGTCAGCGTGCTCGCCACCGTTGAGCACATTCATCATCGGCGTCGGCAGAATGTGGGCGTTCGCCCCACCGACGTATCGATACAGCGGCAGGCCGAGATCGTTGGCGGCAGCACGGGCGACAGCTAGTGAGACACCAAGAATCGCATTGGCACCGAGATTGCCCTTGTTCGGGGTGCCGTCGAGGCCGTTCATGATCGCGTCGACCTGACGCTGAGCGTGTGCGCTATTGCCAATCAGGGCTTGGCGGATGGTCGTATTTACGTTGCCGACAGCAGTCAGTACCCCCTTGCCGAGGTAGCGATCGCCACCGTCTCGCAACTCAACTGCCTCGAACTGGCCGGTGCTGGCGCCGGAAGGCACAAGTGCCCGCCCGCTTGCGCCCGAAGCGAGGGTGACCTCTACCTCGACCGTGGGGTTGCCCCGGGAATCAAGGACTTCCCGGCCGGCGACATCTTGAATATCACTCATGGAATGCTCACGCTTTGTAGTCCAACTACCGCCTGCGGTGAGGAGGTTAGCAGCGGAGCTTTC
>JBLINY010000181.1:0-6675 GCA_047638695.1 Acidimicrobiales bacterium | reverse complement strand
ACAACGACGTCTACGGCACCACCAACAATCCCTGGGATCTCACCCGCACGGCCGGCGGATCATCCGGAGGAGCAGCGGCGGCTGTGGCCTGTGGCTTCACCACGGCCGAGGTGGGCAGCGACATCGGTAACTCGATTCGCCAACCTTCCTCGAACAATGGGGTCTTCGGCCTCAAGACGACCCATGGCCTGGTGTCCGGCCGTGGTCACATCCCCGGAGCCTCCGGATCGCTGGGCCTGCTCGATCTCGGCGTCTTCGGGCCCATCGCCCGGTCGTGCGGCGACCTGCGTCTCTTGCTCGAAGTTCTCACGAACTCCTCTACCGCTTTCATGGGAGTACCGGGAGCGGCGCTGCCGGTGCTCGATGGTCCGGCCGACATCGCCGACATGAGGCTTGGAGTTTGGTCTGACGACCCGGTGTCACCGGTCGACAATGTGGTGAAAGGCATGATCGAGGCGGCCGCCGCCACGCTCGAGTCAGCGGGAGCCGCCGTCGACGCTGAGGCTCGGCCTGCCGTGCCATCCGAAGTTCTGCACGACACCTACAACCGTCTTCTCACGTCGGCTCTGTCTGCCGGCTTTCCGGAAACTGAATGGGTCAAGGCGGTCGCTGCCGCCGGCGGCGAGTACGGCCCCAGCGACAACCACAATGTGGCGTTCGCCCGTCGCCTGACGTTGCCACACAGGGATTGGATCCAGGCCGACGAGGCCCGGGCCCAGGCCCAGGCTGCCTGGGCGACGCTGTTCGAAAGCGTCGATGCGGTACTGGCCCCAATCCAACCGGTGCCGCCCTATCCACATGACATCGGCCGCCCCTATGGGAAACGCACGTTGACGGTGAACGGCGCCGAAGTTCCCTACGGCAACCAGCTGTTCTGGGCCGGCATTGCCACGCTGCCGCTGCTGCCATCGGTCGCGATTCCCCTGGGCCTCACCGATGACGGTCTGCCCGTTGGGGTTCAGCTGATCGGACCCATGTGGAGCGATCACAAGCTGCTCGGTATGGGTGAAGAAATCGCCTCCGTGCTGGGTGTGCGGTTCACCCCGCCGCCTCTCGTTACTCAGAGCTGACCGGTGGCCCCAGCCGGTAGTTCGGTGTACGACGTCGTCGTCGTAGGTGCTGGCGTGGGCGGCTGTGTTGCCGCTCGCCGGCTCGCCGATGCCGGGCTATCGGTGTTGCTGCTCGAAGCCGGTGGTGCGGACGCGCCCGCCGTCGTGACCGGCACTGATGCCTTGGCCGCGGCCCGCCATCCCGGCTGGGTGTGGCCGACGCCCGACTATCTACGAGGCCGCGGCTTGGGCGGCGGCAGCGCGGTCAACGGCATGGTGATGATGGCCGGCGATCAGACCGACCTCCACCAGTGGGGTGGCAGCGCGTTGATAGCGGAACTCAACCGGGTAGTCGACGAGCTGCGGCCCGTGCCAAAACCCCATGGCCAGTTGGCCTCGGCCTTCCGTCTGGCTGCTCGCTCGGTTGGGCATCCGTCGGCACCATCGTCGGCGGTGCTCGACCAAACCGGGTTGCTCACTGCTGCACTGGCGTTTGTTGATGGCCGGCGTCGTACAGCGGCCGATGTCTATCTGAGCGGCAGCTCTCGGCTGCACATCTCTGGACAGAGCGGCTCTGCGGGTGGTGCCGACGTGACGGTCCTGGCCGAGGCCGAGGTGGCCGAGCTGACCGGTAGCGGGTCGAACGTTGACGGTGTTCGCCTCGTCAACGGTGAGGTCTACCGAGCTCGTCACGTGGTGCTCAGTGCTGGCGCTTTGGTTTCGCCACAGTTGTTGCTGGCGCGGGGCCTTGGCAACGAACACGTTGGTCGGGGTCTGAAGGATCACCCTGCTATCGGTCTGCCCGTGGGGCTTGGTCATGCTCCGGCATCCGATCGTGTGCCGATCACGACCGTGCTTCGGTGGTCGTCGGTGCCGGGGGCGAACGATCTGCTCACGATGCCCATCGAGTCTCTCGGCCATGGCGGCTCGCACTTGGGCATGCTGCTAACGGCAGCGGTCACGACCGACACCGAAGGTTCGGTCAGCGCTACCAGTTACAACCTGCCGGCTCTCGCATCCGAGGCCGACCGGGCCCGGCTGCGATCTGCCGTACGCGGCACGATGGCCCTCTTGACCGAAAGCGCGTTCACCCAGGCGGTGACTGCGGTGTTCCTCGACGATCAGGGCACACCGATCAGCCAGTTTCCAGATGCCGATGCCGAGCTCGACACCTGGATGGAATCGCGTCTGGGCGGGATCTATCACGCTGGTTGTTCGTGTCGGTTCGGCCGGGCTACCGGCGCCGGGGGTGTGGTGCTGGGCGCTAGGGGAGTGAGCGTGATCGATGCTTCTTCGTTGCCCGACCTGCCCCGGGCGAACCCGCAGCTGGCGATTCTGGCCGTTGCCTCGTTGCTGGCCGGTCAGCTGGCATCGGTGCTCGTCAGCACCTGACGGACTCGCTGTCGCACCGCAGGGATGGCGTCGGCTTCGAACCATGGGTTCCTCGTTAGCCAATGCCGATTGCGGGGCGATGGATGTGGGCATCACGATCTGTGTTGGCAGGAAGTTGGTCCAGCGGGCGACCGTTTCGGTAAGCGTCCTCGAGGCCCAGCCACGACCGGACATCGACCAGCAGGTCGGCCAAACTCTTCATCGAGACGAGCCTGCGCTTCGCTCTCGAGACGCCTGGCCGGGTGGCGCCTTTCCGTGGGTCATCGGTCAGCGAGCCATCGCATAGAACTCATCGTTGGGCCTGATCGAAGCGAAGTTGGCCAGGCGATTCGACATGGCGAAGAAGGCGGTGATGGCGCCGATGTCCCAGATCTCGTCGTCGGTGAAACCGTTGTCGCGCATGGCCTGAAGGTCGTCGTCGCTGACTGCTCCCGAATCGCCGGCCACCTTCATGGCCAGGGTGATGATGTGACGCTCGCGCTCGCTGAGGTCGGCCTTGTGAGGGTTGGTTGCCAACTGATCGGCCAGCAGGGGATTCTTGGACCGGATACGCAGGATCGCGCCGTGGGCCATCACACAGTAGAGGCACGCGTTGAGCCCGCTGGTGGCAACAACGATCATCTCTCGTTCGGCCTTCGACAGGCCAACGCTCTTGTCCATCAGCGCATCGTGGGCGGCAAAGAAGGCCCGGTACTCGTCGGGCCGGTTAGCGAGGGCGAGGAAGACGTTGGGGACGAACCCCGAGCTTTCCTGTACGCCCTCGATCTGGGCGCGGATGTCGTCGGGCAGATCGGCTAGGGCGGGGACACCGAACCGGGAGATGGGTTGATCACTCATGACCGACTGTCTATCGGAAAACTGTCGGCCGGAAAGTGGCGACCGGAAAGCGGCGACGGCAAGGGAAACCGTCGCGGACGTGCGAGAGTGCGGCCATGCCTGAGGGTCACGTCCTGCATCGAGCCGCTCGGCTCCAAGGAAAGCGGTTCAACAAGAAGGTGGTCTCGATGCGATCGCCCCAGGGTCGTTTCGCTGACAGTGCCGATCATCTCGACGGCCTTCGCCTCGACACCATAGAAGCCAAGGGCAAACACCTCTTCTACCGATTCGGCACTGGCGATGTTCTGCACGTGCACCTCGGCCTGTTCGGCAAGTTCCGCATGGCGACGCCTCCCTTCCCCGAACCGTCAGATGCCTGCCGGGTACTCATGTGGACGGCCGAGGACGAGCTGCACCTGGCCGGCCCGACCACATGTGAGATTCTTGATCCTGATGGCATGGTGGACGTGCTCGCCAGGCTGGGGCCAGATCCTATCCAGAAGCCGGCTGACGGTGCCGATCAGCTGGCCGCTCGGTTGTCCCGTCGCAAGATTCCCATCGGCCGTGCGCTGATGGATCAGGGCATCATCTCGGGGATTGGCAACGTCTACCGTTCGGAACTGTTGTTCATGATCGGTCTCGATCCGTTCACACCGGCCAATGAGGTCGACCGAGCCAAGATCGACGAGCTGTGGAATCTCACGGTGGTCGAGCTGAAAGCTGGCGAGCGGTTGGGTCGCATCGTCACCGTTGCCGAAGTCGATGCTGGCGGCACCAAGCGCGGCAAGCTGCCACCGGGTGAGCGGTTGTACGCCTACAAGAGGGGCGGCGACCAGTGCCGCCGCTGTGGTGATCTCGTGAGATCAGCCGACATCGATGGCCGCAACGTGTGGTGGTGCCCCCGCTGCCAGCCGTAGTGCAGCCTTCTGCGGTCACGGGCTGTTCTCAGGGGGCCAGCCGGGCCTGGAGGGTCGTGATGGGCTCGACGGTGTCGGGGGTGCGATCGGGGCGGTAGCCCTTCACCCTGGCGAACCGGAGGGCGACGCCACCCGGATACCGGGTGCTGCGTTGCACACCGTCGATGGCGATTTCGACCACCAGCTCGGGTCGGACAAACACCGTGTGGCCCGAGGCGCTCTGGCTTTCCTTCAGCTCGAGAAACCGTTCGGTCTGCCACGCCAGTAGCTCGTCGGTGAGCCCCTTGAAGGTCTTGCCCACCATCACGAAGGTGCCGGTATCCGGATCGCGAGCGCCGAGGTGCAGGTTCGACAGCCTTCCTGTGCGGCGCCCGTGGCCCCACTCGGCTCCCAACACGAGAAGGTCGAAGGTATGGACCGGCTTGACCTTGCGCCACGATTTGCCGCGCTTGCCTGCTTCGTAGTTTCCGTCGACGCCTTTGACCATCACGCCTTCGTGGCCCGCCGCCAGTGCAGCATCGGAGTGGGCTGCGGCCACACCGGCGTCGTCGGTGACGACGGCGGGGATGCGATGATCGGCCGCGATGCGATCGAGGGCGCTCGACCGTTCGGTGAGCGGAGCATCGATCAGGTCGACGCCATCGAGGTGCATCACGTCGAAGAAGAAGGGGCGCATGCCCGGTACCCAGTCGTGAGCTTCGTCGGTGCTGAACGTCGACATCGTGTCTTGGAACGGTTGGGGGCTTCCGTCGTTGGCGACGCTGAGCACCTCGCCGTCGAGCACTGTCTGTCGCACCGGCAGCGACCGGACAACGTTGACGACACCGGGAAGTCGCTCGGTCACGTCGTTGAGGTTGCGGGTGAAGATGGTGACGTCATCGCCATCGCGATGCACCTGTATGCGGGCGCCGTCCAGCTTCCATTCCACCGACACCATTCCCAGGGCGGCGACGGCATCGGCAACGCTGTCTGAGGTCGACGCCAACATCGGTTCGATGGGACGGCCCACCTCCAAGCGGACGGCCTCGAGCGCCGTGGTCCCGCCGGTCAGTCCGAGATGGCTGGCGATGCCGAGGTTGCCGGTGAGCATCACGGCCCGTCGCAGGGTGGCGAGCTTTACGTCGGCGGCCTTGGCTACCGCAGCGGTGACGACGCCGGCCAATGCTCCCTGGCGTAGTTCACCCGTGAGGATTTGGCGCACCATCGTGAGTTCGACCGTGGTCGCTCGGCCCATGAGGTTGGTCAACAACTGGTCGCGGGCGGCGGTTGATCCTTCGCCTGTCGTAGCCGCCAGGGTCGAGAGCAGCTGGTCGAGTTCGAGCACCGTGATGCTCGGTGCGTTGGCTGGTTCGACGGCCAAACGGCCGACTGCCGCCCATCCAACCCCGATACGGCCCTGGCGCGGAGTGGCGATGAGGAAGCCAATGCCAGCCTCGATCTCGGCTGGTTCGAATTCGGCGATGCGCTGGGCCAGCAACGCCGTCTTCTCGTTGCGTGCGCTGGCAGCGGCCACGGCGGCCGATGTCGCGGCCAGATCAGCGAGAAGCATGGCGGCCAGTACAGCATGGCTGGTCTAGTACAGCCGGGCTGACTGCGGGCCCCTCGATCTTGTACCGAGGGACCCTCGCTGCGGTGGTCAACCTTTGCACTACTAGTTGCGGGGCGTAAGGTCGAGGTAAGGCCGACCGACAGGAAGAGCGAACCGGCGCTCGGCAGTACGGTGCCATCATGATTCTCGATGAACTGACGGTGTCGGTCGCCGACTTCGCAACTCGCACCGGGTGGGTGTCGAAACCCCAGGGGCTGTGTAAGGGCGATGTGTGCGTTCCGGCGTCTGAAGCGGTCGACGGGGATCGCCTCGACGTCTCGGTCTTGTCGCAGAAGCTCGGCATGCCGCTGCTGCACGACGACGCCACCGGTGTTTATGCCCTCGGGCCCGAGGGGATGGGGCACTCGCTTACCAGCGCCACCGTTCCCATTCTCGAACTGCCCGATTCCGACGGCAACCCATTCTTGCTCTCGTCGCTTCACGGCAAGAAAGTGTTACTTGTCACCTGGGCCTCGTGGTGAGGCTGCCGGATGAGCCTGCCCGGGTGGCAGGCACTCAACGCTGAACTCGCTTCACAGAACGTGGTGGTCGTTACCGTCGCCCTCGATATCGATCCCGAGAAGGCGCTGCCGTGGATCGAGGCCGCTCCGGCTTCTGATGGAGCGGCCCCGATGATCAACCTGATCGACTCGGCCCATGTCACCAACGAGCTGTTCGGTTTCAAGAACGTGCCGATGGCCGTGTGGATAGACGAGACCGGAACGCTGGTGCGGCCAGCCGAGAGCGCCTCGATCGAATCTCGTGACACGACAACGCCGCTTCCCGACGACCTGCCCGAGCGAGTGAAAGAACTTCTCACCGAAGCTCGCAAGATCCCCGACATCGCCGATCGATATCGCGCTGCCATTGTCGACTGGGCTGCCAATGGCGCAGCCAGCGAGTTTGCGCTTGA
>JBLINY010000180.1:0-6711 GCA_047638695.1 Acidimicrobiales bacterium | reverse complement strand
GAAACCGCCACCGCCACGCCGCACTCCGCCTCGCCACCACCGTGCTCATGATCGCCAGACTCATCGACTACCGAGATCGATGGAGCCCCAAGAATCCACCTACCGGCTGAGCCCCTAAGCGTCAGTGCGCAGGCACGGCCTAACCCACCGCGGGTACAGTAGCGATGTAGTGGAAGCCTCAACCGAACGAACTTCGCTGCTGGCCGACCGAAGATTCGGGACCGCCAGTCGCTGCCTTGTCGCCGTCGCCGCGCTTCTGCTGGGGGCGCTCGCCGTCTCGACCTTGGCGACCTCTCACCCTGCGGCCGCCCAGTCCAGTGAGTTTTGTGACGATGGCAGGGCCTGGACCGCCGATCGCATTGGGTCGAGTGCCTGCGAGCACACCAACCTCTGTGCGCCCGACAGTATCGAGCTCGCCCGACCCGACGACCTCGAGTGGCAGTGGAGGTTCCCTGCATCCTGCCCCATCGCAGCCATCGACGCGGTTGGCGTGGTTGTGGTTCGTCAGGTCTCGCTGTCACCCACCGGCGATCTGAGCTTAGGCACGGCCGTTCGACTCGAGAGTCGGGGCACGGCCGAGCCGGGCAGAACCGGCGCCGGCAGCTCTCCGTATGTCTGTGGTGACATCGAGCTTCAGTTCACGGTCATTGCCGGAACCGAAGTGGTGGCCACCGCCATCGGCAGTTCGACCGGAGCGCCATGCCCCGGACCTCTCACCCAGCCTGGCCCAACGCCCCTACTCGAGATCTACCACGGCTCCGAGGGGATCACGGGCGCATTCGCTCGCCTCTACTGGGCCGTCTTTGGGCGTGTCCCCGACCCTGACGGGTTCGGTTACTGGATGGCTCGATCGACCGCCGGTCTGTCGCTTCGAGACGCCGCCACTACCTGGACCGGCCTTCCGGAGTGGACAGCGACCTACGCCGGCACGTCCAATAGTGACTTCCTCGGGGCCGTGTACCTCAACGTCTTGGGCCGCCAGCCAGACTCGACCGGTTTCGCCTACTGGCTCGAACGCCTGGGCATCGATCTTACCAGGCAAGAGCTGGTCGTACTTTTTAGCGGGTCAGACGAGTTCAAGGCTCGCACCGGCACACTCTGAGCGCGCTCTGGCTTGGCGAATGTTGTCGCCCGAGCGCTCAGAATAAGCGTGAACTAGGTTGTGCCCCCCGACACATCTAAGGAGTCTGAACATGAAGACGCGCGCTGCCATTCTGTGGGAAGCCAACACACCTTGGAGTGTCGAAGAGATCACGCTCGACCCGCCGAAAGCGGGCGAAGTGATGATCAAGCTCGTCGGTTCCGGCCTCTGCCACTCCGATGACCACCTCCTCACCGGCGACATGGTGATGCCCGCAGAGGTGCAGGCAGACCTCGGAATTGAACAACTTCCGATTGTTGGTGGCCACGAAGGCGCAGGCGAGATCGTCGAGGTCGGGCCGGGCGTCACAGACGTCAAGGTCGGCGACCACGTCGTCCTCGCCTTCATCCCCGCTTGCGGCAAATGCAGCAAGTGCTCCCAAGGCATGCAGAACCTTTGCGAACTCGGTCAGTTCCTTCTGGCCGGGCGCCAGGTCACCGACTTCACCGCTCGTCATCATTCGGCCGACGGCACCGACCTCGGCATCATGTGCTGTATCGGCACCTTCGGTGAGTACACGGTGTGTTCTGAGGCTTCGGTCATCAAGATCGACAAGGACATCCCCCTCGACAAGGCAGCACTTGTCGGCTGCGGCGTCACCACCGGGTGGGGCTCGGCCAACTACGCAGCCGAGGTGAAGCCGGGCGAGACCGTGGTGGTCGTTGGCAACGGCGGCATTGGCATGAACGCCATCCAGGGAGCCCGGATGGCCGGCGCCGAGCGCATCATCGCCGTCGACATCAACGAAAAAAAGCACGAGCTGGCCCAACTGTTTGGTGCCACCCATACCGCCAGCAGCGTCGAAGAGGCACTGCCGCTGATCACGGAAATGACCCAGGGCAAAATGGCAGACAAGGCCATCATCACCATCGGCGTCGGCTCGGGCGCCATCATCCAGGACACCATGGCCCTGATCGGCACCAACGGCCGCTGCGTACATACCTCGGTGGCTCCGATCATGGAGCAGGATGTGAAGCTCAACCTGTTCGAACTCACGCTCTTTCAGAAGCAGCTCGTCGGCTCGATCTTCGGATCAGCAAATCCACGCTACGACATTCCTCGCCTGCTCGGCATGTACCAAAACGGCACGCTGATGTTGGACGAGTTGGTCACGAAGACCTACGACCTCGATGACATCAACGACGGTTACGACGCCATGCGAAGCGGCGACAACATTCGTGGCATGGTCATGTACGACCACGCGGCCTGAGGTTTGAAGTTCGATCTTTCGGTGGTCGACGCCGTGTGCGAGCACGTCGTCGGTCGCCGCGCCGAAATCGAAGTCGTCGTTGCCGCTCTCGCTGCGGGACGCCACATCCTGCTCGAGGGCCCTCCGGGAACCGGCAAATCAACGCTGTTGCGGGCGCTGGCCGCGACGGCCGAGCTGCCGTTTGTCTTCGTCGAAGGAAATGCCGAGCTGACACCGGCCCGATTGGTCGGCCAATTCGATCCGGCGCGGGTGCTCACTGACGGCTATTCGCCTGATGTGTTCATTGACGGGCCGCTAACAGAGGCAGTGCGAGACGGCGCCTTGCTCTACGTCGAGGAGCTCAACCGAGTCCCGGAAGAGACGCTCAACCTCCTCATCACCGCCATGTCAGAGCGCGAGGTTCACATCCCGCGGCTGGGGCGTATCCCGGCGGCTGAGGGTTTCCGCCTGGTTGCCGCCATGAACCCGTTCGATGCTGTTGGCACCGCCCGAATCTCGGCTGCGGTGTACGACCGGATGTGCCGGGTTGCGATGGGCTACCAATCGCACGATGAAGAGACGACCGTGGCCGCTCGCGAATCCGGGTCGGCCGCAGGCGCGCTGACCGGCCGCATCGTTGAACTGGTACGACTCACCCGCGACCACCCCGAGATCAGAATCGGCTCGTCGATCCGCGGTGGCATCGACACCCTGCTGATCGCCGAACAGCTCTCTGCCATCCGCGACAACGCATCTCCCCAAACCATGCTCGATGCCGCGTTGGCCGCGTTGTCTGGCCGCATCCGTGTCCATGAAGGAACTGGCCGAACAGCGGAGGAGATCATCACCGAGCTCTTCCGCATGGTGTTCAGCAACGACCTAGACGAAGGCGACAGTGATGCGTCGGGAAAAGATTCGACCCCGGCTGGGGTGATAGCGGGCTAAGGCTGGCCAAAGAAGGCGACGAGGCGCAAGAGGAGCTGAAGAAGGAGCGCCGAAAGACCACGCCGCGGCGTGAGCTGGAACAACAGGACGGCTTCGAAGACGTTTCGCCCGATGTGGGCGAACTCGACGAGGAGGCCTTTGAAGAGGCGTTGGCCGAGAACCCCGACGAGGCTCTCTCGATGCTGGCCAAGATGACCGGCGCCACCGACGAAAAACTACGGGCGCTGGCCCAACGATTAGCCGGGCGCCTCGTCCTCGATTTGGCTCGAAGCGGACCTCCTCGGGCTCGCGGTGTTGGTCGGCTGCGCACCCGCTCGGCCGCGGTCGCAATCGGCGACATCGACGTCGAGTCGAGTCTCGATGCTCTGATCGAATCGCGAGCCTCGGGTGAGCCACCACGACTCGAGGACGTCATGGTGCGCGAGTGGTCGCGGCCAGACACCGCTCTCTGCCTCGTCATCGACAAGAGCGGTTCGATGGGTGGCGACCGTCTTGCTGCGGCCGGGCTCGCCGCTGCAGCGGCCGCCTTTCGAGCCCCGATCGATCACAGCGTGGTTGCCTTCGCTGAACAGGTGATCGTGATCAAAGCTCAGGACACTCCTCGGCACGCCGAGGAAGTGGTTGAGGACATCTTCGGCCTTCGCGGCCACGGCCCCACCGATCTCGACTTCGCTCTGGCCAGCGCCCGGGCCCAGCTCGAACGATCAAGAGCCAAGCGACGTCTCACGATTCTCTTGTCCGACTGCAAAACCACGGTAGGTGCCGACCCCCTGCGCTCGGCCCGCATGCTGGACGAGCTGGTCATTATTGCGCCGGCCGAAGAATGCGAAGAAGCAGAGGAATTCGCCAAGGAGACAGGGGCTAAACTGGCCCTACTCGAGGGTCCATCTGGAGTGCCCGCTGCCTTCGCCAAGTTGCTCGACATCTGAGCATCAGCGCCGACTAACCGAGGCTTCCACAACCGCCGAATACAGCGCACTAGGGTGCGAGCAGCTCGTTGGACAAGGCGGTGGAGCAATGAGATCCGGACGGACAATCACGAGGCCAAGGCGTGGGTGGTCAGCCCTGATCGGGGCGACTGTCTCCGCAGCAGCGTTGCTGGCATCGATAACACCGGTGGGAGCAACTGATGGCGTCGCCGCCTTATCCGGAACCCGACAGAGCACTCCAACATTCGGAGCGCTCACCGACGGTCAGTCCGAACCGGTGCCGTGCGCTGTCGAGTTCGACATCGAGTTGGTGAACGTCGACCACGTGCACAGCGATGGAAGCGACCACAAGTCGTCGCCCATTGTCACCCTCGACAAACCGCTGCCGACGGGCCGGGTGCTCACCAGCGGTGTCACCACCGATCCAGACCATCTCGACGACCAGATCGACTACACCACCGACCTCAGCCAATTCGAAGAAGAAGTTCGGGTGCGCTTCTATGCCGCCTCCGGCAAACTGATCGCCGAAACAGAGCCCACGCCCGATCTCCCCGACATCACGCCCTACGCTCCCTTCGCTGTTCCCAGCGTCGACCTCAGCGAGCCGGCCGTCGCCATACAGATCGTGCACGGTGCCGCCGGACCGGGCAACAACAGCGTCAGCGCACCGTGCATCAACTTCCAATCGGTGAGCTCGGAGAGCCCGGCCAGTGACTTCGTCCAGCTATCTCTCTGCCCGATCGATGGCCCCGCTCCCCTTCCGCCGTCGGCCATTTGCGGGTTCTTTGCCGTACCCGAGGATCGTGAAGATCCCGATGCGCGCCACATCAACATCGCCTTCGGTGTTATGCCCGGCGATGGTTTGCTGCCCGACCCGCTTGTCTACCTGGAGGGCGGCCCGGGCGGTGCACCGCTGAACAGAGCCGGCCTCCTCTATCAACTAGCGATGGGACCAGCCTCAGGCGGCCGAGACGTCATCTTCGTCGACCAACGCGGCACCGGCTACGCCTACCCCAATCTCAATTGTGTTCAGCAGCAGGACTTTGCCGACGACGAGCCGGAGTTCGAGTCACAAGAAGAGCTCCTGACGTTCCAGCGCCAGCTGCTAGCAGAGTGCCACCCCCGCCTAGTTGCCGAGGGCGTCGACCTCAACGGCTATACGACGATCGAGAATGGGGCCGACATCGCCGATCTTCGTGTGGCCCTCGGTGTCGCCGAATGGAACCTCTTCGGGGGTTCCTACGGCACTGACCTCGCCCTCACCATTATGCGCGATCGGCCCGAAGGCGTGCGCAGCGTGGTTCTCGACTCGGTCTTCCCACCCGAGGTCAACGTGACTGCCGGCGAAGACGCCATCGGGTTCCTGAAGCGTCTCGATGCCATCGTTGCTCGCTGCGACGTCGATCCGGCATGTGCCACGGCATTCCCTGACCTTCGGGGCGATCTCGTCGCAGCCGTCGACAACACAATGGCGGAGCCCCAGTTACTGACGGGCACCGCCGTCGAGTTCATCTTCGGAACCCCTGAGGTAATGATCGATGGATCGCAGTGGTTAGCGCTCATCGACGTGAGCTTCCCCAACCCCTACATCGCTGCCCTCATCAACGGTCTCGCCAACGACGACGCCGCCGTTCGTCACGAGCAAACCCTTGAATTTCTCCGCAACACCATGTTCAATGCCCTCGGCCTCCCACCGGAAATCCTGAGCGAGTTCCAAGCCGACTTCCGCGGTGTGCCCGGTCCTGGTGAGACTCTCTCCGATGGCTTCTACTTCACCGTGATGTGCGCTGAAGAGTTCCCATTCAGCGAGGGCGCGACCGTCTACGACGGCCCCGGTTGGTCCGACGCCATCTATGCGGTGGCCGACGAAATCGCAGAGATCTTCGCATTCACCGAAGAGTGCGCCATCTTTGATGTCGAGCCCGAGGTGGCGGTGGTGAACGAACCTGTCGTCAGTGACTTGCCGGCGTTGGTTCTGTATACCGACGCCGATTTCCAGACTGCTCCCGAGTGGTCGGAGCTCACCGCAGCCAGCCTGCCGAACTCGGACCTGGTGTTCTTCAACAATCTCGGCCATGTCGTCACGTTCTACGACACGTGCCCGCAGATCATCATTGCCCAGTTTCTGGGCGATCCCGGTGGCCCACTTGATACATCGTGCACGGCACGGTTGCCTCCCGTCACCTACGCCCCAGCCATGCCGCTCATTGGCGAGCTCCCACCGCTCGACGAGTTGCTCGCCCAGCTCGATGATCTGTTCGGTCCTCCGCCTGCGGAAGAGCCCCCATCTGAAACGCCAGTACCGGAAGAAGAACCTCCATCGGACGCACCGGTAGCCGGGGAAGAACCTCCGCCTGACGGACCCGTACCCGAAGAAGAACCTCCAACTGATGCACCGGTCACTGAGGAAGAGGCCGAGCCAGAGGGCAGCGGGCCGAGCGACGGCGGTCCGGTAGTCGAGGCTCCGCCATCGGCAGCCGCGGTCACCCACACCCGTTAGTCGTAAG
>JBLINY010000179.1:0-6786 GCA_047638695.1 Acidimicrobiales bacterium | reverse complement strand
CCGTATCGAGCAATGCGTTGTCGAAACGATGGCTGATCTCCCAGGTGGCCAAGGCCGTGGTGAGCGTGATCACGCCGTCGGGACCAATGGCCTCGCTCACACCGGCCACCTGGTCATCGGTGATGCCATGCACGTCGAGCACGTACTGCTCGGCCAGCTCCAGACAGGCCTTGGTGGCACCGTCGAACCTGTCGTCGGTCACCCACAGAGAAAGCGACTCCACAAGGGCCTCGTCCAGGCCAGCATCCAAGGCCGCAGCGCTACGGGGCTCGTTCCATGCCGCCGTGTTGCCAAGCAGGGTGGCCGTCCGCAACCGACACAGCTCGAGGATACGGGCGTCGATCGAACTGGCCCAGAGTTCATCCAAAATAGCTTGATGATCGGCAGCCAGCGGCGGGTGCAGCGCCAGCAGTTCTTGTCGCGTGTGCGCGCCCTCGATCAGCCAGCTCATAGGCGAACGGTAGCGGCAATGCCCACTCTCTGTCTTGGCCAGCTGGTTTGCCAGGTCTAGCTTTGTTGCATGGAACCAGTTCGGTATGTCGACCTTCTGAACCAGCGGTACAAGGCTCAGGGATTTCCGCCCTATGAGTGGACATCGAACGAGCCGACCTCCCTCACGGCACTCGAGAAGCCACTGTCGGAGTGCCGGGTGTCGATGCTCACGTCGGGTGGTGTGTCCCACTGCTCGATGCCCACATGGGATGCCTACGCCCGCAACGACTTCCGACTCGACACGGTCGACCCATCCAGCACGCAAGCCGATTTCACCGTGAGCGACAGCTACTACGACACCACCGACGCCGAGATCGACGTGAACACGGTGTTTCCGATCGACCGGCTTCGTGAACTCGAGGCCGACGGCACTATCGGCTCGATCGCCCCTCGCCTGTGGAGCGGGTTCATGGGCCGCATCTATAAGCGCACCTACGTTCTGGAGGAGGCAGCGCCGGCCTTGGCCCAGGAGCTACACGACGACGACGTCGACCTCTTCCTCCTGGTTCCCGCTTGACCTCTCGACCACCAGACAGTTGGTCTGGTCGCACGAGTCATCGAAGCCGCTGGCATCCCCACCGTGCTTGTTTCCACCGGTCGAGACCTCACCGAGCTGGTCTGCCCACCCCGATCGCTGTTCGTGAACTTCCCAATGGGCAACCCATTCGGTCCAGCCAACAAGCCCGACTACCAACGTGACGCCCTACGCACGGCGCTGGAGATGGTCTACAAGATCACCACGCCGGGAGAAATCGTCGACCTGCAGGACACCTGGCCCGAAGACTTCACCGACAAGGTGACCAAGAGTCTCCTGGCCATGTAGCCGGCCGGCTTTCAAGCTCCCAATGCAGCCGCCAAGACCAGCGGTCACAATGCCGTCATGGGAGCACGAACTGGAGCAGAGTATTTAGCCGGATTACGAACGGGCCGAGAGATCTGGATTGACGGTGAGCGGGTCGACGATGTCGTCACCGACCGGCGGTTCGCCGGAGCCGCTAAGACCATTGCCGAGCTCTACGACATGCAGCTACAAGATGAGCTCATCGACGACATGACCTACGAGTCGCCAACGTCGGGTGAGCGGGTCGGACTCTCGTTCATCCAACCATCCTCGGCGAACGACCTACGTCGCAGGCGGGTGATGGTCAAACGATGGATGGATCACACGTCGGGTATGTTCGGCCGTTCGGCCGACTTCATGAACATCATGGTCGCCGGTCTAGCTATGGCCGCGAGCGACTTCGATCGACCCGACCGACCCTACGGCCAGTTCCTGCAGAGCTACTACGAGTTCATTCGAGAAAACGATCTGGTGCTCACCCACACCCTGGTCACCCCGCAGTACGACCGGTCACGCCCGGTCGAGGAGCAAACGACCGACGTCGCGGCCCGGCAAGTTGGGGAGACCGAGGACGGCTGGATAATCCGAGGCGCCAGAATGGTGGCAACCCTGTGCGCCCACAGCGATGAGATCTTGGTGGCGCCGTCGAGTTATCTGGCCGACAACGAGGATGCAGCCTCGTACGCATTCTGCTTTGCCCTCCCCATCAACACAGAAGGCATGCGCTTCATCTGCCGGCCGTCGCTCACACCAATCGACGCTGCCTCGCCTATGGATCATCCGCTTAGCCATCGGCTGGATGAGATTGATGGGACCGTGGTGTTCGATGACGTGCTCGTCCCGTGGGAGCGCACTTTTGTCTATCGCGATGTCGCCATGTGCAATGGCCTGTTCAATCGGACAGGCGCTATGGAGCAGGTGATGCACCAGTTTTCGATCAAGAACTTGGCAAAGGCGGAGTTCATGATGGGTCTGGCCATGCGAATCGCCGAGTCAACCAACGCCGACCAGTTCCTTCATGTCCAAGGCATGTTGAGCGAGCTGATTGTGTTCACTGAGCAGACGAGGGCCGCCCTCGTTGCCTCCGAAGCCGAGGCTGAGATCCGACCCGCCGGTTGCTATCCGGCCCCGATGCCACTTTGGACGGTGAGACAGAACTTCCCGCAGCAGTTCCAGCGCATGTGCGAGATCGTTCAAATCATCGGAGCTGGGGGTTTGGCTGCGGCACCGTCATTCGCTGAGCTCGATGGGCCCCGCGCCGATGACGTTGAGCGCTACTTCCAAAGCGCCAACGCCGATGCCACCGAGCGCATCCGCTTGTTCCGGCTGGGCTGGGATGCTTCATCATCGGGCTTCTCCGGACGACAGCAGCTCTACGAGCGCTACTACTCAGGTGATCCGGTGCGGTTAGCGGCGGCCCTTTTCAATCTCTACGACAAGACTGAGGCGAAGGATCGAATCGATCGCCTGCTCGATGATCTCGAGGCTCGCCAGGCGCCCCCTGGCTCTAGTCCGGCCTTCCGGTGACTGACCGACTGGCTATCAACGTCGGCGGTCTAACGCTACGCAACCCGATCATTTGCGGATCAGGAGAACATGTCATTCGACCCGGGGGCGTAAGAGCAGCCATCGATGCCGGTGTGGGCGCGGTGATGGTCAAGTCGGCCAACGAAAACGAAGGAGCCCGACGGCAGTTGGCCCATACCGACTACGCACTGTTCGATTCCTCCTGGAACCAGCTGGCCTGGGACGGCTCGCCGCCACCCGACGCGAGCCTGCTGAATCGATCGGGTTTGTACCCCGGCTCATGGGCTGATTGGCTGGAGATGACGACCGGCTTGGTAGACACCGAAGGCGACTCCGTGGTCGTCCCAAGCCTGATCCCCGCTAACCGCGATACTGCTGTGGAACTCTCGGCCGAAGTGGTCGAGACCACGCGATGCCGAGCATTCGAGGTCAACACCGGTGCCCCGCACGGTCGAGAAGCGACGGCAGGCGCCATCATGTTGGAGACAAACGCAGCAGCCATCGAGCAGCAGATCTCCGCCATACGAGATGTGACCGACGACGTGTCCCTTTGGGTCAAGCTCACCGGGCAAAGCGAAGACGTCACCGACCTCGTAACCGCGGCATTCGATGGAGGAGCGGATGCGGTCACGGTCATGGGCCGGTTCATGGCGTTTCTTCCCGACCTCGAAACCCAAACCCCGACGATGAACACCATGGCTGCTTACGGCGGCGGTTGGGCCCTGCCTCTTACCTGTCGCTGGCTGGCGCTCTCTCGGAAGGCGGTCGGCCCAGCGCAGAGCCTCATCGCCACCAACGGCGCTCGCAACGGGCTCGACGTTGCTCGCTTCCTACTGGCTGGCGCGTCCGCAGTGCAGATGACCAGCGCAGTCTTGGCCGGAGGCTTTGATGTTCTGAGTCAGGCTGTAGCCGAGCTCGACGACTACCTCGATCAGCACGATGACACGGCGAGCGCTGTCGTTGGCCGGGCGGCCGACCGGTTAGAGGGCTACACCGACCAGCCAGCAGATCCCTTTCATTGGGAACAGTTTGTGCCACAGGTGTCTCGATCTGTCATCGAGTAGCTTCCAAAACGTGACCGATCGGTCGAGGGAGAAGAATCAGTGACGGCGATGACGGTGTTCACCGGAGAGCAATCGAAGGTTGGTTACCGGCTCAACAAGTTGTCAGCCAGCCTCACCGACGAAGGCAACAGAGAGGCCTTCCTCAAGGACGAGGTGGCTTATTGCCGGCGTTTCGACCTCACTGAAACTGAACAACAGCTGGTGGTCGACCGAGACTGGACCGGGATGGTCGCTCATGGCGGAAACGTCTATGTGTTCCTCAAGATCGCTGCCACGATCGGATCGAGTCTGCTGGAAGTTGGTGCTTCGATGAGGGGCGAAAGCCTGGACGAATTTCTTGCGAGCCGCAACGTTCCGGGCACGAGTAACTGATGGGTCAGATCGTTGGCGGAATCGGCGTAAGTCATGCCCCTTCACTGGCGAGGGCTTACGACCAGCAGGTTGGCGATCAGCCCGACTGGAGCGACATCTTTGCTTCATTTGAACCGGCCGCCGATTGGCTGGCCGCGCTGGCACCTGACGCCCTGGTCATCGTCTACAACGACCATGTCAACCAGTTCTTCTTCGACGCGTACCCCACGTTTGCTTTGGGCGTCAGCGATCACTTTCCTCAAGCTGACGAGGGTTGGGGGAAGAGACCGCTGCCCGACCTGATCGGACACTCCGACCTCGGATGGCACATGGCTCGGAGCCTCGTTGCCGATGAGTTCGACCCAACCATCTGCCAGGAAATGGTCGTCGACCACGGCGTCTACTCAGTCTTGCCCTTTCTGATCAAACCGCCATGGCCGACGCCGGTCGTGCCGCTGGCGGTCAACGTGATTCAGCACCCCCTGCCGACAGCCCGTCGGCTCTTCAGACTGGGGGAAGCCCTTCGGCATGCCGTCCAGTCGCACGCCGAAGACAGCCGGGTCGTCGTGATCGCTACCGGGGGCATGTCTCACCAACTTCATGGCGCTGACTTCGGCATGGTGGCCCCCGATTGGGACAACGAGTTCCTCGATCTACTGGAAGCCGATCCCGATTCACTCTGTGAGCTCGATCACCTGGAGTACATGCAGCGGGGCGGCGCCGAGTCGGTCGAGGTCATCATGTGGTTAGCCATGCGAGGGGCAATGGGTTCTGAAGTCCGTCGCGTCCATCGGGCATACCACGCTCCGATGCTTACCGGCTACGGCCTTGTGTGCTTCGAACCGACGAGCAACACAGCACGATGAACAACACAGCACGATGAACAACACAGCAAGATGAGCAACCCAGCAAGATGACAGCGGGAGCAACGTGAAGACCCAACCATTAACGCGAGCCGATCAAGTTGGCAGCTTGCTTCGGCCCGAGTCCGTAAAGCAGGCCTGGGTGGCGTTCGAGGCGGGTGAGCTCGATGCTGTCGGTCGGCGCGAGGTCGAAGACGAAGCTGCACGTACCTCGGTGCGGCAACAAGAAGCGACCGGTATCGGGGCCGTGAGCGACGGCGAGTTCCGGCGCGACGTGTGGTGGTCGGGCTTCATCCCACACATTCACGGGATCGAGATCACTCGGGCATCGACCTCTCCCTTCGAACATGAGGAAGAGGAAGACTCCGGCGAAGCCGCTTATGTCCCCAAGCTGTTGCGGACGGCAGACCGCTTGCGCCACCCAGGCCCGCCGGTCATGGGCCATGACCACGCCTTTCTGGCCAGCCTCACTAATCGGGTACCGAAGGTGACCATCCCGGCCCCCAGTCGTTTCCACTTTCAATATGGGACATCGTCGCTCGACCCAACCGTCTACCCCGATCGTGATGAATTCTGGGCAGACGTAGCCGCCATCTACCAAGCCGAAATAGCCGGGCTCGAAGCTCAGGGTTGCCGCTTCATCCAGCTTGACGATCCGGTGATGAGCTTCTTCTGTGACCCCGAGGCCCGGGCCAACATCTCATCTAGCGGTGAAGATCCCGATGAGCTACTCGGCCGCTACGTCGGTGCCGTCAACGATGCCGTCTCCCAACGCTCCCCGGACACCACCATTGGACTCCATATCTGTCGCGGCAACGCCAGGTCTGCTTGGGCGGTATCTGGCGGTTATGCGGCGATAGCGGAACAAACGTTCAGTCAGCTTGACGTCGACGTCTACTACCTCGAGTTCGACGACGAGCGGGCCGGTGATTTCCAGCCGCTCGCAGCCATGCCGGACACCGCTTCTGTTGTGCTCGGCCTCGTGACCAGCAAGCGCCCGAAGCTCGAGTCGCCCGACGAGTTGAAAAGACGACTCGATCAGGCCTCCGCCTTCATTGACCCAGATCGACTGGCGCTCAGCCCTCAGTGTGGTTTTGCCAGCATCTTGGAGGGCAACCTACTTACCGAGGCAGACCAATGGGCCAAGCTGGAACTGGTAGCCGCCACCGCGCACGACTACTGGGGTTGAGCCTGGACGCACAAGACGTCGACGAACGATTTCGACCGAATCCTCGAACACATCGTGTGAGGGCCCGGGCTGTTCGCCCGGGCCCTTCCTTCTTCGTCCTTGACGGGTTTGTCTAAACGGTTTGCGACTCCGGCTCGACCGTTGAGCCCGGAATCATGACCAAATCGAACTGGAGCTCGTCGGTGACATCAATCGCAGAAGTCTCGACTCGGACTACCTGAACGTCCCGACTACGTTTCGGGAGCAGGACCAGCGACGCCACCACGCCGAGGCCGAGGAACCCGAAGGAAAACCAGAAACCCGAGGTCATGGCGTCGATGAATGCTGTGTTGGCCGCAGAAACAAGCGTGGCTGCCACGTCGGGCTCAAGTTCTTGCGAGGCGACCCCGAGCACGCCGAGCCCTTCACCAGCCATCTCGATCAACTCGTCGGGTACCTGGCCATCCAGCTCAGACTCGA
>JBLINY010000178.1:0-6888 GCA_047638695.1 Acidimicrobiales bacterium | reverse complement strand
TGGTTAGACGCCACCTGCTGGGTGTGGACTTGCGTGAGCCAGAATGACGAGCCGTTGGTTGGGTTGGTGAGGATCTGCGCACCGTTGGCCGATGCATCTCGTGATCGGCGTTCGAAGAACGCTTCCCATGAGATGGCCACACCAACCGGACCGACCGGCGTGTCGAGAACCGGCTCGGCTGTTCCCGGTATGGCATCGCGAGCCGGAATGGCGTCGGCGAGACCGGTTGCTTCGATGAAACTACGCAGCGGAACGTATTCGCCGAATGGGACAATCCGAACTTTGTCGTAGCGGTCGACTTCGACACCGTCGGGGGTCACGGCGGCTTGGTAGTTGACGGTGGCGGTGTCGCTTACGGAGTAGAACCAGCCGGCGAGAACCGTCGCGTTCTGGTCGGCCGCCACCTTGCGGATAGCGGCGGCCGCAACCTCCGAATCCAGGAAACGTCCGGGGTTCACGACGTTTTCAGGCCACAGAATGAGGTCGACCGGCCGAGAAATCGAGCGGGTGGCCTCGATATGGCGTGCAAGAACGATCGGTTCTTGATCAGACGATGCCCGGGTACGCGTGGGGCCACCGCCCTGAACGAGCGCAGCATCAATCTCGCGCACCACCGACGCCCGCGGATGCAGGAACGCCGCGGCCAGGGCGACAAGGACGATGCCGACGGTGACGCGTACTGCTCTCCGGTTGTTGTCAAGCATCGCAGAAAGGGCTTGGCCAAGGGCAACCACGACGGCGATGATCAGCAACGGTCCACCGAGTCGGGCGAGAGCGGCCAGCGGTGTCTCGACTTGGCTGAGCGCAATGTTCGCCAGCGGCACTCCGCCGAATGGCCAGTACCAACGGGCAGCTTCAGCCAGCACGACGGCACCCGGAAGCACCAGGCGTCGGCCTGTTGCGTCGTGTGGTGTGAGCGCGGCGGCCAGACCGAAGTAGCACGAGTACAGGCCGCCCGCGATCAGGTAGCCGGGCGGAGTGAGATCCCACATCCACAACATGGCTGGAAACAGCCAGAATGCCGTGGCCAACCACGTACGCCGGAATCGCTGTGCTCGTGACGGCGTTGCCAGAAGCCGGTCAAGGATGGCGAAGCCGACGAACACTAGAGGCCACCAACCCCAGGGAGGAACCGAGCCAGCGATGGCGACGCCGGCCAGCACGCACCGAAGCCAAGTAGGTGTGCGGCCGAGCCGCTCGATGACTCTATTCACAGAGAGTCTTCATAGAGGGCATTCATAACGGCGTGTTCATGGGCTGGCGAGGATCCGACTGGCGGCTTGTCGACCGCTGTCGATTGTGGCTGGTATGCCGATTCCTCGATAGGCAGCACCGGCGAGTTCGATGTGCGGGGCATCGGCGGCAAGTGCGGCAACGATGGCTTCGATGCGGGATCCGTGTCCTGGCGCGTACTGAGGCAGCGCGTTGTTCCACCGGTGCACCCGCTGTGCGGTTGGCCCGTCGCTGATGTCGATTACCGTTCCCAACTCGGCAAGGAGCGTGGCCGCAAGCTGCTCGTCGCCGAAGGCCGCATGTCGGTCGTCGCCGAAACGGCCGCAGGTCATTCGGATCAAGACCGAGTCCGAGGTGGCGTAGTGGGCCCACTTGGTGCTGAACCAAGTGCAGGCCGTGATGAGAAGACCATCGACACGTGGAAAGAGCACGCCGGAGGCATCGAGGACAGGGTCAACGGCACCCCGAGGAAGCTCAACGGTGACCTGGGCGACCGATGCGTAGTCGATCTGGCTGAGGAGTTCGCTGGCCGTTGGCGAGACATCGGCGAGGAGAGCGGCAGCCGCCGGTGCTGGCGTCGCCAGGATCACTCGGGAGGCGTCGAGCGCTTCCAGGGAGACGTCAGCGCCGAGATGCACCGCCGTTGGGGGAAGCTCCTCGACCAGGCGGTCGACGATACGAGCGATTCCGCCCGGCAGGCCGTGGAAAACTGGGGCTGCCCCTGCTGATCCGAGA
The DNA here is from genome assembly GCA_047638695.1 of Acidimicrobiales bacterium. GTDB lineage: Bacteria > Actinomycetota > Acidimicrobiia > Acidimicrobiales > SZUA-35 > JAHECQ01. Next base: position 4,920 of record JBLINY010000178.1, on the reverse strand, counting down.
GTGGCGCCAACCCGAGCTCGGGCCTCGGCGAGGCCCCTGATGATCGATGAGCCGGCGCTTGCTGCAGCCGCCAGCTGGGGCGAGGCCGATCGTAGACTGAGCCGATCGATGTCTGAGGCGTTGATGCCTCCCACCATGGGATCGATGAGTCGTTCGGTGATCTCATTACCCAGCCGCTCGCGGAAGAACGCACCAACACTGATGTCGTCGTCGAGCGCGGTGCCAGGAAGGTGCAGGTCGTCCTTCGCTCGAGCAATGCCAGCCGGACTGATGAGATTGCCCCCGATCAGGACGTCGAGATCCGTCGGTACGCCCAACATCGTGCCAGCGGGGAGCGGGTGTAAGTGGCCGTCGCGGTGAAGGTACGCGGGCACGGGAGCGACCGGACTTGTCAGCTCGTCAACAAGGCCCAGGTCGGCGCAGAGCGCCCGTCCCTGGGGGACACGGGCCAGAAAACTGTCGGCGCCGGCGTCAACCAGGCGGTTGCCGACAAGTGACGACCAGACCTTGCCACCCCAACGGTCGCTTGCCTCATAAACGGCAACGTCGACACCGCCTCGATGAAGATCAAAGGCCGCGCTGAGGCCGGCGAGACCGCCTCCGATCACGGCAACCGACGGCTTCACGATTCCGAGCGACCCTCGGCATGAACCAACTCGACGACACGCTTCAGGGCATCGGGATTGGTCTGTGGAAGCACGCCGTGGCCGAGGTTGAAGACATGTCCCGGGTGCCCTGCGTTGTCGGCCAGCACTCGGCGAACCTCGGCCTCCACAACCTCCAACGGGGCTAACAGCAGAGCGGGATCGAGGTTGCCCTGGAGGGCGACGCGGCCGCCGGTCCGAACTCGCGCATCGGAAAGGGAGGTACGCCAGTCGACACCCACCATGTCGGCTCCAGCCGCGGCCATCTGGTCGAGTAGTTCGCCGGTATTGATGCCGAAATGGATGCGAGGTACTCCGAGGTCGCCCATGGCATCCAGGATCTTTGTGCTGTGCGGCAGCACAAATCGACGGTAGTGCTCTGGGTGGAGGGCGCCGGCCCAAGAGTCGAACAGTTGCACAGCGCTGGCACCTGCACCGACCTGGGCTGTCAGGGTAGCGATGGCGTAGTCGGCCAGCCGGTCGCAAAGTCGGTGCCACAACTCCGGTTGGCCAAACATGAGGGCCTTGACCTTGGCGTAGTCGCGGGTGGGGCGGCCCTCGATCAGGTAGCTGGCCAAGGTGAAGGGTGCGCCAGCGAAGCCGATGAGTGGGATGTCGAGTTGGGCCACGAGGGCCTGAACCGTCTTCTGCTGGAACGCCATGTCGACGTCGGGCTCGAGCGGGCGGAGTCGTTCGAGGTCGGTGGCCGATGTAAACGGGTGCTCGCAGGTTGGACCGACACCGGGCGTGATGTCGATGCCGAACCCAACCGCCCACACCGGAGTCACGATGTCGGAAAAGAGGATCGAGGCATCGACGCCGTAACGCCGCACGGGCTGCAAGGTGATTTCGGTAGCCCGGTCGGCATCCTGAATCGCATCGAGGATGGAGCCATCGCCGCGTACCTCGAAGTACTCGGGCAGCGACCGGCCAGCCTGACGCATGAACCACACGGGTACTCGGTCACCAGCTTCCTGACGGATGGCGCGGAGGAACGGAGCGTTCTCGATGGAGGGGGGCGTTGGGTCCGGGCAGGGGGCCTTCGTCACCTCGGGAACGGTACCGGCCGTTCGACCCGTAGGATTGTTGGCCCTTCATTCAACGGAGATTTCCGAGGAACTTGACCGACTTTCATCCCGAACTCGAGGCCGAACAGGCGCATCTCGATCTGGCCCACCGTCGTTTGGATGAGTCGCGGAAAGAGGCCCTCAAACTTCAGACGATGGTCGAGGTTGGGCAGGGTGGCACCAACCAGGCTCGTTGGGAACGCGAGATCATCAACGGCAACATCGTCAATCGTCTGCGCGAGCTCGACATCGGCGATCGATCGTTGTGTTTCGGCCGAATCGATCAATCCGAAGAGGCCGGTGGCGGTAGTTATCACATCGGCCGGGTTGCCGTTGCTGACGTTGACCAGGAGCCCCTCGTCGTCGACTGGCGGGCGCCGGCTGCGGAGTCGTTTTATCGGGCAACCGGACGCGATGACCAGGGCTTGGTTCGCCGCCGATTCTTCATTTCCCGAGGACGCCAGTTGCTGGGGCTCGACGATGAATTCTTCGGCGATGCGGCGGGGTCACAACGCGTCGTCGTCAACGGTCGTGAATTGCGGGGCGAGGGGGCACTCATCGCCGCCCTCGAGACCTCGCGCACCGGCCGTTTGTCCGACATCGTCGGCACCATTCAGGGCGAACAGGACGAGATTATTCGAGGCCCGCTACCTGGTGTCTTGGTAGTTCAGGGCGGTCCCGGCACGGGGAAGACCGTTGTCGCTCTTCACCGCGCCGCCTATCTGCTGTACACCCATCGGTTTCCTCTCGATGGTCAAGGTGTGCTGGTGATTGGCCCGAACCGGCTGTTTCTTGGCTATATCGAACAGGTGCTGCCGTCGCTGGGCGAAGCCGGTGTCGAACTCTCCGTGTTGGCCGACCTGGTGTCCGGCGTTCGGGTGCAGGGCCGGGACTCTTACGACGCGGGTCGCATCAAGGGCGACCTGAGAATGGTGAACCTGGTACGTCGTGCCATGCGCGACCGGCAGCGGCCGCTGCGGGCTGACCTCGTGCTCGGTCTCGGTATCCGACGGATTCGGTTGCGGGTAGACGAGTCAGCCCGGATTGTTGGCGAGGCTCGACGCCGGTTCCGGACCCACAACGCGGCCCGCAAATTCGTGGTGGCAAGCGTCTTCGAGACCCTCGCCAACTCTCACCCTGACGGCGCAAATGTGGCCGATGTTCGCGAAGCACTCGGCCGTCACCCCGATCTCAAATTGGCCCTGAACTGGATGTGGCCGGTGATGTCGCCGGCCGACCTCTTGCACGATCTGTACGGATCGAAGCACCTGCTGCGTTCGGCCGGCGTCGGTCTCGACGATGCCGAACGGTCGGCGTTGTACCGGCCCTGGCGTCCCGACTGGCAGATGACCAAGGTGCTGTGGCCAGTCGATGACATTCCGGTGCTCGACGAGGCATCCGAATGTCTGGGTCCAAGACCTCGAGAGCGCGACGCCGATGAGGTTCGCACCTACGGTCACATCGTGGTCGACGAGGCGCAAGATCTTTCGCCAATGCAGCTCCGCATGCTCACCCGCCGATCGCTGAATGGATCGATGACGATTGTTGGCGACATTGCTCAGTCGACTGGTTCGTGGGCCCACGAGAGCTGGGACGAGGTGCTCGAACATCTTCCCGATCGCCGAGAGCCGCGCCGCTCCGAACTCACCGTGGGCTATCGGATTCCTGGTCCTTCGATGGAGCTAGCAGCGAAGGTCTTGCCGTTCGCTGCCCCCGATCTCTCGCCTCCCACTGCTGTCCGTTCCGATGGAGACGCCCCACGGTTTGTTGCCGCCCAGCAGGGCGCGCTGCTTGAACAAGTGGTGCAGACGGCCGTCGCCGAGCTCACGAATCTGGGCCAGGGAAATGTGGCCGTCGTCGTGCCGTCGTCGCTCGTCGATGCGGTTGCCGGCGCTTTCGAGCGAGCTGCGGTTGCGGTTGGCCTCGCACCTCGCGATGGGCTCGACAGCCCGATCACCGTGGTACCGGTGAATCTGGTGAAGGGGCTCGAGGTCGATGTGGCAGTCGTTGTCGAGCCAGCGGCCATTGTTTCGGAGGAACCGCAGGGGGCCCGTTCGTTGTACGTGGCACTAACCCGAGCAACGAAGCGTCTGGCCATCGTGCACGAAAGCCCGCTGCCGCACTACCTCATCTGAGGGCACCAGATCGAGGCGCCTGCGTCTCGGCCGCCGATGGCACCGGGGCACAGATGGACTGAACTCAGCTTCTTCCGAGCGTCCACCAAAGCGAGACGGCCGCCGCGGCAAGGGTCATCACGACCATCGTGACGATGGAGGAGCGAGGGATCTTGCCATCTTCAGGAATGCCGGGGATCCGCTTGCGGATGTAGCGCAACAAACGATCGGCCCAGGCGACATCCTTGGAGAGGATGGCCAGGCCGCCAGCGATGATGAGCCAACCGGGGCCGGGTAGCGGCAGCAGCACGATGCCCAGAATGACAATCAAGAAGCCGAGGGTCATACGAGCGACGCGGACGAGGGCGTGGGCCTTGGCTTCTTCAACCGAGCCTTCGCGCTCGCCGGTCTCCAGCTCGGCTTTGATGGCTGCTTCCTCGACTCGCTCTCGAAGTTCGTCGAACTTTTCTTCAAATTCGTTCATCAGGTCCCTGCCAATTCTGCGACAACGGGTGCGAACTGGTCCATCTCATCGGCTCCGATGGTTACATAGCTGAAGCCAAGCGACTCGCGTCGTTGGCGGAGGTCATCGATCATCGAGTGTGGGTCACCCAGCAACGCAGCGGGTGACCCCAGTGCTTGATCGGCTGTGAGCCCGAGAGAACCTCCGACGGTTTCGGCCAGGCCAGTTCGATCGTCGGTGAAGATGACGTAGTGGGTGCGAATGTGCAGCTCGATGTCGTCGAAACGGTCGCCCGCCCCTTCTTTGATCCAGCCGATCTTCTCGACGAATCGTTCAGGAACACCATCGCCGATTGTGTTGGCGTCGATCACCCCTGACGAGAGGTTGAGGTTCACACCAACGATGTCGGCATGTTGCCCGGCGAGTCGCAGCATGCGGCGCGCACCACCGCCGATGAGGATCGGCAGAGGTCGTTGCACCGGTTTTGGCTGAAGGTCGAGGTCGGCGATGCGGTAGTGGTCGCCGTTGAAACTGAAGGCCCCGTCGGCAAACAGGCCTTTCAAGATCTGGAGCGACTCGAGCATGCGGTCGATCCGGACTCCGGCACGGTCATGGGTGATGCCGGTGGCATC
>JBLINY010000177.1:0-6908 GCA_047638695.1 Acidimicrobiales bacterium | reverse complement strand
CGAACGGCCGACGACGCCGCGAGGGCTGAAGGCCACCCGTATCAACGCCGGGGTGAACCTCACATGGACTGCCTCGACGGACAATGTTGGCGTCGTTCGCTACCAGATCTATCGGTCGGCCGACGGAACGCTCGGACCGCTGTTCGCCACTACGACCAACACCAGTTTCGTCAACGAATCGGTAGCTCTCGGCGAGACCTACACCTACGCAATTAGGGCCGAGGACGCGGCCGGGAACGTGAGCTGGCGCAGTAATCTCGCCTCCATCACCGTCGACTAGCTGAGCTAGCTTCCGGGTCATGACTGATCCCATCCGGATTGCCAACTGTTCAGGGTTCTACGGCGATCGACTTTCTGCCGCCGAGGAAATGGTTACCGGCGGACCTAGCGATGTTCTCACCGGTGATTGGCTGGCCAGCTAGGCAGTAAAATTGCCACTAGTTCTATTGATAGTTTCGCGTTAATACACTAACGAACAGTCCGATTGGGGTGGGTGGCAACCGTCATGCACTTCTCCGTTTCGACACCCGCCGTGTTGCCTGTTTTGCCGGTCCGGTCCGATGTCGACGAGCCGTCCGAGCTCGATGTGATGCTCGATGTGCTGCTCGAACGGTTTGTGCTGATGAGTCACTACTACACGAACTTGGTTTGTGCAGACGGTTTTCGACGGGTCGAAGTCGAACTTCTGGTCGATCCTGATGGTCGGGCGTATTGGGCGGCTATCCCAGAGGTCGGCGTCGCAGCTACTGGGGCGACCCCGGCTGCGGCCGCTCTCGCTGCGATGCGAGCTGCGACCGCACTGGTCTGACGCGAGATGACCGTGACGACGACGAAACAAGAACGTCAGTTCCCGTGGCTTTCGGCGGTGGCTTTCGCTCTCTTGCTCCTGGTGGCCTGGCAATTTCGGCCTGAAGAGCTTGGTCGCTGGGCTCTCTATGGCCTTGTGTCCTTCGCCTATCTCACGGTGAAGTTGCTGGCCTCGTTCTCTCACTACACCGAAGTCGGATCCGGAGTTCGACCACTATCGGTCACTGTTGGCGCCGTTGTTCCGGCTCACTGTCACACTACGCAACGAAGATGCGGTCGTCCTGCGCCGCTGCGTTGAGGTCTTGGCACCCCAGGTCGATCGAATCGTCGTCGTTGACGACGGGTCGCGCGATCCGTCAAGCCGTCAACTCATTCTCGATATGGGGTCGCTGCCCAACGTCGACGTCTTCATTTTCCACAACAACCGGGGCAAACGGGTGGGACTTCGAGTGGGAGTCGAGCACCTTCTTGCCACCCTCAACCCGACGTATATGGTCACCGTTGACTCCGACACCATTGCCCACCCCGGTGCGGTGGCGGCTGCGGTTCACGAGCTCGAATCAAATCCCGATGTGGGTGGCACGACGGCGTTGGTGCGGGCCCGCAACTGGAAGACAAATCTGCTCACCCGGCTTCAGGATCTGCGGTACGCCAACGCCTTCTTGTGGGAACGAGCGGCCTACTCCCAAGTCGGTTCGGTGCTGTGCGTTTGCGGATCGTTCACTCTGTGGCGTTCGGAAGTGCTGGCCAACTCGGTGCAACGGCTGACTGACCAACGGTTTCTCGGTCGGGAGTGCACCTATGGCGATGACCGTCACCTGACCAACCTGGCCCTAAGCGACGGCTGGCGGGTGACGCTCTGTGAGACAGCGGTCGCTGACACGCTGGTCCCTGGGAACGTCGACCACTTCCGCCGCCAGCAGGTGCGGTGGTCGAAGTCGTTTTTCCGAGAGTCTCTATGGGCCCTCAAGAACCTCCCAAACGGCTGGGCCAAGACGCTCACCATGCTCGAGATTTCGACGTGGGCCATCTTCTCGATGGTGCTGCTGTATTCCTTGGTCATCCGTCCGTTGCTGACCAGGGACGTCTTCTTGGTGCAGATCGTTCTGTGGGTGTCGGTGATGTCATGGGCCCGCTCGGTGCGGTTCTTCGACAGCCGTCCGGAGGCCAGCCGCTTCGATCGTGGATACTCCTTTGTGATTGCCCCGCTGTACGGCTTTCTTCACTTGCTCGTTCTGCTTCCGTTGCGGGCGTGGGCCATGGTGACGTTGAACGACACGGCCTGGGGAACTCGAGCAGAGGTCGAGGTGAGCGGCGCCTCCGAAGCCAACGCGGTCGATCGGGTAACGCGTACCGCTGCCGCCGCTGATGCCGAGGACGAGACAGGGGAGGGCAGTCCCCCTCTCCGTCGGGCTTCCGTCGCCCCGGAGCCGCGGCCCAACCAGGGAAGAAGTCGAAGGTTCGTCAGTAACCAGGTTGCAGGCAGAAGTAGGTTTCGGCCGTGGACTTCGATTTTCCCACTGGCCGGCTCCCACCATCTTCATGGCGGGCAGCGACGAACAGAAGGAGCGGTACCTGGCCAAGATCTTCTCGGGTGAGGAGATCTGGTGTCAGATGTTCTCCGAGCCCGACGCTGGCTCGGATCTCGCCAATCTGGCGACCAGGGCCGAGCGCGACGGCGACGAGTACGTGACCAATGGCTCCAAGATCTGGACCAGCGGCGGCCACCACTCAGACTTCGGCATCTTGATTGCCCGCACCAACCCCGATGCGCCGAAGCACAAGGGCATCTCATACTTCGTATGCCCCACAAAGATCGACGGACTCAGCATGTCTCCGGTCATTGATATGACGGCGGCCCACTCCTTCAGCCAGACCTTCTACGACGATGTGCGCTTACCAGTGAGCGCCCGGATCGGTGAAGAGGGGGACGGATGGCGCCTGGCCAAAGTGACCCTGAGCAACGAGCGCGTTTCGTTGTCGTCGGGCGGTGTTCTCTGGGGTGCGGGCCCGACGTTCGATGATCTGCTCCGTCTCGTGATCGAGCACGGTGGTGTCAGTGATCCGTTGCTTCGTCAGAAGATCGCTGCCGTGCAATGTGAGGCCAAGGTGCTCGAACTCAACCGTATGCGGACGCTGAGTGCACGGCTTAAGGGGGCGACGCCGGGGCCTGAGGCTTCGATCCAGAAGCTCATGGCCGACGAGCACGGTCAGCGAGTGATGGGGCTGGCAGCCGACCTGGTTGGCTCTGACGCGATGCTCAGCGGCTCTGGCCCAGCCGGCGCCCTCGACGCCGCTTCCGGCTCCGGGGCGACAGAGATCAAGGTCGGCAAAGACCAATTCCCCGAGGTAGAGCCGGTCTGGTATTACGGCCAGCTCTTCGCCCCTGCTCTCACCATCGGCGGCGGCACATTCGCCGTGCAACGCAACATTGTTGCGGAGCAGGTCCTTGGATTACCTCGCGAGCCGAATCTTCAAAAGGGCATGACCTGGTCGGAGACGCAGCGGGCCGGGTCGAAGCTCCTCAGGTAGTCGTCGGCGGTGCCGGTTTGGCCCATTTGACCAAGACCCCACGCCGCGGTGTCGTTAGGAATCGGGGCGGCCGGAGATATCCCAGTCGTCATCTCCAATGCGGTCGAGCATCGTGACGAGCCGCTCGCTGGCTTCGATTATTGGATGCCGAGGTTTTCGAGCTGGGTTTTGTGGCGGTGGCAGGGGCTGCATCTTGGTCTGCCGTTTTGATCGCTGGTCGCGCCGCCCCGAGAGGCCGGAACAACGTGGTCGACCTCGCAACGGTGCGAGAGTGCCTCGCATCCGGCCTGCTCGCACCATCGGTGTTTCATCAGGATGCCCTCACGGAGGTTCCCGGTGAACAATCGTTGCTTCGACGACATCTCAAGACTCGGAGCGTTCAGAACAACTCGACGAATCTGGCCGGACACGGCAAGGAGAAGTGCCAACGAGGGTGTGATCTGCTTGCCATGGCTGGTTTCGCATCGGAACTCCTCGAGATCGCTCAGGGGGCGCACCGGTACCGTCCGGCCTGCTTGACGGTTGGCCTCGTCCTCGAGCGTTTGCTCGTCGACGACGACGTTGACGATCGCTGTCGCTCCAGGGTCGCCGCTGCCGGCAGTGATGCCTCGACGGATGAGTTGCAGCAGTGCGTCGAGGTTGCGTTGCGGGCCGGTCCGAGGCAGATCGTCGACCGTGGTCTCGTCGCCATGAGCGGCTTGGGCATGTTCCCAGTCGGCATGGAACATTTCGTCGAGAATGCCTTCGAGGCCGTTGTGGATTTGCTCCCAGTTCAGCGTTGGCATGCGCAACGCAACGTGCACTTCGCCTGCTACTGGATCGGTCCACGCCATCGCCCGGTTGTGGCTGGCAGTTTCGTCAAGGTCTTGAGGATCGGTGGGGTCCATCATCACGGCCCACGCTTCGGCCAACGCCTCGAACTCTACGAACTGGCGGGTGCGGGCAAAAGTCAGCAGCTCGCCGATGTCGCGAGCAAGAGGCTCGGCCAACGATTTTTGGTCGGCGAGTCGCATGAACACGTCGACGTGGCATCGGTGAATCTCGGCTCGTTCGAGAGCATCGAGCACGGCGGGCAGGCGCTTCACCAACACGGACCCAACGCGAAACTCGCGGTTGATGGGTCGCTGTGACTGTCGAGTCTCGAACACCACCCACTGCTGGGGACGCCGGAACGTCGTGGTGGTCATAGGTCGGCGGGAGACCGAAGCTGCTGCCCGGTACTTGGCGGCCAGCACACGAGCTTCGAGTCGCTGGAGAGCAAGCTCATGCTGGGCCAGGTCGATTCCTGAGAGCCGATCGGGGTCGATGGCCAAGTCGACGAGGGAAACTCCACCCCCTGGATGATCCGCCACCAACCCCGCTGCCATAGAAGAAGTATAACGAACAAATGTTCGTTCGTGTCGAATATTTAGTCAAATAGTTTCGAATAAGGCAAGATATAAGAACTGCTCATTCTATGGATTCATGTCTTCAGTTTGCGTTCGGCCGCGGGTCCGGTTGTGCTGGTGAGGTGACCGTTCTCGACTTAGCCGCTTCCGAGGTGAATCAAGACCCTGGCGGTTTTGCCCGCAGGGTCTTGGCTGATGGCCCCGTCCAGTGGAGCGACGCCCATCGAGCGTGGCTTTACTTCACTCACGACGCGGTGTCGGCTGGCTTTCGCGACACTCGTCTGTCGGCCGATCGGATTGGCCCCTTTGAACGAGTCGCGGCCGAACGGCCAGACGAGTTCGGCAAGATCGTCGAGCTGCTGTCGGGGTGGATGATCTTTCGCGATCCGCCAGCTCACACTCGCCTGCGTGACCCGGTGCGACGGGCGGTAACTCCGCGGGTTGTTGATGGCGTTCGCCCCGCCATCGAGCAGACGGTCGAAGATTTGCTGGAGGCCATGCCCTCCACCGGCGAGTATGACTTCAAGACCGAATTCGCCGAAACGCTGCCGGCTCTGGTGATCGCCGATCTGCTCGGCGTACCTGCCAGTGAGCGACACCGGTTCAAAGGCTGGTCCGACGGCTTGGGCGAGATCATCTTCTCGGTGCGCCCGGGTGCCATTCCCACCGACACCGTTCGAGAAGCGGCCGATGAGTTCACCACCTTCTTCGACGACCTGATCCAGCATCGCCGGCGCAACCCAGGCGACGATCTAATCAGCTTGATGGTGCAGGGCGGTGCCGACGAGCTGACGGCCATGGAGCTGGTTGGGGCCTGCACGCTTCTGCTGTTCGCCGGTCACGAGACGACCACCAACATGCTGGTCAGCTCGATTCGGGTGTTGCACGAGAATCCAGACCAGCGTCAGCGACTCATCGACGACGATGCGGTTGCCTTGACCGCAGCGGACGAACTGCTTCGAGTGGCCGGACCGGCCAAGACAATGGTGCGTCGAGTTGGCGAGCCGTTCGAATTCCATGGCCAGCAGCTGGAAGAGCGTCAGAAGGTCTTCCTGGTGATTCTGACCGCCAATCGAGATCCGCTGGTCTTCGACCAACCGGATCTCGTCGATCTGGGCCGCGAACCGAACACCCACCTCGGGTTTGGGTGGGGTCTCCACCATTGTCTCGGAGCACCCCTGGCTCGGATGGAACTAACCGTTGCCCTTCGACGGCTGTACCAGGAGCACCCCAACCTGGCACCGAGCGACCCGGAGCGCCTGTGGTCAGGTAACGAACTGGGTCTTGGCTTCGGAAAGATGACCGTTCGCGTCTAGGGGCCTAGTCTCCGGCCATGAAATTCGGTCTTCGTTACTGCAACATCGGCCCGCTTTCTCAGCGGGAGCCGGCGATAGAGATCGCCCAGTTCGCGGAGCAGGCTGGATTCGAATCCTTGTGGTCCATCGAGCATGTGGTGATTCCGGCCGGCTACCAGTCGGCGTACCCATATTCCGAGGACGGCAAGTTCGGGTGGCCCGAGAACCTCGACTACCCAGACCCTCTTATGTGGCTGGCGGTCCTGGCCGGCGCCACCACCACCCTGAACCTGGGTACGGCCGTGATGATCCTTCCCCAACGGAACCCGCTTGTTCTGGCCAAGGAACTGTCGACCCTCGACGTCATGTCCGGCGGAAGAGTGCTGTGCGGCGTTGGCGTCGGCTGGTTGGAGGAAGAATTCAACGCCATCGGCATCCCCTTCGATGAGCGGGGCCCCCGGACCGACGAATCGATCGATGCCATGCGCTGTCTCTGGCGAGAAGCCGAGGCCACGTTCGATGGCCAGTTCCACTCGTTCGAGCGAGCGCTGATGTTCCCCAAGCCTCTCCAGCAGTCACACGGCTCTGCTGCTGTCCCACTGATTATCGGTGGCCACAGCAAGCTTGCGGCCCGACGCGCCGGTCGTACCGGCGACGGGTTTTTCCCCGCTCGAGCCACACCGGATGATCTGCCCGGTCTTCTCGGCGAAGTCGAAAAGACGGCGACCGAACACAGCCGCTCGATGAATGACATCGAGATCACTGCCGGCAGCGTCTTCGATCTCGACACGGCCCGCGCCTTCGAACAGATCGGTGCTGACCGGGTGATGTGTGCGCTGATGCTGCCCGACCTGATTACGGACCTCGACGAAGCCAAACGAAAGAT
>JBLINY010000176.1:0-7005 GCA_047638695.1 Acidimicrobiales bacterium | reverse complement strand
GCACCGGCCAACCCACCGAGCTGGCTCTCCCCGAGGACTAACGGAGAACCAGCCGGGCGGCACTCGTTCGTGGCCGGTTATTCGATCTTGGCCACGATGTCGCCGCCGCCGACCGAGTCACCTTCGCTTACCTTTACCTCTTTGATCGTGCCCGCTTTTTCGGCCGCCACATTATTTTCCATCTTCATGGCTTCCAGCACGACGATGGTGTCGCCCACCGCGACTTCTTGACCGACCTCGACGGAGACTTTCACGATCGTGCCCTGCATCGGGACGGTGACGTCGCCCGAGCCGCTGCCGCCGGATGCGGCACCAGCATTGGCCCGGCGCTTTGGCTTGCGTGGTCCACCAGCGGCCACACCTGCTGACTCCGGCACCCATATGGCCACAGCGAAGCGCTTGCCGTTGACCTCGACATCGACGTCGCGACGAACGCGCGGTTCGGCGTCGTCGGCGACGACGGGCGCATCTGGTTTCGAGGAGACGCCGGTGAGGTCGAGAACTTCCTCGACCCACTTGGTCGAGTGAATCCCTGCCGCAAAATCCGGGTGTTCGAGGATGGCGATGTCAGCCGGGATTGTGGTGGCGATGCCCTCGATTTCGAACTCCTTGAGAGCACGAAGGGTGCGGGCAATCGCAGTGTCGCGATCAGCGCCCCAGCAGATGAGTTTGCCGACGAGGTTGTCGTAGTACTGGCTGATCTCGTCTCCGGTCTCGTAGCCCCCATCCCAGCGAACGCCGAATCCGGAAGGGACTCGCAGCTTGTTGATCGGACCGGGTGAGGGTAGGAAAGCCCCACCCGCAGGGTCCTCGGCATTGATCCGAACTTCGATAGCGTGGCCGTTCAGCGTGATGTCGTCCTGGGTGAACGGCAGGACGCCCCCGTCGGCCACATGAAGCTGGAGGGCAACGAGGTCGAGCCCCGTGACGAGCTCAGTGACCGGGTGTTCGACCTGAAGACGCGTGTTCATCTCGAGGTAATAGAAGTCGCCGTCCTCGAACAGAAACTCGACCGTTCCGGCGTTGGTGTAGTCGCAACCCTGGGCGACCTTCACCGCTGCTTCGCCCATGGCCTTGGCCACGTCGGCCGGTAGGCCCGGAGCCGGGGCCTCTTCGATCAGCTTCTGGTGGCGGCGTTGGGCCGAACAGTCGCGTTGCCCCAGGTACACGCCGTTGCCGTGGCTATCGCAGATCACCTGGATCTCGATGTGGCGGGGCTTGGTGAGATAGCGCTCGAGATAACACTCGTCGCGTCCGAAGTAGGCTAGAGCTTCACGCTGCGCTGACTCGAACAGTGAGCCAGCCTCGTCGGCGTTGGTGACGACCTTCATACCGCGACCGCCACCGCCAAAGGCAGCCTTGATGGCAACGGGCCATCCCTTGTCGTTACCGAACGCGACGATCTCATCCGGATTGCTGATGAACTGCGAGATACCGGGAACTCCTTCGACGCCAACCTTCTCGGCCGCGTCACGAGCGCTGATCTTGTCGCCCATCACTTCAATGGCGGCGGGGGGTGGGCCGATGAAGGTCACGCCCATGTCGGTGATGGCGCGGGCAAAGTCGGCGTTCTCGCTGAAGAAGCCATAGCCGGGGTGCACTGCGCTGGCTCCCGATCGAGTGATGGCATCAAGGATGGCGTCAGTGTTCAGATAGCTCTCGGCGGCGGTTTGGCCGCCCAGTGCGAAGGCTTCGTCGGCGATGCGGACGTGCATGGCGTCACGATCGAGCTCGGAGTACACAGCGATGGTCCCGATGCCCAGTTCTTTGCAGGCTCGGATGACACGAACAGCGATTTCGCCGCGGTTGGCCACCAAGACCTTGTCGAACGACGGCGTTGGGAGTGAAGGTGGATTCAGCACGGACGTATGGTTAGCCGAGATGAGCACACGTTGGGAAGTTTCTGCGCCGCCAAATACCCGATTTTCTGCCGTGACGATCGTGACGGAAACAGGGTCAACGAACAAGGATCTCTTGGACGCGGCCCGCAACGGCGCCCCTGAAGGCCTCGTGCTGGTGACCGACCATCAGACCGCGGGCCGCGGACGTCAGGGCCGAACCTGGGTTGATGAGCCTGCATCGTCACTATTAATGTCGGTTTTGCTCCGTCCAGACCCGAGTTGGGCGCCGCTGATTCCCCTCGCCGTCGGCCTGGCCATGGTTGAGTCGCTCGCCCCACTTACCTCGGCCACTATTGGTCTGAAGTGGCCAAATGACGTGCTGGTGATGGGTCAGGGTGAGCAACCGAGCGAACGAAAGATGGCGGGAATTTTGGCGGAGGCCACCACCGTAGGAGCCGAGCTGGTGGTCGTTGTCGGCTGCGGGTTGAACCTGAGTTGGCCGAAGGGTCCACCGCCCGATGTCTCCGACCGGGCCGTTGATCTCGCGTCGATCGCTGATGTCGATGTGGATCGACTCGAGATCATGGGCGCCTTTCTGACCTGTTTCGATGCCAAGTTGCGTGACTTCGAGGCCGGGCGGCGTGATCAAGTGCTCGATCAGTACCGGCACCAGTGCATCTCGCTCGGGCGAGACCTTCGCTTGGCGACACCGAGCGGCGAGGTCGTTGGTCGGGCCATTGCCATCGATCCCGGTGGCGGCCTCACCCTGTTGACCGATGCCGGTGAGGTAACGGTCACCGCTGGTGATGCTCATCACATCTAGCCCTCTTGGGTGAGATCACCTAGGCGAACGGCTCATGCTTCTGGGCCAAACGGCCGATGGAAAGGGGTCATGTCGAACATTCCCCTGAAATTTCTTACCGTCGCGCTCGCCGCGACGCTGATGACTTCGGCGGTGAGCGCCGCTCCTGTGGAAGCGCAGGAGACGACGACAACGAGCGTGGCGCCCACCACGAGCACTCCAACGGACACCGCAGCCCCAACCACCGCCGTGCCAACCACCGCCCCGAGCGACACCCCGGCCCCGACCACCGAAGGCTCCTCCGCCGCGAATCCCGGGTCATCGGTGCCCCCAGTCGCCCAGCCAGACGGATCTGATGGTTCCTCGCCGGGCGAGCTCGGCGAAGACGAGGTCTCCGAAGAACTCTCGAGCACCGACGATCTTGCTGCTCACGAGGAATCGTACGAAGAACCGCCCGAAGTCGACATCACCGTGCCCCCGCCGGACGAGGACACGTACAACGGACAGGGTGGCTACGCACCCGAGCAGGTGTTGATCAGCAGTGTCGCTGAAGCGCGCGTCAAGCTGGTCACGGCCAAGACCGAACATGTCAACGCCGTATCGGTGGTGAAGTCACTACGCCTTCGCTTGAAGCGGCTGGAGAAAGAGCGGGAACTCCTCGACGGGGAAACACAGGCAAACCTTGGGGCGCTGGGTGATGCTGAGATCAGGCTCCGGGCCCGTGCTCTTTCGGCCTTTGTGCGCGGCGGCACCATGACCGTTGGAAGCGCCGTCGACCCCGACGGAGCACTTGAGTTTCTCGCCCAGCAGACAATCGCCGATGTGGTTTTCGAGGGCGATGACGCCCTCATTGCCACCTACCAGAGCACGCGCGCGCAGCTCGACCGCGATGCGTTGAGTCTCTTCGACCGGATCCGGGTCATCACCGACGCGCTGGCCGGCGCCGAGGTCGACGTGGTTGCTGAGGCCATCAAGATCGAGCAGGCATCACGAGAACTCGAAGCCTTCGAAGCAGGCAGCCAGATCTATATCTCGGGCGTCGTCTTTCCGATTCAGTGGCCCTACGACCTGCCGTTGATCGACTCGTGGGGCTTCCCGCGCATGACGGGAAGCGCCGATGCGCACTGGCACGAAGGCATCGACCTCTTCGCCCCGGCCGGAACCCCCTTGCTGGCAACCGAGCGTGGCATCGTGACCCGGATCGGAAGCGGTCGCCTCGGCGGTCTGCGGCTGTGGCTCCGGGGCGAGTCCGGTACTGATTGGTATTACGCCCACCTTTCGGCCTTTGCCGAGGATCTCGCCGAAGGACAGGTTGTCGCTGTCGGCGACGTGATCGGCTATGTCGGAAACACGGGGAACGCTGTTGGCACACCGCCTCACCTGCATATGCAGGTGCACCCGAACGGGGGTGAACCGGTGAACCCCTATCCGCTGATGTTCGTTGTATCCGAGCGAGAAAAAGCGGACAGAGCCGCGGGTCCAGCTGCGAGCAGCACGGTTGGTGGTGCGGGCGCCAATAATTTAGGTCCAACAGCTGGGAACGACCTGGGTCCAACGACCGGCAATGACACTCCGACTCAGCTCGATTGAGCGGCCCGGGCCGCATAGCGGTCGCCCAACTTCGTGAGCTCGACGTCGAGCCCGAAGACGTCAGACAACAAAGCTGACGACAGAACCTCATTGATGGGGCCGGCAGCGAGGGCCACACCGCCGCGCAAGGCCAAAATATGCGTCGTGGTACCGGGAATATCCTCGACGTGATGGCTAACCATCACCGTTGCCGGGCCGTCGGGATCGTTGGCGAGCGTGGTGAGTGCGGAAACGAGTTCCTCCCTGCCGCCGAGGTCGAGGCCGGCGGTCGGCTCGTCAAGCAGCACGATCTCCGGGTCGTTCACTAAGGCTCGAGCGACGAGTACACGCTGCTTCTCGCCCGAAGAAAGCGTTCCGTAGGTGCGCGGCGCATAGCCGTCGAGGCCAACACGGCTCAGTGCGACCCGAGCTCGTGTGCTGTCGGCGTCGGTATAGGTGTGCCACCACGGTTCGAGTGCGCCGGTGCGCCCGCACTTCACGATCTCCTCTGCCGTGAGTCGGGGTCGGAGCTGATCGGCCAGGCCAGCCGACGCCAGCCCGATCCGGGCCCGTAGCGGGCGAATGTCAACCTTGCCCAGTTCGTGGCCGAGTAATTCGACCAATCCGGTGCTGGGGTGGAGCTGGAGGCCGGCTAGTCGCACCAGCGTGCTCTTGCCGCTGCCGTTCTGGCCGATCACCACCCAGTGCTGGCCAGCGGCGACGGCCCAGTCGAGTCGTTTGAGAATGTCGTTGCCGTCGAGGGTGACGCTGACGCCCGAGAGGGTGAGAAGGGATTCCATCGGCATGGAAACCTAGCCCAATGACTAAGCTGCGGAGCCCACCATGAACGTAGCTCTCGGCCTCTTGGTCATCCTGTTACTGGTTACAGCCAACGGCCTATTCGTTGCCATCGAATTCGCACTGTTGGCCAGCGATCGTTCCAAGCTGGAGGCCAACGCAGCGGCCGGCTCGCGAACGGCTCGACTCGCGCTCGCGGCCAAAAAGGAGACGTCGTTCTATCTTTCTGGCGCTCAGCTGGGCATCACGATGACGAGCCTCGTGCTCGGCTTTCTTGCTGAGCCACTGGTTGGCCAGCTGATCGATCCGGTGCTCGAACGAGTCGGTGCTCGCGGCGGTACGACGTTGTCGGTCGCTCTGGCCCTGCTCTTGGCAACCGTTTTCCAGATGGTTGTGGGCGAGCTGATCCCGAAGAACATCGCCATCACCCACCCCGAACGCGTTGCCCAGTCGCTGGCTCCGATCAGCCGCGTGATTTTCGGTCTGACGTCGCCGCTCATTCGTTTTTTCAACGGTGCGGCCAACTGGTCGGTTCGCCGGCTCGGCATTGACCCCAAGAAAGAGTTGGCGTCGGTTCGTTCGATCGAAGAGCTCGATTATCTGATCCAGTCGTCGGGAAAAACAGGGGCGTTGCGGCCAGACGAGCTCAGCTTGCTCCGCCGCACGATTCGCTTCGGCGACAAGACGGCGGCCGAGGCCTTGACGCCGCGCGTCCACATCGAAGCAGTCTCGACGGCGACCACCGTTGGCGACCTCTACTCCCGAACCACAGCATCTGGACACACCCACTATCCCGTCTACGGAGAAGACCTCGACGACATCAAGGGGGTCGTAACCGTCACGGCGATGTTCGATCTCCCGACAGCCGAACGCCAGTCGACACCGGTCGTCGACATAATGAAACCAGCCCACGCGGTGCCCGAGACGCGAAACCTCATCGATCTGCTCGACGACTTCCGTACCCTCCAGGCCGAACTGCTGATCGTGGTCGATGAGCATGGCGGAACTGATGGAATCATCACCCTCGAGGATGTCTTGGAGGAGATTACGGGCGACATTGATGATGAATACGACAACGAGGAGGTTCCACTCACTGTTGTTCGCCGAGGGGTTTCGGTCGTCGCCGGGACCTTGAACGGTGATGAGGTGGGGGACGCCAGTGGCTTCGAGCTGCCCGAGGGTGACTACGAGACCATCGCTGGTTTCTTGTTGGCTCAGTTCGGGCACCTGCCAGTGGAAGGAGAGCAGCTGCACTGGAATGGGTGGCTGTTAGAGGTGGTCGAGATGGATCGCCGCAGGATCGCGTCGGTGCAGCTGGTTGCCCCTGATGTGCCTCGGACAAGCTCCGGCGAAGCTCTCGATTCGGTCGAGGAGACGTCCCGGTG
The DNA here is from genome assembly GCA_047638695.1 of Acidimicrobiales bacterium. Classification (GTDB taxonomy): domain Bacteria; phylum Actinomycetota; class Acidimicrobiia; order Acidimicrobiales; family SZUA-35; genus JAHECQ01. Next base: position 610 of record JBLINY010000176.1, on the reverse strand, counting down.
ATGCTGGCGAGCGAAGCACTCACGGGCTCGACACTGACTTTTTCGCTGTTGGCCTCGCTGGGGCTGATTCTGGTGAACGGTGCGTTTGTTGCGTACGAGTTTGCGCTCATCACCGCCAACCGCTCGGTATTCGAGGCAAAGGCTGAAGCTGGGGGCCGTATTGCTCGGGCAGCCGTTGCGAGTCAATCCGACCTCTCGATGCAGTTGGCCGGCGCCCAAGTTGGCATAACCGCGGCCTCGCTCGTTCTTGGCGATGTCGGCGAGCCGGCGGTCGCATCGATCATCGAATCGATCATCGGCACATCTCTGTCCGAGGACGTCACCCGGGTTATGGGGTTCGTGGTTGCCCTCTCGATTGTGGCCTTTCTGCATCTTGTGATCGGCGAAATGGTTCCGAAGAACATCGCCATCGCCGCTCCGGTCGTGGCTGTCACCTGGTTGGTTCTGCCCTATCGGGCGTACCTGGCCATCGTCCGTCCATTTGTGTTGCTACTGAGCTGGTTGGCTCGACTCGGCTGTCAGCTGGTCGGTGTCGAGCCGCGTGATGAGTTGGTTTCGAATCACACGGCGGCGGAGCTGTCGGCGATTGTGTCGAGTGCATTCGAAGAGG
>JBLINY010000175.1:0-7069 GCA_047638695.1 Acidimicrobiales bacterium | reverse complement strand
TCGACAGGGCGAGCCCATCTCGGCTGCTACCCGCTCTGCCTTTCAGGCCGTGTTCGAGGGGCGCGTGCGTGAAGTGCTGGAGCACACACCACCGTCGACGGTCCATGAGCTCGAAGGAATGGCATCGCGGATGATCGAGCAACATCTCGAGCGGCGTCTGCGATCGTCGGCCGTTTTTGCCGAGCACATTCAGCTGTAGAGCCTCAGTCGATCTTGATCCACTGGTCGTTGTCGATGTCGTGGCGCAGCCACTGTTCGTCGCCCTCGTCCCAGAACAACCATGCCTCCCATTCGTCGCTCCAAACCGGATCGCGGGGTCCACCGGCATCGTCATCGTCGGCCTGAGTCACATCGTCCTCAAGGGGCTCAGGCGCTGAAGCGCCTGAGGTTTGGGAGACGGGCGTTTGGGAGATCGCTGTTTCTGTAGCGGCCGTTGGCGAGTCTGCTGCCTGAGGGTCCGATGGGTCGAGCTCGAGCGGGGCGTCGACATCGATTGTCGCTGATGGAAGATCGTCGGCCGGCGACCACACCGGAGCTGGTTCGGCCCGGGGCCGATCCCATTCGGTTGCCTCAACTCGGTGCGCAGGCGGCGGAGGAAGTTTCGCCCCGCCGAGTTCGTTGCCGAGGCCAGCGGCGAAGGCACGGTTGGCCGAACCAGCAACGCCGTCGGATGGCGCGACTGATGTTGAAAACAAGGTGGCTCGATCACCGGGTGGGGCGTCGGAGTCTTCGGCGAAAGCGAAGTCGATGGTGGGTTCTCCTTCGGCGAGTTCGTCGCCGTCGGCTCGCAGATCACCGAAGTCGACCGGCTCACTGCTCGGCGGTGCGGCCTCAGGTGCCTGGGCGATCGGGGGCGTTGGTGCTGGTGCGGCAGCGGGCAGCGGGGCTCGCTCTGGCGCTGGGGTTGCGGTCGGGCTTGGGGTGGGATCTGCGGTGGGGGTAGCCACCGGGGGCGCGGGAAGATCCACCGCAGGGGACACCGGAGTGCTGGACAGCCGGGTGCTTGAAATTGAGGGCGTCGGCGTTGGGCTGAGGACTGGCGCCGGATCGGGAGCGGCCGCCGCGAGTTGATGAGCCAACTGTTGGTTCATGGCGGCATCGAGATTCGAAGATGCTGCCACCGTGGCTGGCCGCTCGAGTCTGGGAGGGGCCATCGTGGCCTTGTCGGCTGACGTTGGAGCGAGCGTTGCTGAAGCTCGGCCGTCGATGACGATCGTGTCGGCCAGCCGGTCACCCAGACGTTGATGCAGCTTGTGACGGCGAGCGAGCAGGAACCCAAGGAGGCCGGGTATCACCACCGGAAGTAGGTCGACGAGACCGACAAAGGAGCGAATGAGGAATTGGTCGAGGCCCGGCCGCCCGCCTGCGGGTGTAGTTACCTGTAACCCAAACATTTTCTTACCCGGGCTCCACCCCGAGCTCGCTGGGAGCAGGGCAAACACGATCACGCACAGCACGGTAACGACCGCCAGAGTCAGCATGATTCCGGGCAACCCGATCACGTACTTGGTGTCGCCAAGGACTTGTTCGCGGTTGAACGAAGCAGCGAGTTCGCTCAGCCGTGTGAGTTGATCGTCTGACCAGAGCGCGGGGTTGGAGGGGAACGACTCGAACTGGCTTCGAGCGATCAGGGCCGAAAGGAGGCTCACAAGGCCGAAGTCGACGGCAAAGGCGAAGATGCGACGCCTCAGCACTTTTGTGAGATCAATAGCGTCCATCCCCCAAGTCTGCCCGAGACTTCGCTTCTGGCCGTGGACTCCGGGTTACCCTCACCGGTCATGGCCGAGACCCAGGGAACAAGCGAGCTGTTCGACAAGATCGTCAACCTCTCCAAGAGGCGCGGCATCGTCTTCCCATCGGCTGAGATATACGGCGGGTTCCGGTCCACCTACGACTACGGCCCCGTGGGTGTTTTGATGCTTCGCAACGTCAAGGACGCGTGGTGGCGGTCGATGGTCCAATCGCGTCAGGACGTCGTTGGCCTTGATGCTGCGATCCTGTCGCCGCCAGCTATTTGGGAGGCCTCGGGCCACCTGGCCAACTTCACCGATCCGCTTGTCGACTGCAAGAACTGCGGCACTCGCCACCGACTGGACAAGCTCGACGACCCGAATGTCTGCCCAGAGTGCGCGGCAACCGGGCAGTTCACTGATCCCCGCCAGTTCAACCTGATGTTCAAGACTCATGCCGGGCCGGTTGAGGGATCCGGGCATGAGGTTTTCCTCCGTCCCGAGACGGCTCAGGGAATGTTCGTCAACTTCGCCAACGTGCTTTACACCAGCCGTAAGAAGCCACCGTTCGGAATCGCCCAAATCGGCAAGAGCTTCCGGAATGAGATCACGCCGGGCAACTTCGTTTTTCGCACCCGCGAGTTCGAGCAGATGGAGATGGAGTACTTCGTGCCTCCTGCCGATGCGCAGAAGTGGTACGAGTACTGGTGTGAGACCCGTTTGCAGTGGTACCTCGACCATGGCATCCCGACCGAGAAGCTACGTCTGCGTGCCCACGACGCTGATGAACTCAGTCACTATTCGTCCGATACCAGCGATGTCGAATTCCTGTTTCCGTGGGGATGGGACGAACTCGAGGGCATCGCCAACCGTGGCGACTTCGATCTCACGCAGCACGCCAATCACTCGGGCGAGAAGCTCGAGTACTTCGACCAGGCAGCCAACGAGCGCTACGTCCCCCACGTGATCGAGCCAGCGGCGGGTGCCACTCGCACCATGATGGCCTTCCTCATGGCCGCCTACGACGAGGAGCAGGTCAACGACGACGTCCGTACCGTCCTGCGACTGCATCACCGCATTGCTCCTTACAAGGTGGCTGTGCTGCCGTTGTCGAAGAAGCCACAGCTGACTGGTCCCGCCAACGAGCTGTTCGACAAACTCGCTGGCTCGTTCATGACCGACTACGACGAGACCCAGGCGATTGGGAAGCGCTACCGCCGCCAGGACGAGATCGGCACGCCCTACTGCGTCACCTACGATTTCGACTCACTCGACGACCACGCGGTGACGGTGCGAGAACGCGACACCATGGAACAGGTTCGATTGCCGATCGAAAGCCTTCACGGCTGGCTGGCAGAGCGGTTGGTCTGATGTCGTCGGCCGCCGATGCCATACGTTCGGCTGTCTCGGCAGTCGCTTCGGGGGCATCGACAAAGACCGAGGCCATATTGGCGGTCACGGCGGAAAGCCTCGAACAGGTGCTGCACGCCCAGTTTGCGCGCGGGGGTGCGGCCGTGGCCTCAGGTCTCGGAGCATCGCCAGGAGCCGCCGTTGGGGCGGTCTATTTCACGCCTGATGGCGCCGTCGACGCCTACGACGAGGGCATCGCTGTGATTCTCGTCAAGGACGAAACGTCGCCTGAGGACGTGCATGGCATGGCCATCGCCGAAGGAATCCTCACCACACGCGGCGGTCTGGCCAGTCATGCTGCGGTCGTGGCCCGAGGTTGGGGTAAGCCAGCGGTGTGTGGGGTCGAAGCGATCACGATCGCCAATGGGTCCTTCACCATCGGGTCGGTCACCGTCAACGAGGGTGACATCATCAGTCTTGATGGGGTCAGCGGTGAGGTGTTCCTCGGGGCCGTCGATACCGAAGCTGATGACGGTGTTCCAACCGAACTTTTCGAGCTACTCGACTGGGCCGATGACATTCGGGCAGGAGTTTTCGGTGTGCGGGCCAACGTCGATACCGCTGCGGATGCAACGAAGGCGCGAGCGTTCGGGGCGGAGGGAATTGGACTCTGTCGTACCGAACATCAGTTTCTCGGTGGGCGGCTTCCGGTCATCCGGCGAGCAATCCTGGCCACGACCGACGACGAGTCGACCGAAGCCTTCGCTCAGCTCGCTGAACTGCAAGAACAGGACTTTCTCGAGCTGCTTGAGGCGATGGACGGGTTGCCGGTCACGATCCGCTTGCTCGATCCTCCTTTGCATGAATTCCTACCGGAACTCAAGGATCTGCTGGTCGCCGAGGCCAAAGGTGAACTCGATGATGAGGGTAAGGCGCTCCTCGAAGCGGCTTTGCGGACCCACGAGAAGAACCCCATGCTTGGGACCCGCGGGGTCCGATTGGGGATCCTCCGCGAAGGGCTCTTTGAACTGCAGGTGGAGGCCTTGTTGCGCGCCACCCGAAGCCGTCTGGTCGCAGGTGGTCACCCGATCGTCGAGATAATGGTTCCGCTCGTCGCCACTCGGTCTGAGTTCACCCTTGTGCGGAGCTGGATAGATGCTGAGGTTGCGGCCGAGAACGAGAAGCTGGATGCCCCACTCGAGGTCACGGTTGGCACCATGGTCGAGACGCCGCGAGCGGCACTATGTGCGGGTGAGATTGGTGCTGCCGCCGACTTCTTCAGCTTCGGAACCAACGATCTGACGCAACTGACGTTCGGGTTCAGTCGCGATGACGTCGAGGCGCAGATCATCCCGGAGTACCGGCGACGGGGTCTGCTCGACGCAAACCCCTTCGAGACACTCGATGTCGACGGGGTTGGATCGCTTGTGCGCTTGGCCGTCGAGGATGGCCTCGCTGCCTCGCCCGATCTGAAGCTGGGTGTCTGCGGCGAACACGGTGGCGATCCGGCATCAATCGATTTCTTCGTCAACGCCGGACTTCACTATGTGTCGTGCTCGCCCTATCGGGTGCCGGTGGCCCGACTGGCCGCCGCCCAGTCGATCATTCGTCGACAAGCTTCCTGACATTCGGGGGGCCGAGCGGCACCCCGGTAGCATTGGCCTGTGGGCATCGTTGACGAGGACATCGGCAGGGTCCGGGAGACCGCCGACATTGTCCAGGTGATCACCCAATACACCCAGCTCAAGCGGGTTGGGCGGCGATTCTCCGGCTTATGCCCGTTTCACGGCGAGAAGTCACCTTCATTCTCGGTCAATGCCGAGGAGGGCCTCTACTACTGCTTCGGCTGCGGTGTAAAAGGCGATGTCATCACGTTCGTTCGAGAAAAAGAGCAGCTCGATTTCGTCGGCGCGGTCGAGTGGCTGTCCAACAAATTCGGGGTGCAACTGCACTACACCGACAAGAACGAAGGCGAGGACCGAAAACGCAAGGCTCGTTTGCACGACGCCATTCGGGAGGCTGTCGAGTGGTATCACAAGCGCCTTCTCAGCGGGGCCGACTCGAAGGCGGCACGCGGCTACCTCCGCCACCGTGGCTACGACGGGGAGACGGTGCGACAGTACAAGATCGGCTACGCCCCCGACGCGTGGGACCATCTCGCCAAGTCGCTGCGCATGCCCGACAACGATTGGATCGACTCGGGCCTCGGGAATCTCAATCGCCACGGCGGCAAGTACGACTTCTTCCGCGGTCGTGTGCTGTTTCCGATCTTCGATGCCCAGGATCAAGCCATGGGCTTTGGCGGGCGGATCTTGCCGGGGTCAGACGACAACAGGAAGTACGTGAACTCGGCCGATTCGGCTGTTTACAGCAAGAGTCGGGTGCTTTACGGCCTGAACTGGGCCAAGACCGACGTGGTCGCTGCTGACGAAGTGATCGTGTGCGAGGGCTACACCGACGTCATCGGGTTCGCTCAAGCCGGCGTGTCGCGGGCTGTCGCCACGTGTGGTACCGCTCTCACCGAGGACCACGTGAAGCTGCTGAGCAAATTCGCCAAGCGAGTGGTCTTGTCGTTCGACGCCGATGCTGCTGGACAGAATGCGGCCGCCAAGTTCTACGAGTGGGAGAAGAAATACTCGCTTGATGTGGCTGTCGCCAACCTGCCCGACGGTGTCGATCCAGGCGATCTGGCTCGAAGCGATCCTGCTCGTCTCGCTGCCGCCGTTTCCGGCGCCAAGCCCTTCTTGGGGTTCCGCGTCGATCGAGCGCTTGATGCCGGCGATCTGTCGACCGTCGAAGGTCGAGCCAAGGCGGCGGAGGCCGCGCTCGAAATGGTGGCCGAGCACCCTGATGCTCACGTCCGTGACGCCTACGCGATGGAGATTGCGGCCCATTGTCGGATGAACGAGGAGCTTATTCGACAGCAGCTCGCCGCTGGTCCCCGTAGGTCGGGACCGGTGATTGATCTCCGTCACAACCAGCGTCAGCAGCCTCGCAGCGATACACCTGAGTTCGAAGCGTTGCGGCTGGCCGTGACCCGACGTGACGACATGACTGCGTATCTCGCTCCCGAGTTGTTTCTCGACGAAATGTGCGCCACCGCCTATCACGTGCTCACCCAGACCGAGAGCGTCCACCGGGCCATCGAGGTTGGAGGAGCTGAGGTTGGCGAACTTCTCCAGCGGGTTTCAGTCGAGGACTCCGATGCCGAACCGCTGGATGTTGCCAGCTTGCTTTGGCGGCAATACGTCGAATCTCAGGTCGAAGCGGCCCGCATCAGGGCCAGGGGAGCGGTGAGCCCCGCCGACATTGTCGGGATCAGCGCCGAGCAGGCGTGGTTCAAGAGTCGGCTCGATGAGCTGCTCGACCCCGCCCGCAGCGCCACCGCTGTCGCGGGCTTGCTAGCTTGGTTGAACCAGGTTCCCGAGGAGACCACTTGATCGATCCGCCCGCGGTGACCGCAACCGTTGACGCTTTCACCGATGAGCATCGGGAGCGTCTGTTGTTGCGCGCCAGGGCTGGTCGGCCACTCACGGGCGACGATGTACTCTCCATCATGAGTCGGGTCGATCTCACCGCCGAGGTCCTGGCCTCGGTGAGGCTCTGGCTGGTTGAGTCCGAAATCCCGTTCGATGACGATGAGCCCGAGCTCGAGATCACCGACGCTCCGGTCGTCGACGGCCATCGCCGACGGCGTAGCCGAGCCGATGCGGCTCGTCTCGCTGCTGCGGCCATGGCCCGAGCCAACGGATCATCCGATCCTGTTCGCATGTATCTCAAGGAAATCGGGGCTGTGCCCCTGCTGGTGGCCGCAGAAGAGGTTTCGCTGGCCAAAAGAATCGAGGCCGGAGCGACGGCGGCAGCCGAAACCCGTGAGCTGCTGAACAACGGCACGTGGCCAACCCTGGGTCTTCAGGCCCAGCGAACTCTGCGTCGAGCGGTCACCGATGGAGACCGGGCGCGAGAAGAACTCACTTCGGCCAACCTGC
>JBLINY010000174.1:0-7246 GCA_047638695.1 Acidimicrobiales bacterium | reverse complement strand
GCGAGACTCGCTGTTTTTACACGTGCAGCCTCCGACATCGACCTGATGCATCGGCTTCAAAGCGCTGGCGTGCCCGCAGGAGCGGCCAGCGATGCAGCCGATGTGATGGACGATCCGCAGCTAGCGGTCGTCGACTTCTTCGTGGCACTCGATCACGCTGATGCTGGCACCCATCGCTGGCCCCGTTTCCCTGGTCGATTGGCAAAGACACCGGCCACCCTGCGTCGCCCTGCGGCGCTGATGGGTGAGCACAATCGGTACGTGGTCTGCGATCTGGCCGGACGATCGACCGCAGAACTCGAGAAACTCATCGCCAGCGGCATCGTCCGCGTTGAGCCGCCCGAGTGAACTCGGTCCCCGCACCACTCGACGAACCGGCTCCCGTGGCGGCCTAACCGGCTCCCGTGGCGGCCTAACCGGCTCCCGTGGCGGCCTAACCGGCTCCTGGTAGCGCTCGTCTTGCGACGGGAGCCAGTGCCGGATGGGCCGCCAGCGTTCCAAATTCGCTTCCCCAGTTTCCGTCGAGCCGTGATTTCACATAGAGCGAAGTCACCGAGTCGTCACCGTGCTGGACGAGCAAAGATGCACCCCAGGCAACAGCCATCAGCTCGATCAACCTCCGGGCTTCGGTCTCCTCGCCAAATCGATCGTGGGTGACGAGCTCAGGTTTGTTGCGGTTGGCCTGAGCGGCCCATTCATAGACCTCGGTCGATCCCACGACCGCACCGAAAGCAGTCAGCTCGGCGAGTTGGGAGCCACCACCCTCTCGGAGCACCGCCGAGGACAGTACTGGGTCGCTAGTGAAGAGGTTGTAGGGCTCGAGTGGTGTCGGTTGGTTCGCAACGTCGGTCACTTTTCGAGCGTATCGGTACTGCTTTCCGACGCTGGGCGGGATCGAAAAGGTGTCGTGCCGACCGTGGCCCACTCGTGGTTGCGCACTTTGTCGGTAGCGAGAATGTTGCCGCCCGCTGTGAGCGCTTGCTGCCAGAGGTCCTCGGTGTTGAGCGTGTAAAGCCTCGTAATGAACCCGCTTTGCCCTGCGAATGTGCGAACGGCCTCCTGCCACGGCGCCGAGCTTCGGGCCGAGATGTTGAAGACCACGCGATCCCCGCGAGCGGTCGAAGGCGACGGCTCACCGGGACTGAAACTCCGGTCGGCGAAGCACAGCCTGGCGCTGGTATCGCCGAACTCGAAATATGCGGCCTTCGACGCTTCGTCGCCCGACAGGCACACCACGATCCGATTCTGCAGGTCGTTGACGTCCGGCCACCCAGCTGCGACCGCACCTTCAACCAAGCTCTCCGCCCCACCTTGTAGCTCGGCCGGTAGGTACATCCGATCTGCTCCGAGCTCCCGATCGAGAACATCATCGAGCCCATCTCCGAAGCCTTCGAGATTTTTAGGAGTCGACTTGAGGTCGAGTGTTACCCACACCAGGTCATGACCACCTTCTTCGACTCGACGATCGGACCACCGCCGCAGACCACGCAGGTACTCGACCAGCTGCCGGTCGGCGGAACCGTCGTACTCACTGGAGTGGTTGACACTCCACAGCCAGAACCTCGGGGACTCGGCCAGGTCCAGTTCGAGCCCCACACACCCACCCTGATGGGGCTGGGAAGGGTCGAAGGCGATTTGGTCCGTGAACGGCAACTCATCACGGTCGTAGCTGTTATGCGAAGCTTTGAAGCTCACCTGATCAAGTCGGGCCATGCGTGTGAGTCAAGCCAACGAGACTCGTCGCAGCAACCGGCCTATTCTTGAACAATGGGGACTACCACCACCTTCAAACTCGAACCGCTGGAGAACACATCCTTCGGCGCTGTTGTCACCGGGGTCGATGTACGCACAGTCGACGATGGGTTGGTCAACGACTTGAAGCAGGCGTGGCTGCAGTACGCCCTGCTCATCTTTCCAGCGCAGCACCTCACTACCGAGGAACAAAACACTTTCGCAAGACACTTCGGCGATCTCGAGTTCGAAGCAGCACCGATCTCGAACATCGGCGCTGATGGGAAGCTGCATCACCTCCCTGATGACGACCGAGTCAAGTCTCTGAAGGGCAATGAGGGTTGGCACCTCGACAGCACCTACATGCCGGCCCAGGCCAAGGGCGCCGTCTTCACTGCTGAAATTGTTCCTGAAAGTGGGGCGCCAACCGGTTGGGCCGACATGCGAGCGGCCTACGACGCGCTGGATGAGGCGACCAAAACGAAGATTGCCGATCTCAGCGCCTACCACTCGCTCTACTATTCGCAGGGCCGAGCCGGCTACCTGCCGAAGCAAAGAAACGACGACGGCAGCTACAACCTGTACGGCTATCACGACTTCGAGGTCTCGCTTCGACCGCTGGTGAAGGTGCACCCCGAAACCGGTCGGAAGAGTCTGGTCATCGGCCGCCATGCCCACAACATCGTAGGTATGGATTCCGACGACTCGGTCGCCTTGCTTGATCGGCTCGATCAAGATGCCTGCCAGCCACCGCGTATCTACCACCATGATTGGAACCCGGGTGACGCCGTACTTTGGGACAATCGGTGTCTGATGCACCGAGGCGTGCCGTTCGACATGACCCAGCCCCGGCGCATGTGGCACGCCCGAATCGCGGGCGAAGCGACCGAACTGGCGACGAACCACCCGGTTGCGCTCACGGCCAATCACCCGAGCAAGGCCGGCGAGTAGCCGAGAGTTGTGGCGCCGTTTGCCGTCGGCACTACGGTCATCGCCAACAGCACCGTTCGTAAACGAGGAGTAGCCAAATGCCCATCAAAGCAGTGCAAGAGTTGGTAGCAGAGGCCAAGGCCGAGCTCGACAATCTCACGCCAGCAGAAGCTCAGCGTCGGGCCGCCGACGATGGCGCCCTCATCGTTGATATCCGCGATGTTCGTGAGCTGCAGCGAGGCGGCACGGTTCCCGGTGCCATGCATGCGCCCCGCGGCATGCTCGAGTTCTGGATTGACCCGGAATCGCCCTACTACAAGGAGGTCTTCTCCGAAGACCGTGAGTTCATCCTCGTGTGCGCCAGCGGCTGGCGTTCAGCTCTGTCGGCCAAGACGCTCAAGGACATGGGATTGCCCAAAATCGCCCACATCGAGACCGGCTTCTCCGGTTGGGAAGGCGACGGTATGCCCGTCGTCGATTACGACACCTTCAAAGCGGCAAAGGGCTGATCGCAATGGAAACTCGCCCTCTGGGATTACTCGAGGCCTCGGTCGTCGGACTCGGTTGCAACAACTTCGGCATGACTATCGATGCCAAGCAAACCAAGCTGGTAGTCGATGCTGCCATCGACGCCGGGATCAACTACTTCGATACTGCCGAGTCGTACGGCAAGGGAATGTCTGAGGAGTACCTCGGCAAGGCGTTGGGCTCTCGCCGCGGCGAAGTGCTCGTTGCTTCGAAGTGGGGCCACGACGTCTCACTGGCCGAGGGCGAGCGTGGCGGCGACCCGGTGCAGATTCGGGCCAGGCTCGAGGCCAGTCTCACCCGGCTCGGTACCGACTACATCGACCATTACCAGCTCCACCGGCCCGACCCCGAGACCCCGGCGGCGGAGACGCTTGGCTGTCTGGCTGAGCTGGTGGCTGAAGGTAAAATCCGAGAGATTGGTTGCACGCACTTCACCGCCGACGAGCTTGACGACGCCAGCGCCGCTGCCATCGCCAACGACCTTGCCCCTTATCCGTCAGTTCAGAACCACTACAGCCTCCTGACACGCGGACCCGAGAAAGACGGCGTCTTCGACGCGTGCGAGCGCCACGGCATTGCGTTCGTTCCCTATTTCCCCCTCGAATCGGGTCTTCTGACCGGAAAGTACCGGCTGGGCGAAGAACGGCCGGCCAATTCTCGTCTCGTGACGTGGGGCGACCGAGCCGATGCCTTCATTGACGACGACAAGCTCAGGGTGGTGGCCCGGCTTACCGAGTGGGCCGCTTCAAAGGGGCACACCCTGCTTGACCTGGCGATGAGCTGGCATACGTCCCATCCGCAGGTCGCGTCGGTGATCGCAGGGGCAACGAAGCCCGAGCAGATTCACGCCAACGTCGCTGCCTCGGGATGGAAACTCACTGCCGCTGATCGAGCCGAGGTCGATGCCGTCATGGCGCTCTAGCGGGCTCTTCGTCCGGGGCGCGAGTGCGGCCATGTGACCCCCGACACATATTTGACTAGTGTCTGATCATGAACCCCCTGGTTACAAGCGAGTGGTTGGCAGACAACGTGCACGACCCCACGCTGCGCGTGCTCGAATGCACGGTTGATCTCAAGCCCACCGATGGCGGATTCGTGGCCCAGGAAATGTCAGCTATCTGGGCAGAAAGCCACATCCCGGGGTCGGCCTATATAGACCTCACCAACGACCTCAGCGATCCCAACAGCGATCTTCGGTTCACCATGCCGACCGCGGAGCACTTTGCCAGGGCCATGGAAGCACTCGGTGTCGGCGACGACACACAGGTTGTGCTGTACGACCGTCGCTTCACTATGTGGGCGACTCGCATCTTCTGGATGCTGAAGGCTCACGGGTTCGATAACTGTGCGGTGCTCGACGGCGGGTTCAAGACATGGCAGGCCGAAGGTCGCCTTGTCAGCACCGAGCCAGCACCGGCACGACCAACCGCCACGTTCACCACTCGCCCCCGTCCCGAGATGATCGCCTCGCTTCAACAGATGCAAGCGGCGCTGGGCGATGGTCAAACCTGCATTATCAACTCGCTTTCTCCTGAGAACCACAACGGAGCTGACAACAGCTACGGCCGTCCCGGCCACCTGCCGGGCGCTAGCAATGTCTTTGCGGTCGCTTTGCTCGACCCAGCAACACATCGTTACAAGCCGGTCGACGAGCTCGCCGCCATGTTCGATCACCTACCGGCAGATCAGCCCATCATCACGTACTGCGGCGGTGGCATCGCGGCGACGAGCGATGCTTTCGTGCTGACCGAGCTTCTTGGTCATCGCGACGTCGCCGTGTACGACGGTTCGCTGAGCGAGTGGATTCGAGATTCAGACCGTCCGCTGGTCGTGGTCGATTGAGCCTCGACCCGGGAGCCCATTTCGAGCAAGCAGCGCGGGCCAAGGTCGAGACCCTCGGACCTTCGATCGATCTTGACACGTTTGCCGCCTCGTTCAACCTGTTCCGAGTGGCCACTCGAGTCATCGGCGACCTCGAAGCAGCCGTCCATCGGCCGCGGGGGCTGACCACGGCCGGCTTTCGTCTCCTGTTCACGGTCTGGACGCTTGGTGAGATGCAGCCGCGAGAACTGGCCCGACTCGCTGGTGTCAGCCGCGCTGCTGTGTCGGGCACCGTTTCGACGCTGGCCAACGCCGGCCTGGTCGACAAGGTGAAACACCCTCAAGATGGGCGCATGCTCACGGTCCGCCTCACCGACGCGGGCACCGCGTTGCTCAAGGAGAGCTACTTGGCTCAGAACGAGCAGGAGAAGGCACGGTTCGGCCAACTATCGCCCGAAGAACTCCGTACGTTCGCCGCCCTTTCCCGTCGGCTGATGGCCGACCCCGATCACTCTGTCCGGGACCGTAGTTCCGGAGAGGACTGCCGGTGACCAGCACTAATAGGGAATCGTTAAGGCCTTGATTAGTTTATTCATGCGAGGTAGGTTCGGTCCATGACAACGTGGAATGACATCGGTGAGTTCGAGAGCTTTCTCGATGCCGACGGCATGGTTGAGGCGGGCGACGACATGCCTGCGGAGTATCGGAATGAGGTCTTCCGCTTCATCGAGTTCCACGCCAACTCAGAACTTATGGGAGGGCTGACCGAACGCGACTGGATCCCCAAGGCTCCAGGGCTCCGGCTGAAACAGATCTTCCTGGCCAAAACTCAAGACGAGATCGGCCACGCTCATCTGCTCTACATGATCGCAGCCGACATGGGAGTGAAGACCCGCACCGAAATGCTTGAGGATCTCTTCAACGGCCGTTCGCGATTCCACAACGTCTTCCACTATCAAGCCATCACCTGGGCCGATCAGATCGCCATTGCCTACCTCGTCGATGCTGCTGCATTCGCCAGTCAGCGAGCCGTCTTCGCCGAATGCACCTACGGCCCCTACAAACGAGTTCTCAAGCGCATCGTGTCCGAAGAAGGCTTCCATATGCGTCATGGCGAAGAGATGCTCCTTCGGTTGGCCGAAGGCACGCCGACCCAGCGTCTCATGTTCCAGGAGGCGCTGAACCGCTGGTGGTGGCCGGCCGTGCACCTCTTCGGCCCCGACTCCGATCCCAACGACCCGCTCCTACGCTGGAAAATCAAGTCCCAACTGAACGAAACACTTCGTCACGCCTTTGTTCAACAATACGTCCCGCTTCTGACGGGGTACGGCTTCGAAATTCCTGATGCCGAGTTGCGACAGGCCGACGGCGTCTGGCTCATCGGCGATATCGACTGGGAACCGTTGAAAGCAACGATGCGCAATGGCGGCCCCGACTCCCGACGCCGCATTGAAACGGCCGCAACCAACTGGACAGACACGGCGTGGGTTCGGGCCAGTCTCGAGGCGGCGGCTGCCGCGTCAACGGCGGCTGCATGAACAGCCGGCGCATAGACGGCGGCTGCGTAGAGAAGGCCACCAGCACGCTCGAGCAGGCGGTCACCGATGCGCTTCGGACGGTCGACGATCCCGAATATCCCGGGCTGTCGGTTCTCGACCTCGGGCTGGTTGAGTCGGTTGCGATCACCGAGGGCGCCGTGTCGGTCGGACTCATTCCTACGTTCTCGGGTTGCCCGGCATTGCACATGATCGCCGCCGACGTCGAGGCGGCCCTGCACGCTGTCTCGGGCGTGGAGACCTGCACGGTCGAGTGGCTGCCGGGCCCGGTCTGGACGACCGATCGGCTCAGCGAAGCAGGACAGGCGCACCTCTCGGCCGAATTCACCGTCACGCTGCGAACGAAGGACGGGACACTCCGGTGCCCAGTGTGCGGAAGCATTGATGTCAAAGATCAGAGCATCGCCGGCCCAACTCGATGCAGGTCGGTCGCGTGGTGCAACGCGTGCCGCAACCCCGTGGAAGTGTTCAGGTAGCGAGTGTGTCGAATCGGAGGCTGTGAATGAATACCTATGAGGTCTTCCTCAAGAAGGATGGCAAGGAAGAGTTCCGCCATGTCGGCTCGATGCAGGCGCCAGATGCTGAGATGGCGTTGCCGCTCGCTCGAGAGACCTACGCCCGCCGAGCCGAAGGGGATGCGATGTGGTTAGTTGATCGAACTGATCTGCTGGTCGCCGATC
>JBLINY010000173.1:0-7382 GCA_047638695.1 Acidimicrobiales bacterium | reverse complement strand
AGCACTGGGTCGGCGAAGCCGTCCAGGATCTTCGACAGGGGCTGGATTGGAGCGACTCGATGGTTTGCTAGTCGGCGGATGGCTTCCGCGAGTACCTCTTCGTCGACTTCGGTCTCGGCGAACGCCGCGATGTCCACGAAGTCTCGCCACCTCGTGTCGGCCGGCGCTCGGCGTAGGCGGCGAGTAGGACGCCTCCCTTCAGCACGAAGTTTGGATGGTGGCTCGAACGGCTGAGCCGGTCGAGGAATCCTTCGAGGGCATAGAGCTGGTGGAGTTCGTCGGTCGGGCGGTGCGTGTCTTTGGCCAGCTTGCGCAGGTCGAGGTAAACGGTTCCGGCGGTCGTTGAACGATCCGGTTTGAAAGTCACAGAAGGGTTTCCAATGTGGTGCGAACGGTTGGTTCGGCCGAAGGAAAATGTCTCGCCATAGTCAGAAGCGCGGTGGGCTGGTTGCCATCGAGTCGGAGCCAGCGTTTGAGTGCTTCGTGTGCTTGGTCGATTCCGTAGAGGTGGCGGAGCCGGTAGGCATCCAAGACTGAGCGTGTCGAGCTGTAGATCCCGATGCGTAGCTGGTCGGTGAGGGCCAGGTCGTCTCGGCCGAGGTCGAAGGTGGCGTCCTCGAATCGGTGCCAAGTGACGGGTGCGGCTGTTTTCGGTGATCGCTGTTGGCGGGGGAGAGCGGCATTGATGCTTTGTGGGATGTCGTCGGTCAGTTCGTGGTGTGCCAGAGCTGTTGTCAGGCAGAGGATGGCGTTGGGTGCTCGGACAGCGATTTCAACTAGGTCTGGATCGGCTTCGAGATCTAGTTGGGCGTAGATCCCGCGTGCGAGCCGGTCAATGACACCGCTGTCGCGCATCTTGTACAAGGCGCGGTCTGATAGTCCGCGGGCTAAGGCCTCTGCGTGGGTGAAGACCTGCGGAAGATCGTCGGGAGTGATCACGGAGGAAAGTGTAGCCAACCTACCTGTGGGTGGATACAAATTCAGTCAGACTCGCCAGGGCTCCGGTGGCGGCGTTCGGGAAATCGTGGAAGGTGCTTGTGGTGCGAAGTCTCGTCGGCACTGTTGCATCGAGCGATTGAGCGAGAGCCAGCGGGGTTGTTGCTGGCACAACGTTTTCTCAGATCACGTCGGCTAGTTCGTGGAATGCTTCGCTCAGGCGGAGGTGTGGCGTGGTGTCGGTTCCGAGTTCGTAGTGGCCTCGGCGGATGTTCTGGATGGAAGCGTGGCCTTTGATAACGACTGAAGCAGTTTGGTCGCGTTTGAGTCCGCGCATCGGCTGAAGCCGTGCTTTCAACCGGCCGTGGTCGCACTCGACCCGGTTGTTCTGATATTGCTCGGTGTTGTGGAACGCGTTCGGGATCAGCTGCTCGATCGTTGTCTCGAGCGCCTGAGCCAGATCGGTGACAACTTCGTCCGGTTCGCCGTGCGCGGTCAAAGCACCGCTGAAGAACGTCCGCGCTGCCGCAATATTGCGTCTGGTTGACACATAAA
This sequence comes from Acidimicrobiales bacterium, assembly GCA_047638695.1. Taxonomy (GTDB): domain Bacteria; phylum Actinomycetota; class Acidimicrobiia; order Acidimicrobiales; family SZUA-35; genus JAHECQ01. The sequence continues at coordinate 5,891 of JBLINY010000173.1, read as the reverse complement.
CGTCGATGACTTGGCCGTGCTGATCCACAGCTCGATACACGTAGCGCCATTTGCGGGAGACCTTGACGTAGGTTTCGTCAACGAACCAGCGGCCGCCTACTGCGTGGCGGCATGGTCGTTCCGCGTCGATCAGCAATGGAGTGAAGCGTTGCACCCAGCGGTAGATCGTTACGTGATCAACGTCGATGCCGCGTTCGGCAAGGAGTTCTTCGACGTCGCGGTATGACAGCCCCTATCGGAGGTACCAGCGGACCGCCAGCATGATCACCTCAGGCGGAAGCCGGTAGCCAGCGAACGCTGCCGATCCACTGGCGGCGACTTCTAGTGGCGGTGGCTCATGCGGACACGATCGCCAGTCGCCGGGTCGATCCCTCAACGCGAGTGTCCCCTCCCCACAGGATCTCAAGACTTGAGCGCTCCGCCAATCCGAAGCTGTACGGCCACGTCGAGTCGGTGACCTCACCGGGTCTTGGGCCGTCGGGTGTGTTTGGTTGCTGCGTAGTCGGTGACTGCGTTGCGCGAGGAGCGCCAGATGCCGTCCGATCCTTGCGTGGCGTCAAGCCGTCCTCGTTGTGCGGCTTGACGCAGTGCCGGTACGGAGAACTCGTCATCGGCGAGCGCTGTGAGGGGAACGAGTCGTGCCGGCCCGGCGACGTTGGGCACGACGAAGCGGTTGAGGTTGTCGAGCATTGCTCGGGCGATGATCTCGCCGAGCGCTCCGTGGTCGCCTTGGTCGGAGCGTTGGAGCCCGCGTAGGTACGCGTCTCGTTGCTTCTTGAAGATGACGACCGGGGGGTAGCCGAATCGGACGAGCACGAGGTTTAGGGCGAGTCGGCCGGCTCGTCCGTTGCCGTCGATGAATGGGTGGATGCATTCGAAGCGGTGATGGAGTCTCGCCAATTGTTCGGGGAGTGGCGTACCGAGTTCTGTGCTTGAAGCGACGGTTTCGCCGAGCGCGACCACGTCGGTGACCCAGTCCGTCATCAGCGCTGGGACCACTGTCCATTGTGGTGGTGTCATGCCGCCGTCGAACTCTGCGATGTCGTGCTCGCGGAATCCTCCCGGTGCCTCTGCGTCGGTCGCGTCGGGGTGAGGGGCGACTCCCCATACGGGGGTCATGGCCATGTAGTGGATTCGGCGGACTTCGTTGAGGTTGATCAGGCCACCATCGCTCCAGTCGTCGGGGTCGAGCGCCTGCCCGTACACCCAGCGGGCGGCTTCGCTGTAGCCCTCGACCTCCATGTACTCCTTGAGCGGTTTTGCCCCGACTGCACGACGTTGATCGAGTAGAACCGCGACCTCACGCAAGACGAGTGTGTTGCCTTCGAGCGCGGTTGAGTGATGGGCTTCGAGGTGCCAGATGTCTGACCATACGGTCTCTGATTCCTTCGGGGATGGCAGCCCGCCGAAACGTTCGTCGAGTTCGTCGAGCGCGCTGGCGAGTCGTCGGTAGATGGTCTCTCTGCTGGGTCGTCCTCGTGCCATGTGGTGTCGATCCGTTCGATTCCGTGGTACTTGAGTAGTCGATCCACCGCTGAATCTAACTTATCAAACTTCGAATTTGATACGTTGATCGGGAACCATATCGAACTTATCAAAGTCGAGCGCTGTAGTCGGGCAGGCAACTCCGCTCCTAGCTCGATCTCCAGCGGCTCTGTTGCATTGTTCGATCGTGAGACGCATCAGTGGACTCCGACGGTCACGCGTTCGTCTCAGATCGGTGTTGTGGAATGCGTCTGGGATCAGCTCCTCGATCACGGTTTCCAGCGCCTGAGCGAGATCAGTGACGACCTCATCGGGTTCGCCGTGAGCGTCGAGCGCACGGCGGAAGAAGGTACGAGCGGCTCGAAGGTCGCGTCGTGGTGAGACGAATACGTCGATGATCTGGCCGTGCTCATCGACGGCTCGGTAGACGTACCGCCATGTGCCGGCGACCTTCACGTAGGTCTCATCGACGAAGCATCGCCCGCCGACTGTGTGTCGATGTGGTCGGGCGGCGTCGATCAGTAGGGGAGTGAAGCGTTGCACCCAGCGATGGATCGTGACGTGGTCGACTTCGATGCCACGTTCGGTAAGAAGTTCTTCGAGGTCGCGGTAGGAGAGTCCGTATCGGAGATACCAGCGGACTGCCAGCATGATCACCTCGGGAGGGAACCGGTAGCCAGCGAACGCCGACCGATCCACTGGCGGCGAACTCTGGTGGCGGTGGTTCATTCTGACACCCTCGCCAGTCGCCGATCCGTTTCCTCAATGCGACCGTCCCCGATGGGCAGCACCAAACCCTTCTCCCTAGGGTTCTGTCTAGCAGCCGATGGCGGCTTGGATGGCGGCGCATGCTTCGGCGAGGCGGGGCGCCTGCAGTGTGCAGATCTGGTCGACAAGGTACGCCTTGGGGACAACTCTGAGGTTGTCGAAGCTTGCAACGCAGTCGGTAGGCATGCCATCGCCGGCCCCGAGTCGTAGTTCGGTGGGGATTCCTCTGATCGTGCGGGTAACCGGTGCCGCAAGGACGCTGTTTAGGACGGGGATCGCAGCGGATCGGGTCATGATGAGGAAGGGGCGTCGACCAACGCCTTCGAGTTCACCCCACCAGATTTGTCCGCGGTCTGGAGTCGTCACCATGGCTCGTCGAGGATCGCTTCGCGAAGCGACGCGAGTGCCGCGTGGTCTTCGGTTTCGGTTGGTGGTTGCCGTGTGTAGCCATCGACGACGGCTCGGTCGGTCTGGCGTTGGTGTTCGAGTTTCATGATGGCTTCGATGCCGGCTCGGACCGCAGCGGCCCGGCTTTCGTATGCTCCGGTTTTGACGAGGGCGTCGAGGTCGCTGAGGAGGGGCTCGGGAATCCGAACGGCGATCTGTTCTGTGGCCATTTGGAAAGTATACCAGATCGGTATGTAGTACGGTATGCGTCTTTCGATTGCTGCGTTTAGTGATACGCGAAAGCCCTCGTCAGGCAGCGGTAGGACTCATCCAATCGGAGCGCGTGCGGGTGTGGGTTAAAGGTTGCAATCCCCCCTCCGACATCCAACAAGTGTTCGACGACTTAGAGCTGGAAGCGGCTGGGGTGTGCCCGATCACTTGAATCAGCTGATGTGTCACGAGGTGGCACGGGTGATCGTAAGACCTTGTTCTAGGAACTGGTTTAGCTGCGTCCGTGCGGCGAAGGCGACGAGTTCTCGGCCGGTGGCGTCGGCTCCGGATAGGTCACCGACTGACTTGCGGATCTGGGCCTCGGTGAGCAAGATCGCTCCGATCGGTCGCGTCTGCTTGGGCGTAGTGGAGCGCGAGGATCCGTCCGAGAGTGCTGCCCATCCGCCGACCCCGAGCGCCCAGTATTCCCAGCGTCGGTCTTCGACTGATCGGCAAGCTCTACGGCGACTTCATACGGCACCGTTGCGTTGTTGGATCGTCGGGTACGTTGCCGGTTGACGGGAGGTGACGGTTCGGTTCAGATGGTGTTGCGTTGTTGGTGAGTTCGTTGAAGGCCACCGCGATTCGCTGGTGGTGGCCCGCTTCGGTTCCGAGTTCGTAGTGGCCGCGTCGTAGGTCTTTGGATGAACGCATGGCCGCGGATCACGATCGATGCCGTCCGGTCGGTCTTCAGTCCTCGCATCGGTCTCAGCCGTGCCTTGAGTCGACCGTGATCACACTCGACACGGTTATTCGCATGCTGCTCGGTGTTGTGAAACGCGTCCGGGATCGACTCTTCGATGACGGTCTCGAGCGCCTGAGCGAGATCGGTGATGACCTCGTCTGGTTCGCCGTGAGCGTTGAGCGCCCGCGCGAAGAAGGTTCGAGCGGCGTTGATGTCGCGTCGGGGTGAGAGGAACACGTCGATCACTTGGCCGTGCTCGTCGATGGCCCGATACACGTATCGCCACTTTCCAGCCAGCTTCACATAGGTCTCGTCGACGAACCAACGTCCACCAACGCTGTGTCGGCGTGGTCGTGCGGCGTCGATTAGGAGGGGCGTGAAGCGTTGGATGGTTACGTGGTCTACCTCGATCCCACGTTCGACGAGGAGTTCTTCGACGTCGCTGTAGGAGAGTCCGTAGCGGAGGTACCAGCGCACGGCGAGCATGATGACCTCGGGCGGAAACCGGTAGCCAGCGAACGCTGATCGATCCACAGGCGGCGACTTCTGGTGGCGGTGGCTCATTCGGACACGATCGCCAGTTGCCGGGATGATCCCTCAATGCAACAGTCCCGGTCGAAGCGGTTCGCGAGATCGAACGATCAAGCATCCCTGGGCGCGAGGAGATTCTCCAGGCCGCAGCTGCCGCTGGAAATCCCAAGTTCACCTGCTTGCACTGCGGTCTAGTCACCCCAGCTGACACTCAGTTCTGCGAATGTGGCATCGGTGGTGCCCAACCCGCCACAGTGGCGGCGGAGGCACTCAGCCGCGATTCCGGGTGAGGCCCAGCCAAGAAAGTGTGGAATCGCACTCTTCGAAGTGTGGAACGACAACTTCAAGAGCGGCGCTTCTCCGGGGCGGCGTCGAGGTCACGGAATGCGCTCTTCTGCTTGATGTGCGGGTTCGGCAGCGCCTACTTCATGGTCCGAGCCACGGCTGCTGCCACGCCGACGCATCGTTGGGAGCGCTCGACGGCTTTCTTGGCGACTCCGGCGGCGATGTCATCCGGTTCGTATTCGGCCTTCGTCTTGAGCGGCAGGAGTCGACGGAGCTCCTTCTCGACCGAAACGCCGTCCGGACCGGCCTGCTTGAGCAGCGTCAGCACCTGATCATGATCCTCGCCCGCGGCACGCTTCCCGAGGCGTGCGCCACACACGGCGTCGGCGGCGTTGATTGCTGCGTGAATCGCCAAACTCGTCGCGGCGATGTAGCGCTTCGATTGGAGTTCGCTCGATGCGGCGTCTGCATACTCTTGCGCCTTGCCCGCGTAGGCACGGACCTGCGCTATCGACACCGGCCTTGTTCGCATTGGTTTAGGCACTGGCTGTGCCCCTGAGCTGATCGAGGGTTGCGCCGTGGACCACGACACCGTCACGGGCGACGGCTCGCCACAATTCCCGCTTGCTCGCCAGCTTCTTGGCTGCCTCGGTCTGGTTCGTTTCGACGACCTCGACCGTGTTGCCCGTGATCGCTCGGATGGTCTCGCGCCATTGCTCGACACCGGCGCTCCAGGTGTCGTCGTCCGCGTCGATGCCGTCTGGCCGCACGATCACAGCGTCGATGTCGCTGTGCCTGTCGGCTTCTCGTCGAGCGAAAGAACCGAAGATGATCACGCTGCTCGGCGGTGTCGACAGATCAGCGGCCGCTGCTCCTATTGCTTTCAGCGCGAGGTCACGCGACTGAGAGAGTTCGACAACGAGGCTGGCTGCCAGGTTGGTTCGGTTGAGTTGGAACAGTGATGAGGGTGGCACCTCTCGGCGATCGACGAGGCCCAACTCGACGAGACCAGGCAGAACTCGCGACGCCTGGGCCGGGCTGACGTCGGCGAGCCGGGCGACGGTGCGGAGATTGAGCTCTGCTGTGGTTTCAGCAAGGACGGCCAGTACCCGTCCTTGTGTTCCGGGGATCACCGCCTGAACGGGGTGCATGAAGTCCATTGCTTCAAACTAGAGCACTGCAAGCAAAAATGGAACGATTGTTTCTTCGATGCTGCCTAGTGTTGGCGATAGAGAGTTTGCCCAGATCGGCCATTCGTTTGAGGCATGCGATCGGTTCCACAGTCGAGACTTCTAATCAGGACGGTCTGATATCGGGCAGAATCAGCGAGAACCAGCGATCACGCCGAAACGGCAAAACCCTGTGGGGGCCGAATATTGTGTCGTGGCTGGTCAGGCTGCGTTTTGGTATTCGTTGATGAGGCCGTGGCAGCGGGTTGATTTCAGGACCCGAAGGTGATGTCCCTCCACTGGCGGCGGCG
>JBLINY010000172.1:0-7579 GCA_047638695.1 Acidimicrobiales bacterium | reverse complement strand
CGGATGAGGCAACGGCGGATGAGGCAACTGGCATGAGCCGCCCCCGCCGAACCTGGCCTCAACGATTGCTGCTCAGCTTCAACGTCCTGGCCATGCTGTCGGCTCTTGCCTTGGCCTGGCTTTTAAACATCTCGTGGGAGAAGACCGCCTCGATCAGCCGAGTGCAGCTAGCAGGCACGCTGACACCGGCGAACCCGACAACACCAGGAAGTCGGGTGTTGAACATTCTGCTGGTTGGTTCGGACTCCTCTGCCGGGCTCGATCCTGATAATCCGATAGCGGCTGGGCGAATCGGCGAGCGAAACGGGGACGTCATCATCATTGCCCACCTCGACGAGCGAGACGGCACGGCGTCGTTGCTGAGCTTGCCCCGCGATCTGTGGGTGCCAATCGCCGGGACTGCTAGTGAGAAGAAGATCAACAGTGCCTTTGCTATCGGCGGTCCGGCCACCCTCATCGAGACGATCGAGGAGGGGTTCGGTATTCCAATCAACTACTACGTGAACGTCGACTTCGCCGGATTCGAAGGTCTGGTCGATGCGGTTGGGTCGGTCGAGGTGTTCTTCGACACCCCGGCCCGCGACTGGCACCCGCAATATCAGCGCTCGATGACCGGCTTTGTGGTCCCAGAGGCTGGCTGTGCGTCGCTCGATCCGCCGATGGCGTTGGCCTACGTGCGTAGCCGCTTTTACCAAACGCAAGATGCTGGCGGCCTTTGGATCACCGACCCGAGTAGCGATCTCGGGCGCATCCGCCGCCAACAGGATTTCCTGCAGCGCCTGGTGCAGCGAGCCATCGACCTTGGCGCCAGAAACCCGTTTGTTCTCAGTGACTTGATTGATACGGGCCTCGAACACGTCGCCATTGATCAAGAGCTCACCATCGACTTCCTGCTTGGACTCAGCACCACCTACAACTCGTTTGAGCCGGGTGAGCTTGAGACATACAGCTTTCCTGCCCGATTCGACACCGTTGGCAGCCAGAGCGTGCTTATCCCCCTCGATGCTGAGGCGGCACCCATAGTCGCCCTCTTCCAAGGCGCTCGCTCGGACGATCCGTCCACCGTCCGCGTTGCCGTTGTGCACGCCCCTGGCGTCGACGGGGACACCGAGGGCGTTGTGGCTGCGCTTGTTGCCGATGGATTCGTGGTGGAGGGCCCCAGCGCCGCCACCGTCGAGCCCGGGCTGGTGGTGCGACACGGAGCCGACGGCAGCCAGGCAGCGCAGCTCGTCGCTGCCGCACTGGGCCCGTCAGCTCGGCTGGAACAGGTCGATGGCCTGCTGGGACGCGACGTGCGGGTGATCGTTGGGAGCGAGGTGGTGCCTTCGGTCGGAGGACCGGCACCTTCGGGGTCGGTGTCGGGGCCGACATCCACCACAGCACCAGAAGCAGTGGCCACCACTGATCTAGCCGCTGAATTGGTCACATCAACCACAGAATTGCCGACAGAACAGCATGCCGGGTGCGGTTAGTTCGTCGGCGTTATCCTTCAATGTCCTCTCCAAGGAGTCTGCGTTGGCAACGATCGCGATAATCGGAACGGGTTATGTGGGTCTCACCACTGGCGCTTGCTTCGCTCACCTCGGCCATGACGTCATTTGCGCTGATATCGACGAGGAGAAAGTGGCGCGGCTTCAAGCCGGCGACGTTCCCATCGTGGAACAGGGTCTTCAGGAGCTAGTAACCGAGGGTTTGGCCAGCGGAAAGCTGCGCTTCGTGATTGGTTCTGCCGTCGCGTCGAAAGAGGCCGAATTCCACTATCTGTGTGTTCCGACGCCTCAAGGCGATGATGGGGCAGCTGATCTCAGCTACCTCCAGGCGGTGGCAGCAGAGATTGCGCCTGTTCTTCCGGCCAACTCTGTCGTCGTCAACAAATCGACCGTGCCGGTCGGATCGACCGAGGTCGTTGGCCGGGTTCTCGCCCGCCGTGACGTTGCGGTGGTCTCGAACCCTGAATTCCTACGAGAGGGAACGGCCGTCGACGACTTCCTGAATCCCGACCGGGTCGTCATTGGGTCGACTGACCAGGAAGCAGCAATTCGAGTTGCCGCCCTGTACAGCAAAGTCAACGCACCGATCATGGTCACCGATCCGAAGTCGGCCGAGACGATCAAGTACGCATCCAATGCTTTTCTGGCGTCGAAGCTGTCATTCATCAATGCCGTCGCCAATCTGTGCGAGGCCGTCGGTGCAGACGTAAACGATGTCGTCCTCGGTATGGGTTACGACCACCGTATTGGCAAAGAGTTTCTTCATCCGGGCCCCGGTTGGGGCGGAAGCTGCTTCCCCAAAGACACCGTGGCGCTGGCCAAGATCGCCGAGGACGCGGGCTACGATTTCACGTTCCTTCGCGAGGTGCTCGCCGTGAATGAGGACCAATTCGAACGGACTGCCAACAAGATCCTGGAGGAGCTCGGACCCGTCCCTGCTGGCAAGCGCGTCGGCGTTTGGGGGCTTACTTTCAAGGCTGGCACCGACGATCTTCGTCAATCACCCTCGCTCGAGGTCATCAAGCGATTGGTGGCCAAAGGCGTTCTTGTCATCGGTTACGACCCGGCTGTGAAGGGTCCGGTAGGCGAGCTGCCCGAGCTTGAGGTCGCCGACGACCCCTACGCAGCGCTGAAGGATGCCGATGTCCTGGCTGTCCTAACCGAGTGGGATGACTTCCGCTGGTTGGATCTTGATCAGGTCGCCGAGCAGATGGTCGGTCGAGCCGTTGTCGACGGCCGCAATATTCTGGACCGCCACGCCTTGAGGCAACGAGGATTCTCCTACCGCGGCGTGGGACGCTGACCTCGTGGCTCGCATTGTTGTAACCGGTGGAGCCGGCTTTCTTGGTTCGCATCTTTGCGATCGGCTCGTCGACCGGGGAGACCGAGTTGTCTGTATCGACAATCTGCGCACCGGCCGGGTCGAGAACATCGAACACCTTTTTGAAGAGCGGCGCTTCGAGTTCGTCCGACATGACGTGTCGAACCACATCTGGGTTCCCGGGCCAGTGGATGCGGTCATGCACCTTGCCAGCCCGGCTTCGCCCATCGACTTCGCCAAAATCCCGATTCAGATCCTGAAGGTCGGCAGTCTCGGCACACACAACTGCCTCGGGCTGGCCCTTGAGAAGAACGCCAAGTTCCATCTCAATTCTACCAGCGAGGTCTATGGCGATCCGTTGGTTCATCCCCAACCCGAGACCTATTGGGGCAATGTCAACCCCATCGGTCCGCGCAGTATGTACGACGAGGCCAAGCGCTTCGCCGAGGCCCTCACCATTGCCTACCACCGTGATCGGGGCGTCGATGTTCGTATCGTCCGCACCTTCAACACGTACGGGCCCCGGATGCGCCCTGAGGATGGACGAGTGGTCTCGAACTTCATCATGCAGGCCCTAAAGAACGAGCCCATGAGCATCTATGGCGAAGGTCAACAGACGCGCAGCTTCTGCTACGTCGACGACCAGGTGGCTGGCCAGTTGGCACTCTTCGATAGTGACTATCAGTTACCAGTGAATATCGGGAGCGAGTTTGAGTTCACGGTCCGGGAGTTGGCCGAGAAGGTGATCGAACTCACGAATAGTTCGAGCGAGCTGTCGTTCCATCCTCTTCCCAAGGACGACCCCATGCAGCGTCGGCCTGAACTCACGGTGGCCCGACGCGAGCTGGGTTGGGAACCTGTCGTCGGGCTCGACGATGGCTTGACTCGGACGATCGAGCACTTCGCGTCCGTGCTGGACCGCTAGGTAGGGGCTGGGTCTGCTGCCCCGCGTAGCCGTCACAGTCGAACAGTTCTGGCATCGCGTGCCCGGCGGTACGGCTCGGGCTACACGCGGAGTGCTGGACGGCCTTCAGGAATCAGGCCGATTCGAGCTCGTGGGTGTGGCCGCCCGTCATGCTGTCGATGAGAATGAAGTGGTGGACCTTCCCATTCCCGTCCACCACTTCGCTGTACCGCGACCGGTGCTCTACGAGGGTTGGCATCGTTTCGGACGGTTCGCCGTTGAACGTCAGACCGGTCCGGTCGATCTGATCTGGGCCGGAGCCATGGTGGTGCCGCCGGCAACAGTCCCCACGGTCGTCACGGTCAACGACATCGACTTTCTCCACCACCCCGAACACCTCAGCAGCCGAGGCCGGACGTTCTTCCCGCGGGCCTGGAAGGTCACGCTCGAGCGGGCCGCCGCCATTGTGTGCCCGACACAGCTGGTAGCCGATGACGTCACCGACGCTGGCGCAGATCACAACAGGGTTCATGTCGTGCCACTAGGAGTCGCGGTGCCCGAGGTGAGCGACGCGGAGGCAGAACAAACCCGACATCGGCTCGGGTTGCCCAAGACCTTTGCCCTTTGGGTCGGAACGCTCGAACCCCGCAAGAACCTTCCGGCGTTGGTGGCCGCTATGTCGGAGGTCAAGGATCTGCCGCTGGTAGTAGCTGGCCCCGACGGCTGGGTGATCGACGGGGCCGACGTGCTCGCTCCGCTCGGATCGCGAGTGCACAGGGTCGGCCGAGTAGACGAAGCCGACCTTCACGCCCTCTACCGCGCTGCCAGCGTCTTTCTTCTGCCGTCACTGGCCGAGGGATTCGGACTCCCCGTGGTCGAAGCTATGGCCCACGGCACCCCGGTCGTTACCTCGAGGGGTACCGCGACCGAGGAGGTGGCAGGGGGAGCGGCGCTACTCGTTGACCCGACGAAGCCGTTCGAGATCGCTGATGCCATACAACAGGTGCTCAACGATCCGGTCGTGGCGAAACGGCTGTCTGAAGACGGCCAGCGACGGGCTGGGGCTCTTACCTGGGCTGCTGCTGGGACCGGTTACGCCGATGTCTTTGATTCGGTGTTGGCGAATACCGCATCAGGTGGCGGAGCATTGCCCCAATGACCGCTCGAAACTCGGTTGGCGTGAACCTGCTGTGGCTGATTCCCGGCGTGGTTGGGGGCAGCGAGGAGTACACCGTCGGACTGCTCAATGCCATCGCCGGCCACGAGCACGACCTGGCCCTCACCCTCTACTGCCAGCCTGCTCTGCTCCGGGCCTATCCGCACCTTGGCGATCGGTACCGAGTCGAAACGTTGCCCGTGGATGTGGCACTGAAGCCTCTGCGCTTTGGCCTCGAGTGTTCGTGGCTGGCGATGGCATCTCGTCGCGACCGCCTTGTTCATCACGGCGGGGGCGTGTTGCCACTCGGCTGGCCAAGGGGTCGCAGCATCGTGACCATCCACGACCTCCAACCTGTTGATCTTCCTGCGAACTTTTCGGCCGGTCAGCGTCGATGGTTTGCTGTGATGTTGCCCCGGGCTGCTCGAACCGCCGATCGCCTGATTGTTCCATCAGAGTTCACCGCGAATCGCCTGATCGAACGTTTTGGGTGCGAGCCCAAACGCATCGCGGTGGTTCCACCCGTTCATCAAATCTTGTCTCCGGCGGAGGTGTCTGAGGCCGATCAGCAGTTGATCAATGGTCTCGGGCGGTATGTGCTCTATCCAGCAGTTACCCACCGCCACAAGCGACACGCCGATGCTCTCGGGGCGTTTGCCCAGCTGGCCGACGCGTACCCCGATCTCCAGTTGGTGTTCACGGGTGGCCAGGGGGCGGCGGCCGATGAAGTCGAGCGGCAGGCAGCCGATCTGGGGTCGCGTGTTCGACATCTGGGCCGGGTGTCAGCGCCGCTGCTCGACCAGCTCATCCGTCAGGCAGCCGTATTGGCGTTCCCATCGGTGTACGAAGGATTCGGCAACCCGGTTCTCGAGGCGATGGCTCGAAATACACCGGTAGTTGCCGCCGATGCCACAGCACTGGGGCCGGTCTGTGGGGGAGCGGCGTTGCTTGTCGAACCGGAAAGTCCGACGGCCCTGGCCGCCGGCCTGGCATCGGTTCTGGATGATCCTGAGCGAGCTGCCGAGTTGCGCCGGCTCGGTGTGGCTCGAGCGGCCGACTTCGGACCTGCAAGCGCGGCCGCGGCGCTCATCAGCGCCTATTGTGACACTCTCGGATGAAGCTGCTTCTGCTCTGCCCCCACTTCGAACCTGACCTCCATGCCGCTACCGGTGAGGTAATGACCAACCTGGTGCTGGCCTTGGCCGAGCGAGGTCACAGGGTCGACGTCGTCACCAGCCTTCCCTGGTACCACCAACACAAGGTCGAACCCGAGTGGAGCGGCCGACCGTGGCGTCGCGAAACGACCCCGTTCGGCACAATCACGCGGGTCTGGCCGTTCCCAACGGCCAAGACGAATATTCCGGCCCGAGCCGTCGGTTTCGGCGGATTCACATCACTGGTCACGGCGGCCGCACTTACCCTTGGCCGTCCCGACATCGTGTTGGGAATGTCGCCGCCGATTTTCCTTGGCGACGCGGCATCGGTTCTGGCACGGCGCTGGCGGGTGCCATTTATCTTCAACGTCCAAGACATCTTTCCGGATGTCGCGGTTGAACTCGGGGCGCTCAGTAATCCCCGCGCGATCGGGTTGGCCGAGAAGCACGAGCGATCGGTCTATCGACGAGCCGGCGCAGTCACTGTTCTTTCCGAGGATCAGGCTGGAAACGTTCGAGCAAAGACCGATCCCAAGAAGGTGCGGATCATCCACAACTTCGTCGATCTTGACAGGATCAAGACCGTCGACCGGCAGACGGCCTATCGCCATCGCCATGGCCTCGGGGCCAAGACGGTGGTGATGTATTCCGGCAACGTCGGGCTGTCGCAGTCCTTCGATCTGGTCCGGGCCGCCGCTTTGGCCTGGGCCGACCGTCCTGATGTCCATTTCGTGATCAACGGAGAGGGAGCGGCGCGCCGTGCGGTCGATGAGTGGGCAGCCGACCTCCCGAATGTTCTCGTCACCGACTTCGCCCCTCGCGATCAGGTCAACGATGTACTCGGAGCGGCCGATCTTCATCTGATCCTGCTCAAGGCCGGATTGTCGAAGTCGAGCACGCCATCGAAGCTCTATGGCGTTCTGGCCGCGGGGCGGGCCCTTCTGGCTTCGATCGATACCGGTTCTGAAGTGGACATGGTCATCGCTCGTGCTGAGGCCGGGTGCTCGGTGCCACCGAACGACGAGGCAGCCTTCCTGGTTGCGCTCGAGGAGATGTTGGCTGACAGCGAGTTGCTCGCAGACATGGGCGATCGAGGGCGCGAGTTTGTCGAGCAATGGATGACACCGGCGGCCCAGGCAGAGGCGTACGAGAAGTTGTTTGAAGAGTTGATTGAAGGGGAGCCACGATGACCGGAACTGACATGCACAACTGGGCCGTAATCTTGGCCGGCGGCTACGGCGAACGCTTTTGGCCGGCCAGCACCATGGGCCGTCCGAAGCAGTTGCTGTCGCTCCTAGGCGACCGGACAATGCTTGAGATGGCGGTTGATCGGCTCGATGGGCTGATACCACCGGAACGAGTGCTGGTGCTCACCAGCGCCGACCTTGTGGCCGCCACCATCGAATGCTCCCCTGACCTGCCGGCCCAGAACATCATCGGCGAACCAGTTCGTCGTGACACGGCGGCAGCCGTTGCTCTCGCCTGTGCCGTGGTGAAAGCACGCGACCCAGAGGGTGTGTTCTGCATTGTCACAGCAGACCATGTGATGGGCGA
>JBLINY010000171.1:0-7651 GCA_047638695.1 Acidimicrobiales bacterium | reverse complement strand
ACAGAAAGTGCCTCCTGTGGTTGTGGGCTTGTTGACGTAAGACATCAACAGATTCCCAGCTCAGGAGGCCTTTTTGGTGGACGCGCCCCTCACCAGCCAATACTCAAACGGTGGATCGAGGCTAAGTCGTCCGACTTTTTCCAACGACCGACCTCGTTGGGCCGAAAAAAATGAGGTGTTAGCTCAATGAAACGTGGGACCACGATCCTCGACTCGGACGCACTGCCGCGCACGGTCGTGCCTGCGCGGGCGTGGAAGGCGCTAGCGGTCAGTTCCGCTGGGGCCGTTCTCGTATCGTTTAACTCAACGGCGACGAATATCGCTTTCGACGATCTCACCCGCTCCTTCCCTGAAGCCGGGCAAAACATCGTGTCGTGGACGTCGTCGGGGTTCTTCCTCGGCCTGGCCGGGTTCATGCTCGTCGGCGGACGCCTCGCCGATCGGACAGGGCGGCGACGGGTGTTTCGGATCGGGATGATGGGGTTCGTCGTCTCAGCAGTTTTGTCTGCGCTCGCTCCAACAATTTGGATCCTGATCGGTGCCCGGGTCTTGCAGGCCATCTCCGGAGCCTTGGTGCTGCCGGCTTCGCTGGCCATGATCCTCCCCGAGTTCCCGAAAGAGAGACACGGCACAGCCGTAGGGGTCTGGGCCGCAACGTCGCCAATCGCCTCCGCATTCGCCCCCACCGTGGCCGCCGTGATGCTGGAGTTCGCCAGCTGGAGGTGGCTGTATCTCATCACAGCACCGATCGCCGCTATCACGCTCCTGGCCGGTTGGAGGCTGTTGCGCGAATCCAAAGCCGATAGCGCGCCGGGGCGCCTTGACCTGCTCGGTGTCACCCAAGGCACCTTGGCCATCTCGCTACTCGTCTTCGCTGTTTCTCAAGGGCCGGCTTGGGGTTGGACTGACCCCATCGTTGTTGGTTCTCTGGCGGCGGCGTTTGTCCTGATGCCTCTCTTCGTCTTCCAATCCCGGCGTCACCCGGCGCCACTCTTGAATCTCACCCTCTTCGTGGAGAAGCCGGTGTGGACAGCCAACCTGGCCAACTTCCTCCTTCACGTGGCCGGGATGTCATCGTGGCTGATGTGGCCGCTCTACATGAGCAGAGTCTGGGGTTGGGATAACTTCACCATCGGCCTAGCGCTCACGCCCGGGCCGGTCTTTTCTGGGATCGCCACAACCGTGGCGGGCCGACTGTCCGACAAATACGGCTACAAGTCGATGCTGCGAATCGGATCCCTGATCCTGGTGCTTGGCATGTCGTGGGAGTGGTACTCCATTGGACCCGACGCCAACTATTTCACCAGTCTGTTCCCCACAATCGCAGCTATGGGTACCGGCTGGGCAATGGTGTCACCACAGCTCAACGGTGCGCTGCTGAAGCATGTGCATCAGAACTTCTGGGGTGAAGTGAACGCCAGCTTCAACACGGTTCGAAACGTGGCTGCGGCGCTTGGCATAGCGGTGGCGATCGCGCTCGTCGGCGAGGCGACCGGCGTTGGCGCTGCTCCGGCTTTCGAACCGCTCTGGGTTTTCTACGTGGTCATGATGGCGCTGATGGCTCTGACCATCTGGTTCCTGTTTCCCACCAAGGAGACCGTGTCATCGACGCAGAACTGAGCCGCAGCAACAGGTATCGGCTCTTCAATTCGCACGGTTGGCCCAACTTGGGTGACCCGAATGGCCGGCGGTAGCGCTTGCTCCAGACGAATCGAGGCTACTTCTATGCGCTCGACCTCTCTGCGCTCAGAGCACTCGCAAACCACCCTGAGGGTTGCTGTTGGCCTCAATGAAAAACCCGTTGAACAGTGGTTTCTTTGTCGGGATGGGGAGATTTGAACTCCCGACCCCCTGCTCCCAAAGCAGGTGCGCTACCAACCTGCGCCACATCCCGGAATCGACAAGCCTAGCGGTTGGTGCGCGCGACCGAGGCGAATTCCTAACCTCAAACCATCAAACCGCCGCCGATTCAGCTCGGTACACTCCGCCCAGTGAAATCTTCAGTCGAAGCCCTCGAGGGCAACAAGGTAAAGGTCACCGTCGAGGTCGAGGCAGCTGAGTTCGAGAACGACCTCGACGCTGCCTTCAAGCGGTTAGCCAGCGAAGTCAAGTTGCCCGGCTTCCGGCCTGGCAAGGCGCCACGCAAGGTGATCGAGGCCCGCATCGGTAGCGAGTACGCCCGACAGGACGCTTTTCGCGAGGGCCTGCCCAACTACTACGTCGAGGCGGTCAAGGAACACGAGGTCGATGTCATCGGCCCACCCGAGATCGACATCACCGATGGCGAAGAGTCCGGCGACATCACCTTCGACGCCGTCGTCGAGATTCGGCCCTCGGTCGAGCTCAGCGACTATGCCGACCTCAAGGTCACCATACCCAGCCCCCATGTTGCCGACGAACAGGTCGACGAAGCCCTCGAGCAGATGCGGGGCCAGTTCGGCGATCTCGAGACCGTCGATCGGCCAGCCGAAGACGGCGATCGGGTCAAGATCGACATCGAGGTACTCCACGAGGGCGAGCCGGTCGACGGTCTCACCACCGACGACTACCTGTACCAGGTTGGCCTGGGTGCCGTCGTGCCCGAGCTTGACGAGCAACTAACCGGATCGTCGGCGGGAGACGAGCTTGCGTTCTCTGCCGATCACCCTGACGAAGAAGAAGAGGAGCCTCTCGCATTCACCGTGAAGGTGAACGAGGTGCAGGCCACCGTGCTACCTCCGCTCGATGACGCCTTCGCCAAGGAGAACTCAGAGTTCGAAACCATCGCCGAACTGCGGGCCGACCTTCGCGAGCGCCAAGAACGCAGCAGCATGGTCGAGGCCGTCACCGCCCGCCGTAACAATGTGGCTGAGGCCGCGTCGGCACTGGTGAACGACGATGACGTACCCGAGGCCCTGATCGACCTCGAGGTCGAGAACCGGGCACAGGACATGGCCATGCGTTTGCAAGCCCAGGGGCTGTCGCTCGAGCAATACATGCAGTTCAGCGGCACGACCCGGGAAGACATGATGGAGCAGCTCCGCGAGTCGGCCGAATCGTCGGCCAAGCTCGACTTGGCGCTGCGTGCCATCGCCGCCAAAGAGGGTCTGCTCGCCACCGACGAGGATCTTGATGCCGAGCTAATCCAGGTCGCCGAGCAGATCGGCCGTTCGCTCGAAGAGGTTCGCGACGACTTTGCCACCGCCGGTCAGCTCCCAGCGGTACGATCTGATCTCCAGAAGGGCAAGGCGCTCGACTGGCTCGTTGAGCAGGCCACGTTGGTCGACGAAGATGACAACACCATCGATCCAGCGATCTTGATCATGCCGGAGGAGCCAGAACCCGTTCCGGCTCACCTTGCTGAGGCCGCTGAAGACGACAGCACGACCGCATCCGCCAGCGATACTGACTCCGACACAGCGACAGACTCCGACACAGCGACAGAGTCCGACACAGCGACAGAGTCCGACGAAGAGACTGAGGAAGGCACCGAGTGACCCCCGATCATCTGCCAGCCAGCGACCGACTGCGAAGCAGTAACTACATGGTCCCGAGCGTCATCGAGAAGACGGCGAGCGGGGCAGAGGGTCGAGTCGACCTCTACTCCCGACTGCTGCGCGACAACATAATCTTTCTCGGTACCCCGATCGACGATGTCATCGCCAACATCATCTGTGCCCAGCTGTTGTTCCTCGAGTCGGAAAATCCCGACCGCGACATCAACCTGTACATCAACTCTCCGGGCGGCGATATCAATGCGCTCTTCGCCATCTACGACACGATGCAGTTCATTCGCCCCGACGTGAACACGATCTGCTTCGGTCAGGCAGCATCGGCTGCCGCCGTGCTGCTGGCAGCGGGAACTGCCGGTAAGCGCATGGCGCTCCCCAGCGCCCGCATCCTCCTGCACCAGCCCTACTCGGGCGCCCAGGGTCAGGTCTCCGACCTCGAGATCGCGGCGAACGAGATCGAGCGGATGAAGCAACAGCTTGAGATGATCTTGGCTCGCCACACCGGCCAGACCGAGGAACGAATCAAAGCCGACACCGACCGCGACTTCGTGCTCACGGCCGAGCAGGCCAAGGACTACGGCTTGATCGACGAGGTCATTCAGCAGCGCGATTTCGCCGATACCAGCGGACCCATTCGGGCCGTCGGTACCTGATCCGGGAAAGGGACCACCCGTGGCCAAATTCGGTGAGGGGGGCGAGCTTCTCAAATGCTCGTTCTGTGGCAAGTCGCAGAAGCAAGTAAAGAAGCTGATCGCCGGTCCTGGCGTCTACATCTGCGATGAGTGCATCGATCTCTGCAACGAGATCATCGAAGAAGAACTGGCTGAAGGAACCGAGGTCGACTTTGATGAGCTGCCAAGGCCGCGCGAGATCAACGAGTTCCTGAACGAGTACATCGTCGGCCAGGAGTCGGCCAAGAAGATCATGTCGGTTGCGGTCTACAACCACTACAAACGCATTCAGTACGGCACCCAGCACGCCGCTGGCTCCGAGGTCGAGCTGGCAAAGTCGAACATCTTGTTGCTTGGTCCGACCGGATGCGGCAAGACGCTGCTGGCCCAGACCATGGCCCGAATGTTGAACGTTCCCTTCGCTATCGCCGACGCGACGGCTCTCACCGAGGCTGGTTACGTCGGCGAAGACGTTGAGAACATCCTGCTCAAGATCCTCCAGGCAGCCGACTTCGATGTGAAGCGGGCCGAGACCGGGATCATCTACATCGACGAGATCGACAAGATCGCCCGAAAGAGCGAGAACCCGTCGATTACCCGCGATGTGTCAGGTGAGGGCGTACAACAGGCGCTGCTCAAGATTCTGGAAGGGACGGTTGCTTCGGTTCCCCCACAGGGAGGTCGCAAGCACCCCCACCAAGATTTCATTCAGATCGACACCTCGAACATTTTGTTCATCTGTGGCGGTGCCTTCGCCGGGATCGACAACATCATCGAGACGCGGCTTGGCAACAAGTCGATTGGGTTCCGTGCCGAAATCCCAACCGAAGCAGAGCGACTCACCGGTGACATCTACCGGCAGCTCCGCCCAGAAGATCTTCTCAAGTTCGGGCTTATCCCCGAGTTCGTCGGCCGCTTACCGGTGAACGCCACGGTGACCAGCTTGTCGCACGAGGCGCTTGTTGAGATCTTGATCGCACCGAAGAACGCTCTGGTCAAGCAGTATCAGAAGTTCTTCGAGATGGAAGATGTAGAGCTCGAGTTCACCGACGACGCCTTGCAGGCCATTGCCGACCAGGCGCTGCTCCGAGGTACTGGGGCTCGTGGCCTCCGAGCCATTCTCGAAGAGGTACTCCTCGATGTCATGTACGACCTTCCGGGTCGTGAGGATGTCGGAAAATGTGTGATCGATGCGCCCAGCGTGCTCGATCGGGTTAATCCCACCCTGGTGCCACGAACGCAGGCGAAGCCGCGACAGCGGCGCGCCGCCTCCTGACGGTCTTGTAAGACAGACTGCGTTCCTTGGATTTCCCCGGCGCCCTCGCCTATCTCGAGGACCACACAAACTTCGAAGGCAAAAAGCTTGGTACGACGGCGCCGATGCCGACAGCGGGCCACACTGCGGGCCTTGGGCTCGAGGCTATTACCGAACTGCTTCACGCTCTTGGCGACCCTCATCTGGCCTATCGGGTGATCCACGTCACCGGAACCAACGGGAAGGGCTCGACGACCAGATTCGCCAGCGCCATTCTTTCGGCCACCGGATTGTCTGTCGGAACCTTCACGAGCCCAAATATCGAGCGCATCAACGAACGGCTGACCTACAACGACCTGCCGATCAGCGATGCTGACTTTGCCCGCATCATCACGCTCCTTGCCGATGTCGAGCCCCTTCTCGAGCGCCGCCCGACCCGCTGGGACCTTCTCACCGCCGCTGCGTTCGTCTGGTTCGCCGACCTCGGGGTCGACGTGGCCGTCGTCGAAGTTGGATTGCTCGGTCGTTACGACAGCACCAATGTCGTCGAACCAGACGTGGCTCTCATTACGAACATCGGCAAAGACCATACCGATGGCACCGACGGCTGGCGGTTCCGGGTGGCGAGCGAAAAGGCCGGAATCATCAAGCCTGACTGCCACGTGGTGCTCGGTGACCCGATGGAGGACGTGCGCGAGATCATTGACCTCGAACCACGTCGCGACCTCTGGGTTGCTGGTACCGACTTCGAGGTCGAGGCGAATCTGTCGGCGGTAGGAGGTCGAGTTATCGACCTTCGCACACCCGGTGGGCGCTACGAACAGCTCCATGTGCCATTTCACGGCCGCCATCAGGGCACGAATTTGGCATCCGCCCTCGCCGTCGTAGAAGCGTTCTTCGATGGTCCGGTTGATCAGGAGCTGGTCGAAGAGGCGCTGCTCGGAGTCGAGCTTCCGGCCAGATTCGAAGTGGTCAGCCACGATCCAGTGGTCGTGCTCGACGGAGCCCACAACCCCGACGGAGCGCGCGCTGCGAAGGAGACCCTCGATTCGGAGTTCGCCCGGCTCGGCTCGTGGGTGCTTGTCATTGGCATCTTGTCCGGGAAAGATCCGGCCGAGATGCTGATCGCTTTCGGCGCCAACGATTTCGATGCGGTCATCGTGACCCAGCCGGATTGGTCCAGGGCCATTCCGGCCGAAGAGATCGCAGCGGCAGCCAGCCAGCTGGGCATCGGTGTTGAAGTCGTCCCGAACGCCATCGATGCGTTGACGCGGGCTCAAGCGGTCACCGCCGCCGATGACCTGATTCTGGTGAGCGGCAGCATTTACGTTGTTGGCGAAGTGCGGGCCGCCGCCCGCTCGATCGCCAGCGACTGAGGTCGATTCGGGCCGGTTTCTCTTGGCCACGACCAGCCGACATTGCTTCCTGACCAGTTTCTGAGTCGTTGGACCTACGGCGAACAGGAGTGGTTGCCTAGTGATTCAAGTCACGGTCTCCTCACTCCGATGATCGTTGGGTGAAGACACTCCACCGCATCCTCAAGCTCGGCCAGCGTGGCGCCAGTCTGACCGGTTACGCCCTGGCCCTATCAACGTTTACTGCCGTAAGCCTTGTTGCGGTAGACAACCTCGAGGAGTCGTCGGGGACATTCCTCTCCCAGACCGGTGACGAGATCGGTGCTGCTCGCGAGTCCCGCGATGTGCTCGTGGCGAGCGACCTTGGCACTTCACCGTACGCGGCACCCACCACGACCTCGACGACAACTCCTCCTAGCTCTTCGTCCAGCTCTTCGAGCAGCTCGACCTCGTCGTCGACCCTGCCGCCGCCGACGTACACCGAGACCTTCAACGGGTTCAATCAGGCCGCATCAAGCGGCAAATGCATCCAAGGTCAGGTCGGAGGCGAGATTGTCCAGGCCTCCTGCAACAGTTCGAACGCCCAGACCATGCTGGTTATGGAGAGTTCAGCCGGAGGGTCCCAAGTCCGGGTCAACGGACAATGCATGGCTCCGGTTGACTCCAGCAACGCCGCCAACATGATTGCCGTCCCCTGTGTCGATGGCGACCAGTCACAACTCTGGACCAAAGACGGGACCGGGCGCTGGGTCAACAGCGGGACTGGTCGGTGCCTCGATGTTCCTGGCAACAGCAATGGCGATGGCGTCCAGCTGATCCAGTTCGACTGTCACAACGGCGCCAACCAACAGTGGGTTGAGTCCGTATGATGCCGTGCTC
>JBLINY010000170.1:0-7679 GCA_047638695.1 Acidimicrobiales bacterium | reverse complement strand
TGTTCATGGGCGGTTGGCAGGCTTACCTCGATGAGCAGGCGGTGTCGCGGGCCCATGCGCAGCGTCGCTTTGACGATTACTCGAGTGAGCGCGATCGGTTGACGGGCCGGGCCCAACGGCAACGCGAGTGGGTGGACAAAGGGGCCAGTCGTGCCACCAAGTCACCCGCCGATGGTGACAAGTTTCGGAAGGCCCACAACATGGCCCAGACCGAGAAGCTTGCCTCGAAGGCGAGCGCCACGCAGCGGGCTATCGACCGTTTGGATGAGGTAGAAAAGCCCTGGGTCGAGTGGGATCTGCAATTCACCATCGAACCGGCCGAGCGAAGTGCCACCATTGTGGTGGTGCTCGAGCGGGCCGTCTTGCAGCGTGGTGCGTTCGAGCTTGGTCCGATCGATCTCGAGATTCGCTGGGCCGAGCGAGTTGCCATCGTCGGCCCGAATGGGTGCGGCAAAAGCACGCTGATCGATGGAATCCTGGGTCGACTTGCTGCTGTGTCGGGCTCGGCTCGGCTCGGGAGCGGGGTTGTTGTCGGTGAGTTAGGTCAGCGTCGGGACCACTTCGACGGCTCTGCCGTAGCAAGCGACGGTGCCCTCGAAACCGACGGGACTCCAGGAACCCGTCAGTCAACGACGCTGTTGCAGGCGTTCCAAGACGAGTCGGACCTGTCTCTTTCTGAGACTCGGTCGGTGCTGGCCAAGTTCGGTCTGGACGCAGACTGTGTTGGCCGTGCGGCAGCCACCCTCTCGCCGGGTGAGCGAACCCGGGCTCGGCTCGCATTGTTTCAAGCCCGAGGGGTGAACCTTTTGGTGCTTGACGAACCGACGAACCATTTGGATCTGCCCGCTATTGACCAGCTCGAGAGGGCGCTCGAATCCTACGATGGCACGTTGTTGCTGATCACTCACGATCGACGGTTGCTGGAAACGGTCCGACTCGACCGCCATCTCGATGTTGGTGCGTTCGACCGGAAGGCTGACGTCAGCTAAACCGGTTCACGTTCCACGAAAGGGGATGTGACATGGCAGTTGAAGACTTTGCCGTCGAAGCAAGCCACATCATGATGTTCGCTCGCTCAATCGGCGATCCGAACCAGGTTTATTACGACAAGGCGTATGCCGAGAGCAGCGAGGCGGGCGGCATCATTGCTCCCCCAACCTTTGCCCAGGCGAGCGCCCAATTCGACGAGGCCTACTTCCTTCGTCCGAAATTCGGGAAACCATGGTTTGGGTCGGGCAAGGAAGGTACCGGTGTCAAGCGTGAGAAGAAGGAAGGCGAGAGCAGCGGTTCGGCCGCTGGTGGCCTTCATGCCGAGCAGCACTTCGAATATCACCGCCACCCGAAGCCGGGCGATGTGCTCAGCGCGACGGTGAAGAAGGGTGACGCGTGGGAGAAGCAGTCGAAGCGGGCTGGCACGCTGAAGTTCACCGAGACCATCACCGAGTACCGCGACCAGAGCGGTGAGCTTGTGGTTACTGCTCGCGGTGTTGCTGTAACAACCGAAAAAGTTATCGGAAGCTGAGGAACCGACCAATGGGACTCAAAGCAAGCGAGATCAAAGTCGGCGACACCCACACCGAGGTGTTGGTCGAAGACCTCAGGCGAACGCAGATCGTGCAGTACGCCGGTTCGTCTGGCGACTACAACCCGGTGCACACCGATGAGAAGTTCGTCACCGAGGTGGCCGGCTACCCAACGGTATTCGCCCACGGAATGCTCACGATGGGTATGACCGGGATGCTGGTCACCAACTTCGTCGGTGACGGCACGCTCACCAAATACGGCGTTCGTTTCGTGAACCAGGTTTGGCCGGGTGACACCCTCACCGGTACGGCCGAGGTCGCCGACATTCGCGAGGAGGAAGGCCAGCAGTTGGTCGACCTCACGATTACGACCGTGAATCAAGACAACGTGCCGGTGATGACCGGCAACGCGACCGCCCGCATCGAGGGCTGAGCGTTCCGCTCCGCCATCATCAGGTAAGGAACGGGTCCCCGTTGCATTTGCTTCGGCGAGTGCAGTGGGTGGCCCGTTTCTTGGTTTTCTTCCGACAGGCCGTCGGAATCGGTGCCGCCGCGGCGATGAGCAGGTATGAGGATCGCCGATGACCACTAGCGCCGAAGTGGCCGATGACCCGGCCCGTGACCTCTTGGCGTTGTACGACGACGCCTTGCCGCAGGTGCACGGCTACTTGCTGCGGCGGTGCCGCATTGGCCGGGCTCGGGCCCCATCATCGGGCCGCCCTCACGCTTCGCTATCTCGATGGACTCTCGGTTCCCGAAACCGCAGCGGCGCTCGATCGAACCGTCCATGCAACCGAGGCGCTGCTGATGCGAGCCAAAGCCGCCTTTCGAAAGGTCTACGAAGCAACCGACCCCGACGCCGCCAGTGGAGGTCAGTCATGACCGATGTATTCGACAACCTGCAGTCACCCGACGCACCGGTTGCCTTTAATCTGTCTGTCGGTCGTGAGGACTACCGGCAGCCACCTCGCCGCTCGACTGAACAGGGCGAGCTGTTCTACCTGTCAATGCCAGCCGCTGATGCCGTTCGAGGCAAACACTTCTTCGGCGAGGTGCTCGGGTGGCAATTCGCCGAACCTGGGCCGGCTGGTGGGATGCATGTCGAGAACAAGTTGCCAGACTGTGGCTTGGGTGGCGGCAGCAGCGGTCGTCATCCCGAGTTGTTCTTCCGGGTGGCCGATCTCGACGAGTCGATGCAAAAGGTTGTGGCTCTTGGCGGCGGAGCCGAACTTGCTGGCGTTGGTGACGAAGGTCGCCATGCCGTGTGTACCGACGACCAGGGCACGCCCTTCGGTCTCTCCCAGCCGGCCGACGGCTACGAGCGGTTTGGTTGAAGAGCTGTTCTACTGAAAGTTGGCCGCTTCGGTGGCTGACTGCTCTTCGGTGGCTGTCTGCTCTTCGGTGGCTTTCTGCTCTTCGAAGAACGTGGTGAACTCCGTCGTTGACCAGAGGCGGTGATCGCCTTGTTGGTAGGCCTCACCATTCTTGCGGTAGGCCCAAGCGTTCATCCGGTTGGCGGCGGTGTTGTCCCGCTCGGCCACCAGCTTTCCGGGCGCCCCAATGATGATTGAATTTGGCGGGAACTCTTTGCCTTCGGGGATGAATGTGCCACCGGCAACAATGGACCCAGAGCCAATTTTGGCGCCGTCCATGATGATGGCCCCGATGCCGATGAGACAGTTGTCGCCAACCGTGCAGCCATGCAGCGTGGCACGGTGGGTGATGGAGCAGAAGTCGCCGACCACGACCGGATCCGCATACCCGACGTGCAGCATCACGAAGTCTTGGATGTTGGTGGATGACCCGATCGAGATGTGGTCGTTTTCGGCTCGCATGACAGCGTTTGGCCACACAGAGCTGTTGGTTCCGATGCTGACCTTGCCGTAGATCTGAGCCGACGGGTGGATGAACGCGCTGGGGTCGATCTGCTGGAGCTCCATCGATCCGACGGTAGTACGTTGCCTCCCATGTCAGACCAGCCCACTCTCACCGCTGTGATGTTGGACGTCGTTGATCGGGTTGCCTTGATCACGCTGAACCGGCCCGAAAGTCTGAATGCTTGGAACGGTCAGTTATGCACTGATCTCGATGCAGCATTGTTGTGGTCGGCCGAGGCCGACGAGGTCGGTGCCGTCGTCATCACTGGGGCAGGGCGAGCCTTCTGTGCCGGAGCCGACCTGAGCGGTGGAGGAGAGACGTTCAGCGGTGCCAACGACCGGGGCGCTGCCGATGATATGGACGCTCGGACGCCCAAGGTGCTGCCATGGGATGTCCCGAAGCCGGTGATCGCAGCCATCAATGGTCACGCCGTTGGGGTCGGAGCCACCTACTCACTGGCTTGCGACCTTCGCTTTGCTGCCGACGACGCCAAGATCGCTTTTGTGTTCACCCGCCGAGGGATGTTGTCCGAGCTGGGCTCCCATGCCGTTCTGCCAAGAGTCGTCGGGTTCTCGAACGCGTCCGACTTGTTGCTGAGCGGACGGCCGGTCACCGGTGTGGAGGCGGCCGATCTTGGTCTGGTTTCCGCATCGACGACGACTGACCAGGTCGTCGAGCTGGCGATGACGAGGGCTCGAGAGATGGCAACCCTAAGCGCACCGGTCTCGATGGCGATCAGCAAACGACTGTTGTGGGAGAGCATGGGCCTCGAGCAAATGCGAGCGCGCGAGGAACCACTGTTTGCCTGGGTGGCCGAGCAGGCCGATTCGGTGGAGGGCGTAGCCTCATTCCTCGAAAAGCGGACCCCAGAGTGGAAGCTCTCGGCCTCGGAAAACTTCCCGCGAGATCTGTTCGGTTAGGTTCGGTCGATGGCTGCGAGCAGCGGATATCTGAGCTCGAACTGAATGCAAGGCCAGGCACGAAATTATTGGGCGATACAACGGGGTTTACACCGAGATGCAACCGCAAAAAATCGCTGATTGGTCGCAGTTGGCCGACCGAGAACCGTTAGGGGTCGTGGTTTCGAACGTCGACCTGGTCATTGTCCGCTGGTCATGTGACGAAGAGCCAAGCCGTCATTCAGTGTTGTATGGCCGCTGTCTGCACCGCGGCGTCATGCTCGCTGACGGCCACGTCGCAGGGGATGATCTGATCTGCGGCGTCCACGGCTGGGACTACCGGATGGACTCGGGTGTCTCGTCCTACAACAACGACGAGCGACTTCACCGGTTCGAGTCGTGGGTCGAGGACGACGGTGTCTACATCGACCTCGATGAGTTGCTGCTGTGGGAAGACCAGAACCCTCAGCCATTCGACCGCGAGGCCTACCAGGGCGCGTACATCGATGTGCACGGTACGGCCGACGAGCCTCATGTCGGGTTGATCCAGAATCTGGCCAAGCACGGCCTCGATCGTTACGGCTCGCATGGTCCAAGCGTGGCTATGGGGGTCCCGCGCGACGAGCTGCCAATGTGGGATTCCATCCAGTTCGTGACGGCCCAACTGGCCCGACGTCCGAAGCTCGATGACATCGAGATTGGCCGGTCGGTCGTTGTCGGACCGAACGCGGTGAAACCCCTCACTCTTCAGATTCCACTGTTTGTCTCCGACATGAGCTTTGGTGCGCTGTCGGAAGAGGCAAAGGTGGCATTGGCCACGGGCGCCGAGCAGGCCGGCACTGGTATCTGTAGTGGCGAGGGTGGCATGTTGCCCGAAGAGAAGGCAGCCAACAGCCGCTATTTCTACGAGCTGGCGTCCGGTCGATTTGGTTGGTCGCTCGACAAAGTGCGAGATGTCCAGGCCTTTCATTTCAAACTCGGCCAGGGAGCGAAGACAGGAACAGGAGGCCATCTGCCGGGGGCCAAGGTCACCGGCCGGATCGCTGAGGTTCGTGGCTTGCCCGAAGGTCAAAGCGCCGTCTCGCCGCCAACCTTTCCCGACTTCCATGGCGAGGACGACTTCGCCAAGGCAGCCGAAGAGGTTCGCCAGGAAAGTGGCGGGGTCCCCATAGGGGTCAAGCTGTCGGCTCAGCACATAGAGGATGACATCGACGCGGCGCTGCGAATCGGCGTTGACTACATCATTCTCGATGGCCGTGGCGGTGGTACTGGCGCAGCACCCGTGTTGTTTCGTGACAATATTTCGGTGCCGACAATTCCGGCCCTGGCTCGAGCCCGTCGTCATTTGGATGCTCGCGGTCGCGGCGATATCACGCTGGTGATCACCGGCGGGCTTCGCACGCCGTGGGATTTTGCCAAGGCGCTCGCTTTGGGAGCAGATGCAGTAGCGGTGTCGAACTCGGCGATGCAAGCCATTGGTTGTCTGGGAATGCGGGCGTGTCACAGCGACAACTGCCCTGTTGGCATCGCGACCCAAAAGAAGGATCTGCGCGCCCGCCTGGCGGTGACCGAGGCCGCGAACCAGCTCGAGAACTTCTTCAGCGCGAGTGTCGATCTGATGGCCGTGCTGGCTCGGGCCTGTGGTCATGATCACCTCAACCAGTTCTGCACCGACGACCTAACAACGTTCGACCGTGAGATGGCCCATCTCACCGGTATCTCTTACGGAGGAATCACCCTCTGATGGCATGGCATCGAGTTCTCGACCAGAACGACCTTCCTGAGGGCCGGGTCACCACGGTGACGATAGGCAAGCGCAGTTTGGCAATCTCTCATCACGAGGGTTCCTTCGGAGCGCTCGATAATCGTTGCCCTCATCAGGGTGGCCCACTCGGCGAGGGATCGATCGAGCCCGGGGCTGAAGGCCGGCCATGGCTGAGATGCCCCTGGCACGGCTACGACTACGACCCAATTGATGGCCACTCTCCAGGTGCACACGGTGATGCCCCACCATGCTTTGCTACCGAGGTTCGCGACGACGGTCTGTACGTCGAGGTGCCAGACGACGAACCTCAGCCCCGTACAACGTCTGATGTGCTGGTCGAGACCATGGTGAATTGGGGCGTTGACGCCGTGTTCGGGATGGTCGGCCACTCGAATCTCGGGTTCGCTGATGCCATGCGGCGGGCCGAGGAACGCGGTGACCTGAGGTTCTTCGGTATCCGTCATGAGGGAGCGGCGGCCTTTGCCGCTACCGCCCACGGAAAGCTGACCGGCCGTTTGGCTGGTTGTTTTGGCATCGCCGGTCCCGGGTCAACGAATCTGCTCACCGGTCTCTACGATGCCAAGGTCGATCGGGCGCCGGTGTTGGCGCTGAGCGGCCAGGTACCGACGAAAAACAAGGGCCGAGGCGCTTTCCAGGATCTTGACCTCGAAGCCGCTTTCGCCGACGTCGCCAGGTTCAGCGAGAGCGTGCACAGTACGGCCAACCCAGCCGAACTGATGACCCTGGCCTGCAAAACAGCTTTGGTAGAACGCGATGTCAGCCACCTCGTGCTGCCCGATGACGTGCAGGAGAAGCCGTCGGAGGCCGGCGCCGGCTCGCCAACCGGGCGAACTGGAAGCCGAGCTATCGCTCCGCCAGCCGACGCGTTGGCGGACGCCGTTGCCTTGTTGCGCACCACGGAACGTCCCTTGTTCGTTGTTGGTGCCGGGGCCCGTCACGAAATGGCTGGGGTTATTGCCTTGGCCGAGGATCTTGGTGTCCCGGTTGTCACCACGTTCAAAGGCAAGGGTCAGATTTCTGATCACCACCCCCTCGGTTGTGGTGTCTTGGGTCGAAGCGGCACGCCCATCGCCAGTTGGTTCATGAACGAGAGCGATCTGATCGTGGCATTCGGCGCCAGCTTCGCAAATCACACCGGAATTGCCGAGTACAAGCCCATCATCCAGGTCGACGATGATCCAATGGCTCTGGGCCGTTTCCATCCGGTCACCGTCCCTGTGCTCGGAAACGTCGCTGTCACCGCTGCTGCTCTCGCCGAAGGGCTGGCCGACGGCCATCAGTGCTTCGACCACCGCGATGAGGTGGCTGCTCGGTGGGCTATTTGGCGGGCCGAAAAGCAGAGTCGAGCCGCTGACAACCAGGGCAACGGGCTGAGCGCGGCGGCCCTCTTCGCCGCATTGTCCGACGCTGTTCCCGACGATGCCGTGGTCTGCGTCGATGTTGGTAACAACACGTACAGCTTTGGCCGCTACTTCGAAGTGGTCGCGCAGGACGTCTTGATGTCTGGCTATCTCGGGTCGATCGGATTTTCGCTCCCCGCTGCGATGGGTGCGTGGGCCGCAGTGACCAGTCCGCAAAGCTCTCGGCCAGAGA
>JBLINY010000169.1:0-7902 GCA_047638695.1 Acidimicrobiales bacterium | reverse complement strand
GCCAAGAAGCTAGTGGCGTCGGTGAGCGGCGTGGGTCCCATGCGGGAAGCCTACGACAGAAGAAAGATCCGGAATATTTCCGAAATCCGCCATTTGGTTGCGCAACGGTTGCGCGGGCTGACGATAGTGGTTGGCAGGAGCTGCCTACCGCGGCGGTGGTCAGCGACCAACTTGCTCACGCTGTGCGACACACCGCACGGCATGAGCTTCTTTTTACGCTCGGGTCAATGTGACAATGTGACAATGTGTCAGCCGGGTAGGAGTTCGATGAACGGCGATGGTGCGGCCAGCTGCGCCGCTTCGGCCAGCAGTCGAGCGTGCTCGTTCGCATTTCCTTCGAGCATCATCTCGTTGGCGGGCTCAAGGCGCGTTTTAATCTGCCACGGCAGCAGCCTGGCCCGGTCAGCGAAGGAGCGACCGGCATCGAGCAGCTGCTGGCGTTCGGTTGAACCAACGACCGCGAGGCGGCCCAGGTGATAGTCGACTGGGCCGATTGTTCCCAACCCGAGGCCAACCAGCGGCGCTGACTGGCGGCGGCCTGCGAGCGCTGATTCGACTCGACGAACCAGGCTGTCGTCGGAGGTGGCGAGGGCCAGGTCGACCAATACCACCGGAACGATAAGCCCAAAGGACGACCCGTTCGTGAGGTGGCTGGCCAGCAGGTCCTCCCCGTCCGATCGCGCCCGATCGATCTCACCAGCCGCGATCCAAGTACTGACACGGGCGGCGCGGGCGATGTCGGTTCGGAAGAGATTCTCGTCGGCTGCAGCCAGCAGCGGGGCCAAGTCTCCATGTTTGTCGACTAACCACGACCGGTACCAGAACTGAGCGGTGAAGACAGCCGGGGCGTCGGGTATGCCGTAGAGATGACCCCACTTGTTGGCCTCCGCCGACTGCTCGTCAGCCGCTCCCCAGTCGCCAGCCACATACGAAATGCCTGCCCGCATCACGAGATGTTTCCAGTGGGCCGAGATATCGCTGGTCGATTCGGCCACGGTCGCGAGTTCGTCAAGATATCGAGACGCGTCGGTACGATCGCCGCGTTCGAAGGCTTCAACCGCCAGCGGATGTAATACCGACGCCCGAAGTTGCGTCGGAACATCGTGGAGGTCGAGCGATCTCTAAGGGGGGAATCAGTGCCATCGGTCGATCCGTGCCGTTTGATGAACCACATCGAGGTGGTCGCTTGGACCCGTTCGGAGATGGAATCGGCGGTTCTCATGGCGTAGTCGGGCCCATTGCTCGGCGGACTGGAAGCGGCGCATGAGGAAGCTCTGGCGGGCCAAAGTGAGGGTCAGCGCAAAGCCGGTCTCATCTTCGAGTTGGCGGAGGGGGAGCCGTGTAAGCAGATCGAGACGTTCGGGGTCGCCCTCGGCCCGCTCAGCGCCGGGAAGACCCGAAAGTGCAGCGGCGGCGGCAAGCGACCAGTCAGCTGTTGTTATGGCGCTGTCGAAAGCGCTTCTCCGTAGCCGGGCTGCCTTTTGAGTGGCCCCAGTCAGATCCAACGCGGCTGCGTACAAGATCATTGCTTCGAGCGGGAGGGGGTCGTCTCCCACTTCGTGGGCCCGGCGGAGCGCGTCGAGGGCTTCGCTTGGGTTGCCACCGTCGAGGTAGATGCGAGCTGAATCGCTGAGTGCGGCGACGGCGATGGCCGGATCGATGAGGGGACACGCTGCGGCTAGATGGCGTGCCCGCTCATGTGCTGTAGACGCGGTCTCGGCTGCGGTGGCGTGCAGGCGGCGTGACCTCGCCCGAAGAGTGATGGCTTCAAAGGCCCGTTGTACGAAGATGTGTTGGAACCGAAACTGGTCAAATCCCGGGAGTTCGGCGGCAAGGCCAACCGATGCCAGGTGCTCGAGTCCGCTGAGCACGTCGGCTTCGTCGAGACCTGCGACCAGGCAGATTCGTTCGACATCGAAGCGACGACCGATGACGGCTGCGGCACAGCCGACAGATCGCGGCGTCTCTGGGAGGGCTCGGACCAGGTCGACGAGGCCGCGTTCGGGTCCCAACGTCATTGGGTCTCCCGGTCTGAGCGTTACCGGGTCGACTGATCCGAGAATGGTACGGGCTATAGCCGGGTTCCCGCCGCTCAGCTCGAGTAGCTCATCGGAGAGGTCCGCTCGCAGTGCAGTGCTGGCATCGCCAAACCGACTGTCGATCAAAGCAGCGACATCGGATCGGTCGTAGGGCTTGAGCTCTTGAGCGATCGAGTTGGATACCGACGCCAAACTCGCCCTGAGTTGCGGCAACGATGGGCTGCCGACATCGTCGCTCGCCACGACAATGAGGCTCAATGGGACTTGGAGCGGCGACCGGGTGAGAAACAACAAGAGCTCGCGGGTTTGGGTGTCGAGCCATTGAATGTCGTCGACAACGAGAATGACGTGTCGGTCGTGAGGCATCGAGTCGATGAACTGAACGATGTTGGCCCAGATAGCCATTGTCCGGAGGTGTGGATCTAGTTCGCTTGTTACGAGGCCAGCGATGTTCTTGAAAACGCTGGAGCTCATGGTCGCCAAAGGAGCGAAGGCAACCTGCGAGTCGGGGTCTGCCTCGCCGTAGCGGACTTCTGCGCCTTGCTCATAGAGGGCGGTCGCAACCGCCGCCGCAACCTGGCTCTTGCCTAACCCAGAGGCTCCGGTGAGCACCAGACATCGCGGGACGTTGCCTTCGGAATCAGGTGTCAGGCTGCGGACCAACGAGGAAATAAGTGACTCTCGGCCGAGGTTCGGTCGAGCCATTTGGTTTGCTAGCTGGGGCGGGAACGGCGCCCGCTCGAGAAGGGCGGCCGGGCGGATCTGATCGGCTCGAGAGTTGGCCCTGCTGTGCAGCTCGTCGCTGAGCGAAAGTAGTTCTGGGTCGAGTTCTGCTTGGAGCTCGGAGTGAAGGTGGTCGGAGCAAAGTTCGAGCGTGCGTGCTGCTCGTTGCCCCTGTCCGGCTGCCTTGTCAGCGCGAGCTGAGAGGAGCACGAGGCGCTCGTTCAAGAGATCAGCGAGCGCCACCGACCGCAGTTCGTCGCGTAGTAGCGCATCGATTGGCTCTTTCGACGCGACGAGTTTCTCGAACAGGGTTGTTCGATAGGAGACGACTCGATCGAAGGCCAGACGCAGGGTCGAGGACAACTCGACGTCGGCGTATGGGTGGCTCGCTCGCAGCAGATCCAAGTAGATGCGGTCAGAACATCGTTCGGTAAGGGCATCGCCTTCGATCGTGCTCTCGACAAGATGTTGAAGGAGCCAGCAATCGACCATTTCGGTTGGCAGATCGAGCCGATAGCGGCCATTTCCTTGCGGCAACGCATTGGGCGGCAGATTTGACCGCAGTCGCGAGACAGCCATCCGTAGTGATGACTCCCACTGGGTGGGAGGAGCTCCTGACCACAGCTCGTCGGCGAGATGGTCGGCTGCCAAACCAGTCGGCCCGGCGGCAACGAGGAGTGCGAGGAGCTGGCGGCGGACAGTGGCCGGTGGGAATACCAGACAACACCGGTCTCGCCGTCACCGGTGCTCGCAGACGGGTCGCGAGTGATGGTCACTGCATTCGAGCACGCGAACGAGCGGCGTGTGCAATCCCTTCCACTCTGTCGCCATCGATGAACACGCTCCCAGCATGTGGTTGACGGTTCGACCGAGCTTACTGGATCAAGACCCGAGCCTGTCCAAAGTTGGAGTGGAAAGCGCAGCAAGATCATCGGGATAGCTCGGTACCCGGGTACCGGGACGGAGCGCCCTGGTTCCTTTGACGGTGTCGGTCTTTGATGCGGTCATGACTGCAATTACCTCCCACCCGCACCCGCACACCCATCCTCATCCCCACCCCCGGCAAGCCATCCACCCCTGTGTCGGTCACCCTCACGCTCATCCTCATCCCCACCCTCACCCTCACCCTCACCCCCAGGGCTGACGAGTGGACGAGTCCACGACGCTTTCGGCGCTCGACCCGACGACCACGGTCGGGTCGGTGGCCGAGGGCGACCTGATCTTCGCCAACCGCGGATTCTGGCTCCAGCGGCTGTGTGACTTGGCTGGCGACCCGTGGCTGCACGTTGGCATTGCTGCCGTCGTCGATGGTCAGATGTCGATTGTCGAGGTCGGGCCCGATGGTTGTGCTTCACGGCCATTGGCCGACATCACCGGTGGCTATCGGATGATGGGCATCGCCCGTCTCCCCATGGCCCGCCGCAGCACGTGTGTGGACGATTGCCGGGGGCGTGTCGTCGATTGGGCCCGCAGCCAGATCGGCCGACCCCTGAATTATGCGTGGGAAGAACTGAACCTGGCCGGCTGGGGCGCGCTCTTCGCCAGAATGGCCGGGCGACGGCGAGATTCGTTGGTGGCGCCAGCCGCACGCGCGATCGGAAAGCTGTTCGACGAACGAGACAGCTCGCACCTTTTCTGTTCGTCGTTCGTCATCGCCGCCCTCGACCAGTGCTGCGACCTTTGTCGGCCGGTGGTGACGCCACTGACTGTTGCTTCGACGATCCCTGCTCAGCTCGCCGGAAACGCAGGACCGCGGGAGTCCGCCACCGTTAGGCCGGCCGCAGGGCGCGGCTATCGGAGGGTCTTTACGACGCCTACCGATCTGTGGCGGTCGGTGGATGCCGAACGCTCATTGCTTAGCGCCGAAGCCGGTTCGGAGACTTTTCCACAGCCTTCACTTCTCGCGGTCGCGTAATGGTTGCGGCCCTGGTGACAGGATTGAAGTCCATCGTCCGTAGTGTCAGGCCAAGTCGCCTGGAGATTCCCGCCCTTGCCCACTCGCCCTCGATCTGGCTTGACGACGGCCGCTATTGCAGCCGCCGTGCTCTTCGTCGTTCCTTCTGCCCGGACCGGTGAGCCCAGCCCCGTGAATGAACGGACCCGAGATGTCGGGTTGGGTCAAAATCAGAACGCTGACTATCTGCAGCGCGTCGAACGGCACATCTTCCAGCAAGTCGCCGCGAGTGCCGACGGTCCGGGTCTGGCCGTCGTGACCTGGGTGGCGGCCCATCTTTCGGCCCTGGCCATCTTTGTCGCCACGCTCGGCATGATGGTCGGCACTGTTTCGGTGACCAAGGTGGTTTGGCTCGCCGTCTGGGTCGTCTGCTCGGCCTCGGCCGTGTTGATGTTGGTAGCGCCTCGTGCACGGCTTCGGCGAACCCTGCCCGCAGCCTGGGCTGCCCGAGTGGTCTGGGCGTCAGGGACGGGCTACGCGATCACGTTCTTTATCGGCAGTGACCTTCTGATCCCGCTGGTCGCACTCGTCGGCGTGCTCAGCGGAACACGTTTGGCTGCGCTTGACGCCAGCAACGGCGTGCAGCAGGAGCCCGGCCATTATCTCCGTCGGACGTTGTCATGGGGAGGCCTTCTCACCTTTGGCGCCCTCCTCGTTGCCTGGGCCGTGAACGCGTTGGTGTGGCACGTACTGTTGTCGCCCCTCCTCAGCGATGCACTTCCCGGGCTGGTGTTGCCGGGACCAAGGCAGTGGGTCTCCCTCGCTGTTCTCGTCGTAGTGCTTGCACCGGCCATCTTGATTGTTTGCGAGCTGATCTCGGGGATCGCTCGCCATGAGCAGCGCCTCCACGAAGCTGTGCGGCGAACAGAACGGCTCAGGGAGCGCGAACGAATGTCGCAGCATTTGCACGACCGGGCGCTGTCGCTGCTTACCGCAGCGAGGCTTTATCCTGCCGATCACCCTGGGCATAGCCGGGCGCTCGATGAGCTCGAGATGAGCTTGCGGTCGTTGCAGTTCGAGAACGAGTTGGACAGCGAGCACCTTACGGTTGATCAGTGTCTGCGCCGAGCACGGGCACTGGCTGACCTGGCCGAGACCGGTCTCACCATCGCCGGGTCCGATGAGGTCTTGCGTTCGTCGATTAGGCGATCGACCGCCCTTTTGGTCGACCAGTTCTTCCATACCCTCGTCTCGAACTCGGTCGGGGCCGCAGCCAGGTCGATCAATGCCACCCTGTCGGTGCGAGTCGATACGCACCCGGCGACAGATGCTGGCCCCACAACACTCTGCGGGTCGATCCGAGATGACGCGGGCGGCTTCGACCCCCTCGAGGCGCTTGCTAAGGGTGGGGGCCTCGCCAGGATGCGACGATCGATCGAGGCCGCTGGTGGTTCCTTCAGAATCGCCCCTGGCGGTGGAACAATCAGTTTCGCACTGCCCACCGCGATGGCCGTCGACCCGCTCAGTCCGATCTCATGATCGCGTCGATCCAATGAGCGCCCTCTGCATCGCCATCATCGACGACGAACCTCTCTTCAGCGAAGCATTGGCTTTTCGGATTGGGGCTGCAGGAGTGGTTCACCAGTTCGATCGCCCCCGGCGGTTGCTTGACCATGGCGAACTCGCCGCCCTGACCCACGCCATTGTCGATCTTTCTTTTGGACCACTCGATCTTGACGCTCCGACGCTCGAGCCAGAGGCCGAAACGGGCCTTGATGCGGTGTTGACGCTCGAAGCGCTGGCGCCAGATTGCCGAGTGGTCGCAGTGACGACCCTCGGGGCACCGTTGTCGCTCGGTGTGGCGCGTGCGATTCGGCAAACTCGACCCGACATCGTGTTCCTCAACAAGGCCGATCGGCGGCTTCCTGACCAGATCAATCGGTTCCTGACTGAAGGACAAGCGGTCGACAATGCCGAATTCGGTCGCCTGTTGGCCGATGTAGCGTCCGTGCCTCGTGAACGGATTGTGTCGGCTCTTGAAGCGTCGACGAGCCATCGTTCAATCCGGCGACTTCTGTTGTCGCTGGCCGAACATCCAACGGAGCCGACATTGGCTGAGCTGGAGGTCGACACTGGCTGGCGGCCGCAGACAATAAAGAACTACTTGCAAGAGCTCGGTACCCGGCTGGCGTCGGGCCAGGTCATCGATGAGCCAGCGACCGGGTTGGCGTTGTGGGGTTGGGCCCGCTCGCGGCGGTCCCTCCTGGTGGCTCAGCTCGGGTAGCCAGCCAGCTCCGACCCGGCCAGGATGGGGTATGCCTAGCGACCTCAAGTACTTTTTCTATGACAAGCCCCGCGACCACGTAGCCCGGATCACCATCAACCGGCCCGAGGTTCGCAACGCCATCAACACTCCGGCCCACAAGGAATGGAGTGATCTGCTCGACGAGGCAGAAGCCGACGACGACGTCTGGGCCGTAGTCGTGACCGGTGCCGGTGACCAGGCCTTCTGCGCCGGGCGAGATCTCAAGTACCTCTCGGCCATGCAACAAGCCTCGGCTGATGAACAGGCGGCCGACGCGGCCCTGATGTCCGAGGTCACCAAGCTGATCGAGCGCTTCGCTTACGCCAAGCCCCTTATCGCTCGGGTGAACGGCATCGCCCTTGGGGGTGGTTTCGAGGTGGCGCTGGCCTGCGATCTCGTCGTAGCGGCCGATCATGTGCAGTTCGGGCTGCCTGAACCTCGACGGGGAATCTATGCCGGTGGTGGCGGGGTGCACCGTCTCCCGCGGCAGCTGCCATTGAAGCTGGCGATGGAATACTTGCTAACCAGCCGCACGATGTCGGCCCAGCGGGCCCTCGAGCTGGGACTGGTGAATGACGTCGTGCCGAGTGATGGGCTCGATGCGGCCGTTGATCGTCTGATCGACGACATCTTCCTTGGCGCACCACTGTCGATCCGGGCGACCAAGCAGTCGGCGATGGCCGGCCTCGACATGCCGTTGCACGACGCCTTCTACGCTCCTTTCACCGCGGTGGAGACAATGCGGGCATCGGACGACGCCCACGAGGGTCCAAAGGCATTCGCCGAGAAGCGCACACCGACCTGGCTGGGTCGTTAGGCAGCAGCGTCGTGAGGTAGCACGCTCCACAGCTTTACCCACTGACCAAGGGTGTCTGAGGGTCCAACCTGGGGCCTGGCGATGGTTTCTATTCGGTTTGGTGGAAGGTGGCTTGTGGAGGTGT
>JBLINY010000168.1:0-7954 GCA_047638695.1 Acidimicrobiales bacterium | reverse complement strand
ACAGTCATCTGTGATCGAGAGGAGGTCCTTGGGTTGCTGTTCGAGAACCCGGTAGTGCTGTTCAGCGACCCAAGGTTGCTGCTGTTTCTACGTGCACCTCCTTGTCCGCCGATTCGGTAATCAACTGGTTGTTCTCGGGCCTGGTGGGTCCGCGGTAGCTGACAGTGTTGACTCGGGTTCTGAGGTCTTTGATCGCTGTTGGGCCTATGGCGCGTTTTCGCCGGCGTTCTCACCGGTCACGTTCGAGTAGTTCCGATTAAGGAACCACCGTTGGTAGTCGCCGTAAGTGGTCGGGTCATGGCGGGCTGGGCTCTCGTGGCTGACGCACGTTGGCAGCGCCTCGATCACCGCGTCGTCTCGGGCCCCGAAGAAGAACGGGATCGCATAACGGTCGACGTCGGATCCGTTGCGTGCCCGGTGGGCGGTCGAGCGGAAACGGCCGTTGGTCCACCGTTTCAACATGTCACCGCTGTTGATCAGGAACGAACCGGGAAGCTGCGGTGGCACGACCCAATCGTGCCCGGCCGGTCGTATCTCAAGGCCCGGCACATCGTTTGCTGGAAGCAGCGTGATGATTGTCGAGTCGGTGTGCGCAGCCAAGCCCCAATCGTGTTGGCCATAGTCGACCACTGGGTAGTGCGACAGTCGCAGCGCACACGAGGGCACATCGAAGTGCGGGTCGAAGTAGTTGGGCGGCAGGTCCAGCGACACAGCCAGCACCGGCAACAGTCTGCGACTGAGCTCGGTAACGGAGTCGATGTAGGTCTCGACCGCCGGCCGGAAGCCGGGCAGGTCGGGCCAGCGGTTGTCGAGCCGGTATCCGCCGCGATGTACGAAGAAAGCAGCGTTCAGGTTCGGTGTTCGTACCTCGCCGGCGATGTCGGACGCGTACGACGTGCCACCGGCGTAACCGAGGTAGCCGCCGTGGTCACGATCCATCAGACAGTTCTCGAACCGGTCGGCCGGCTGACTGTGCAGGATCCGGGCGTGGTCGTACACCTGCTGCACCAGATCCCAGGGCACGCCATGGTTGGTGATGAAGAAGAAGCCGACGTCCTCGAGTGCCCGTCGCAGTTCGCGGCCGAGTGCAGTGACCGCATCAGGATCGCCGGCGGTCAGGCCTGAGAGATCGAGTACCGGGATGAGATCGGTGTCGGTCACAACGGTCACGTCGTGCTCCTCTGGTTATGATCAGGGCACTCGAAAGTGTGTCATAGGTGCGGTCAGACAGTGATATCGCCGCTCTGAGTTGTCAGACCGTCGAGCAGGGCGAGGGAGTTCCCAAAGCCCCACGATGGCCAGATGTAACGATCTCGGGCCGCTCGAGCGCTGCAGCACGAAGCTGCGGACCACTGCACCCAGCGGTCGTGGTCAGGTGACATGATTGGGTGAAGCGGCAAGAGCCGGACACCGCAGCGGTCGCGATCGCCCTCGCCCTTATGGTGCGATGCCATCCTGCAGACCTGGGGACCAACCAGCACGCGACAGAGAGATGGCCAACGCGATCGGGCGGTGCAGTCACAGCTCCGAAAAGGGCAGATACGGCGCCAGCTCGCCGACCTTCAGTTCACCCTCGCGGGTCTGACCGCCTCGCTCCTGTAGGAACGCGGCCATGAGCTTCCGGGCGGCGGGGTCCTTCATCGTTTTGGCGAAGAGCAGGAACTCCTGGGCCAGCGCATCCTCCTGGGACATGGATTGTGCGTTCAACACGGCCTGCTTGGCCGCTGTTACCGCCACGGTCGGGAAGCTCGCGATCCGGGCCGCCAGCGCATCGACGTGGGCGGTGAGTGACTCCCTGGACGGCAAGACACGATTCAAGTAGCCCCAACGTTCCGCCGTGTCGGCGTCGATATCGGCACCGCCGAGAATCACCTCGAGCGCTCGGCTTCGCCCTATCAGTTTGGGGAAGTTCACTGTCCCATTGCCTCCGGGCAGAATTCCGAGCGGGACCTCCATCTGATTGAACGTGGTCTTGCCGGCAAGACCGAAACGCATATCGCAACCGCTGCAAAGTTCATTGCCTCCTCCGCCGGCGCGGCCGGCGATTTCGGCGATGCTCACCTTGCTGCTCGTCCGTAGGAGCTCGGCCGTGCCTGAACGCACCTCGTGGCGGGATGCACCCGCCTCGACCGCAGCGACTTGCTTATCGTTGAACGGGTTTTCGTCGGATCCGGGACCGAGGTCGGCCCACTTCAAGATCTCGCTCACATCGAAGTGGGCGATGAAGAAGTCCGGGTCAGCGGATCGGAGCACGATCACGCGTGTTGCGTCGTCGACCTCTGCTTCATTGATCGCCCGTACCAACTCCGCCGACAGGTCGACAGTCAGGACGCAGGCCGGGTGCTCGTGGTGGATCGTGATTGTGCGAACGCCTTCGTTCACATCGATTTGGAGAAGGTTGAATGACGTGGTCATTGCGTACTACCTGCGTTCTGCTTGATGGTTCATCGTGTGCTCGGGCGATTCGCATACAGATCTAGCACCTCCACGAGAGGCCCATCGGCGTCGACGACTCGTTGTCTGCTGCCCCCCGGCACGCAGTCCAACATTACTACTGCACGCGGCACCGGCGAGGAGCCGCGCCCAGCCCTTGGGAGGCGAACTGTTTCGATCCGTCTATGGGGGATGAGATGGTGCGCGGTACCGAGTGCCTCTGGGTCAACGACGATGACATCTTCGAACTCAGCGCCTCGATATTTTGTTGACCAATTTGAAATGGTTCCGAGATCGTTGTGTCTGTCATGATCGCAATGCCACTCGCCTATTTATGACACCGAGCAGCGTCGTGTCAGTGCGCTGGCGTAGACATGACACCAGGAGAGAATAATGAGTGATGCACCACTGGCGGGCTTGCGGGTGCTCGATGTATCGAGCGTGATTTCCGGACCCCTGACAGCAATGTTGCTGGCTGACATGGGTGCCGATGTGATCAAGGTCGAGAACCCTGCCGCGCCCGACTTCACCCGAGCGACCGGGAATAGCCGTGGCGGCATGACCGCCTTTTACTACAACCTGAATCGGGGGAAGCGCTCGCTAGCCGTCGATGGCCGGCAACCGCAAGGCCAGGAAATCTTGCGGGCGTTAGCCGATCAATCTGATGTCCTGATCGAGAACATGCGGCCCGGTAAGGCCGCCAGAATTGGTCTTGACCCCGGCGAGTGTCTGGCTCGCAATCCTTCGCTGATTTACGCCAGCATCACTGGCTATGGCTCGACCGGTCCCGCTGCAGGCGAACCGGTCTATGACTACGTGATTCAGGCCGTGTCGGGCATGGTTGACCTGCAACGCGACGCGGCAACGGGAAGTGCAGACCTGACCCGTCATTTTCTCGCCGACAAGGTCACCTCCCACGCGGCCTGCGAGGCGATTCTGGCAGCCCTGTTTGCGCGCGAACGGAATCCGCAACGGCGAGGCCAGCACGTCGAGATCAGCATGCACGAAGCAAACCTGGCCTTTCTCTGGCCCGACGGGATGATGAAACAGACCATCGTCGGCCAACCCGACGTCGAGACGACCTACCCGGGCGACTACTACCGCGTATACCCAACAACCGATGGCGAGATCGTCGTCATGCCCTTCATGGGTCCAGTCGAAGGGGTGTGCCGGGCAATGGGACATCCCGAATGGTTCGACGGCTGGCCCGATAACAGCGTCGTGGCTGACATGTATGCCCTCCAGGATCTGGTGGCCGCCGAAGTCGCCAGTATGAGCAGCGCCGAGGCGCTGGCCGCCTTCGCTGATCACGACGTCCCAGCCGGACCCGTTGTTGGACTGGACAAGGTGCACGAACATCCCCAGGCGATGCACCGCGAGTCGGTCCTGGAACATGATGTTGAACACTTGGGCCGGGTCCGAAACCCCCGCCCACCCTGGCGCTTTGATACAACCCCGGAGGTTGTGCATTCCCAGGCCGCTGCGATGGGAGCACACACCGCTGAGATCCTGAGTGAACTCGGCTACGACCAAAACACGATCACGGCCCTGAGCGAAGCCGCCGTCATTACCGAGGCCGACGAGAACTTGGACCGCTAGCGACGGCCCAATAGTGAGCCAAGCGTCAGACTCGCGCGGCGCCTGATGCTGTGCATCAAGCAATGTCGTAGTGTTTGAATACGCGATCTTGGGGGTAATTATGATTCTGGCTGGAACCAGTCGAGGGGTTTTTGCGATCGATCAAGACGGGGCCCACTCGGTGCTCGAAAGTCGCGGCGTGCGTGACTTGTTCGAGGTCAACGGTCGGGTATTTGCCAGCACAGGTGCTGGCCTCTTCGTGTCCGACAACGCAGGTGACACCTGGTCGTGCGTCGGACTCGCCGAGTACGAGGTGTGGCAGGTGCGCGCTGCACCCGATGGCACGCTGTACGCCGGCACCCAACCCGCTGGCCTATTTCGCAGCACCGATGGCGGCGACAACTGGACCGAGATCGAATCCTTCGCCAACGCGCCTGAAGCTGCGGGCTGGTGTATCCCGCTTGATCCACCCTTGCCGGGTCGAGCCCGTGCCATCGTGGTCGACCGCGAAGATGCCAACAAGATCTGGGTCGGCGTCGAGGTCGGAGGCATCATGGGCACCACCGATGGCGGGCAGACCTGGACGCTCAATCGGCCCGGTGACAACCCAGACCTTCACAACATCTACGCCCACCCCGCTGAGCCCAGCATGTTGTTCGCGTCGACGGGCTACGGGCGCAAGGATCACATCGCCGAGGAAGTCGAGGGCAACGCCGGGGTCCTGCGCAGTGACGACCACGGCCAGACCTGGAACTACGCCTGGTCCGGCGTCACGCCGCGCTACTCACGCCCGATGTGCATCGAGGTTCGTGAACCCTTCAGCCTGACGGTCGCCAGCGCACCCAATGCGTTCAGCAACTTCGCTGACGATGGCGGTGCCCAAGCCATGCTCTTCCGCAGCGATGATCACGGCGCGAGCTGGCGGTCACTTTGCGACCAGGCCCACTCGCCGAGCGCGGCGAACATCCATGGCCTCATGGTCAACCCCCATGAAATGGGTGGTGTGATCGTAGGCACCGACACTGGAGAGGTGTGGCGTGTCAGCGGTGATGCCGTTTGGACTGAAGTCGCGACGGGCTTGCCAGCGGTGTTATCGCTCACTGCCACGGGAGCTGACCTAGGTCTCTAGATCTGGAGGCCGCTGGTGGCGCCGCCGTCGACGAGGACGTTCGCGCCGGTCATGAAGCTGGCGCGGGTGCTGGCCACGAAGGCAACCACGTCGGCGATCTCCTCGGGTTCGCCCAGGCGGCGGAAGGGATTCTCGCGCACGATTGTTTTCCAGAGCTTGCCATCTTCAATGCGGGCCTGGTCCCACGAGCCTCCGGGGAAGATGATGTCGCCAGGTGAGACGACGTTGGCGCGGATACCTCGGCGAGCGACTTCGCGCGATAGCGATTTGATCATGCTGATGGTCGCGGCCTTGACCGCCGCATAGGCCGGAATGCGCGGGGCGCCCAGGCTGGCTGCCCGCGACCCAATGCAGATGATGTTGGCGCCGGCGTCGTCCTGCATGTGACCAAGAGCGGAGCGAATGAGTGCGTCGGCGCCGATGAGGTCGATCGCGCACGATGCTTCCCAGTTGGGGCCGGCCATGGCTGACACATTCGACACCAGCACATCGAGGCCGCCGAGAGTTTCGGCTGCCCAGTTGACCAGTGCTGCTGGTTCACCCACCACGCCGATGTCGGCCGGCCGGTGATGTAGCTCGCCGAACTCGCTCAGCTCTGTTGCCGCAGCGGCCAGTCCAGCCTCGTCTCGGGCACAGATTGCGACGCGGGCGCCCTCGTCTAGAAAGGCCTTGGTGATTGCCCGACCAATACCTCGGCTTCCGCCGGTAATGAGCACCCTCTTGCCAGTGAGTTCAAGATCCATTGTGATGTCCTTTTTCAGTGGAGTCGTGGAGCATTCTCCGTCGAGCTTGGAGTGGTCTGGACCGTAGCTGACTACCCAGGTAACATGTCTGCTGAGGCTCGCGCTAGGAGCCCAGAACGAAGGTATGGCTCAGCATGTCGCGTTAGTTGTGCCGGGTCTTTTTGGAGATGGCCTCGCCTGACTGCATGAGGTTGGCCAGGGCGATCTCGACTTCCTGCGCCAGGATCACACTGGAGGTTTCACGGGCGATGGGCCGAAGGGCACCGAGTGCTGTTACAAGTTCGTCGGGGCTTGCATTGCCAGCGAAGCCGGCCCCGGTTCGTTCGACGAGGAGCTTGACCGCGTCGGTGACAACCCTGGCAAGTCGCCGTCGCAGAAGATCGCGGATGAGCGCTGACACCTCGATGTCAATTCCTGCTTCTCGCAGGCGCAACGCGTGGTCGAGCAGGGCTGGGCTCGGAATCAGCCAAAAACGTCCGGGCTGGGGCTCGACGCAGCTGGCTTCGTGAAGTTCGGCGATGACGCCTTTCGAGGCTTCGCCGCGGCTGGAGATGAGCGTCACGAGTTCGTCGTGGGTAATCGTTGTAGGGCGGTCATCGGACCAGGGGGTGCTCAGCGGTGTACAGAGCGTTCCGGCCCCGTTTGGCAGGCTTCGAAAGCAACCGTTCGTTCTGGTAGTAGCGGATGGTTCGCTCGCTCACGCCGCTCAACCCGGCGTTTCATCTCCCACCAGAACTACTGACCCTCTACGGCACCGAGACATGGGAGGCCATGTCGCAGCGTGAACGCATCACGTACAGCCGACACGAGACGGCGGCGATGTTCGGCGCCGGGATCTGGTTCGAGAACGCCCTCATGCAGATCGTGCTCCGCCATCTCACCGAGGTCGACGTCCGCGACCCGATACATCGCTATCTCCTCACCGAGGTCGCTGACGAATGCCGTCACTCGATGATGTTCGGCGAGTTCATTCGCCGAGCAGGGACACCTGCCTACGGCCCGACCCGTGAAGCCGTCGTCGGAGAAGGCGCCGGCGGTCGGGCCATGTCGTACATCGCGATCCTGGCGATCGAGGAACTCCTAGATCACGCCAACCGCGCAACAATGCGCGACGATCGGCTCCACCCAGTCACCCGTCAGATCAGCAAGCTGCACGTCCTTGAAGAAGCACGCCACGTCAGCTTCGCGAAGTCGTACCTCACGGAGTGTTGGCCCACGCTTGGCGCAGACGAGCAGGACTTTGTCAGAGCGGTCACGCCCGACCTGGTCGCCGAGATCGTGGCGCTCAGCATCAACCCGGCCGTCTTCGAGCATCTCGGTATTACCAATGGGTATGAGATAGCGAAGGCCAACCCCGCGTACCAAGCAAATGTGATTGCGGGCCTCGCCAAACTCACTTCATTCCTTGGCGGCCTCGGCGTGATCGAGAATCTGGAACTCTGGCTCGATCACGGGCTCATCGCGCCCAGCCCAGCCGAAAGCTGACGTGCGGTCCCTCTCAGTCGAACTCGATGACGCAGCGGCCCCGAGTGCCGCCGGCTTCGAGCCGAGCGTGGGCTTCGGAAGCTTGTGCCGCCGGGTAGGTCTGGGCGATCCGCAATGTCACTTCGCCGGCCTCGGCCTGTTCACGTAGCCGGTCGAGCTTGGCATGCGCAGTCGCGTACTTGGTTACCCAGGTGGCGGTGAATGTGATGTCTCGCTGGGGTTCGCCTTGATATCCCCGGATCGAGGTGTACGCGCCGCCATCAGCAATAGCGCCGATGACCTCGTCGTTCTGCACGCTGCCATCGGCCAGGCCATCGACGCCGTTCGGGTAGTGCGTGCGAACCTCGTCGGCGAAGCCGGTACCGCGAGGCACAACGGTGTCTGCGCCGAGTGAGGTAACTAGTTCGGTGTCGGCCTCGGATGCGTCGGCGATGACGGTCAGGCCGTCGGCTTTGGCGAGCTGCACCATGTAGCCGCCATAACAACCCGCAGCGCCAGTTACTGCGATCGTCTGCCCTGGCTGAAGCCCAAGTAGGTCGAGTGACATGCGGGCCGTCAAACCAT
Organism: Acidimicrobiales bacterium; assembly: GCA_047638695.1. Taxonomy (GTDB): domain Bacteria; phylum Actinomycetota; class Acidimicrobiia; order Acidimicrobiales; family SZUA-35; genus JAHECQ01. The sequence goes on along the minus strand of JBLINY010000168.1, from coordinate 22 downwards.
TCATCGGCAGTGTTGACGCTTC
>JBLINY010000167.1:0-8140 GCA_047638695.1 Acidimicrobiales bacterium | reverse complement strand
GCAGCCTGGGGGCCGGCTCAGAAACATGTTGGGCCAGGTGACGTCGCTTGGCCGAGTGGCCAAGACCGTAAGGGGCCGGTCGGTTGTATCGAACGTTGCCGCCGTGGTTGTTACCTCTGTCGTCGGCGCCATCGTGTTGCTGCTGCTTTTTCGGTCGAGCCTGCAAAGGAACCTTGATCAGACGCTCCAATTGCAGGCACAGGACCGGGTCGGGTTGATCGAGAACGGCACCGACCCCGCCACGCTGGTCGGGCCGCAGCAACAAGAAGCATTCGTATGGATCGGCACGCCTGATGGGCAGACGGTGGCGACGGGAGGTTCCTTGGTCCCACTTGAGACCCCGTTGCCGTCCGACCTGAACGGCGTTTCCGATCTGACGATGCGGGTCGAGGAAATTAGTCCGACCGAAGTCGAGACCGAACGGATGACCCTGCGGGTAGCGGCCGCTTCCACCCGCGATGGGTCGCTTGTTGTCGTCGCCGGGTCAGAGAACGAGGCCATCGGCAAGACGGTGCGCCAGTTGGCCACGCTGTTCGCTTTCGCCGTTCCTTTGCTTGCCCTTGTAGTTGGTGCATTGTCGTGGCGGACAGCAGGCCGGGCCCTGGCTCCGGTCGAGGAGATCCGCCGTCGGGCGACCGCAGTGACCGGAGCCCGTCTGTCGCAGCGGGTTCCCGTTCCAGATACCGGAGATGAGATCGAGCAGTTGGCTGAGACCATGAATGCAATGCTCGGCCGGCTGGAGTTGCACCGCGACTCACTTCGCCAGTTCACGTCTGACGCATCCCACGAACTGAAGAGTCCGGTGGCAAATTTGCGGGCACTTCTCGACACAACGACGTCCTCTGACCCGGGCTGGCCAGAGTCGCGCACAAGGCTCGTGGCAGAGACCGACCGGCTCAAGAGTCTGGTCGAGAACCTTCTGTACCTTGCCTCCCACGCCGAGACGGGCGCGATCGAGTCGCCGGCGCTGGTTCACATTGACGACCTCCTCTTCGACGAAGCAGAGATGGTTGCATCGGCCCAGCAGGTGAAGGTCGACATCAGTGGTGTGGGGCCCGCCGATGTCATGGGCGACGCGGCCGACCTCCGGCGCCTCTTTCGGAATCTGGTCGACAACGCAGCTCGATATGCATCGAGCACAGTGACACTCTCGGTGGAAACAATCAGCGCGGTGGCACTCTCGGTGGAAACAACGAATGCCAGCACGGGGGTCACGGTGGTGCGCGTTGTGGACGACGGGCCCGGGATCCCGGTGGCAGATCGGGCACGAGTGTTCGATCGATTTACCCGGCTCGACGCCGCCCGCGATCGTGAGCTTGGGGGGAGTGGGCTTGGTCTGGCTATCGCCCGTCAGATTGTCGACGACCACCGGGGTTCAATCATGATTGAAGAAGCTGATGGTGGCGGCACAGCCGTTGTCTTGAAGTTCCCCGGCTGAGTTTCTGCTACCCATCCGATGGCATTGTTTTGACCCGTCGTGGCCCGCGGCGGTAGGTCACGACGGGGGATCGGGGATGTGCGATTAACGCACAGACCTTTTCCGCTAGAGAGGATCGGCACCGTCCAGCCCAGCGTTAGCCGGCAGTCAGTCGATCTGTTCGATGATGGCCTGAATGCTGAGAATGCTATTGATCAGTCCCAGGTGCGAGCCCGAGATTTCAACCATGTGGGCGTCGTGGTCGAACGAGTAGCGCCAATCGACGATGCCGTCGTTGCGGGAGTAGATCGAGACCAGCTCGACGTCGGAGGGAAAGGGTCGATAGCGGTCGTTGTCGACCTCTTGTTCGCGTTCAAGATCGACCGGTCCGAAGACGCCGGAGCGCCACACCCGATCGAGCGTTTCAGCCGGCACCTTGACCACCACGAACGGCGGGTACTTGGTTCGTAGAGGTGCGCCGACGGCGATCACTTTGCGCACCAGGTGTGGCGTGCGAACGGCCAACACTCGCCCCATCTGGCCGCCGCGGCTGTGGCCGACGATGGTGACTCGTTCGCCGGTCCGATCCATCAAACGTTCCAGTCCGACGGCCCCGGCATCGACACCGGTGTAGGCCGGGCCAGCGTTGCGGCCAACGTCGGCGACCTCGACGTCCCAATCGGCTGCCCGCAGCACATGAGCCAAGGCGCTGGCCTTCGTCGCCCCGGACATGAAGCCGGGGATCACCAGCACCGGCCGACCGTTGCCGGCGGGGACGCCTTCGCCCTGCCACAGCGGGCTGCGTCGTAGTGCCCTCAGCTCGAAGGGCGCTCGCGCTTCAAGAAAGACTGGCCGACCGACCATGCCCTTCAGCCCCTTACGGGGATCAGGGAGCTGCATCTGCTCCTCCTTGGATCATCGGCTACTCCCAGAATTTGAAGAGCTCGAAGCCGACGCGGAAGAGATTGGAATCGACCCCAAACGCACGAAGAAACCAACCGACGAGGTCCCAGAACGCGTTGCGCACCGGCGCAACGAACCAGAGCAGCACAAACATGGCCATGAGGCCGTAGCGCCGAACCGGAGCCAATGCGATGAGGACATGGTCGGGGAGGAACGGTTCGATGGCTCCGAACCCGTCGAGGCCCGGAATAGGCAACAAGTTAAGGACGAACGCCGTGATCTGGAGAAAGCCGAGGAAGGTGAGTCCCGCGGCCAGGGCCAGATTCTCGTTGGGGTCGACGACACCGACGGAGATCGGAACCAGACAGACCGTCGCGAAGATCAGGTTGGTCAACGGTCCTGCCAACGACACCATGGCCGCGACACCCTTCGACCGCAGAGCACCCCGATTGATCCACACCGCGCCCCCGGGAAGCCCGATGCCGCCTGCGAGCACGAGAATGATGGGAATGACCAGTGAGGTCAGTGGGTCGGTGTACTTGCGGGGGTCGAGCGACAGATAGCCCTTGGCTGCGATCGAGTGATCGCCGCCCTTCCAGGCCACATAGGCATGAGCGAATTCGTGGAAAATCAACGACAGGACCCAGCCCGATGCAACCAGCACGAACACGGCGACACCGTCGGATGCGGCGCCGCTGACGGCGAGAGCGATGCCCAAAGCGGTCGAGGCCACGACCAGTAGGAACAACGGACTTGGCCGAACACCTGCCGCCCTTGGTGAAACGCTCGTCACGGCTTCAACGTTAGGGCCAGAGCGGTAGGTTGCGACCATGGCCGCCTTTCGCTTCTTCTTCGGCACCATGGGCTCCGGTAAGTCGACCCAGGCCCTTCAGATTCACCACAACCTCACGACCCGGGGGTTGGCCTGCATGCTGATCACCCAGCTTGACCGCCAAGCCGGCCGGGTCTCGAGCCGGTTGGGTGTATCGGCCGAAGCCGTCGTTGTGGACCCAATGGTCGACCTCTACCGGTTGCTCACCGAAGAACATGTTCGGGGCGACGGTTTGCACGCCGCCATTTGCGATGAAACCCAGTTCTATTCACCGACCCAGATCGACCAGCTGGCCCGAGTCGTGGATGAGCACGACATCGAGATCTACGCCTTTGGCTTGCTCACGACCTTCCAGGGGCAACTCTTCGAGGGAACGAAGCGACTTCTCGAGGTCGTCGATGTGCGATCCGAGCTGCAGGTCGAGGCCCGTTGCTGGTGTGGAAGCCGGGCCACCCACAATGCCCGGCTGGTCAACGGTCGCCAGGTCTATGACGGCGAAATCACGGTGGTCGGCGACACCTCGACCGGCCTGGACGGGGAGAGCAGCCAGCCCGTCGTGACCTATGATCTGAGGTGTCGAAAGCACTGGCTGGCCGACAAGGAAGCGAACGACCAGATCCTTCTGTTCTAAGTTGGCGGTATGAGCCAACACGATCTGGTCATCCGTAACGGCATGGTGGTCGACGGCAGCGGAGCGCCGAAACGGTCGGCTGACCTTGCGGTCACCGAAGGCGTGATCACCGAAGTAGCGCCGTCGATCGACGGTCGGGGTAAACGTGAGCTCGACGCCGACGGTGCGCTGGTTGCCCCCGGGTTTGTCGACATTCACACCCACTATGACGGCCAGGCAACCTGGGATGATGCCATCGCCCCATCGAGCTGGCACGGCGTCACCACCGCGGTGTTTGGGAACTGCGGCGTCGGATTTGCGCCGGTATACGAACGGAACCGTGAACGTCTGATCCAGCTGATGGAGGGTGTCGAAGACATTCCGGGTGCGGCTCTCCACGAGGGACTGTCGTGGGAATGGGAGAGCTTCGGCGAGTATCTCGACTTCCTCGATGGCCGTAACCGCGATATCGACATCGGAGCGCAGCTCCCTCACGGCGCAGTTCGGTTGCACGTGATGGGCGAGCGCGGCGCCACCCAGGAACCTGCGACACCCGACGACATCTCGGCCATGGCCGAGATCGCCCGTCAGGCCGTCGAGGACGGGGCGCTCGGCTTCACGACCTCGCGCACGATCAATCACCGAACCAGTCTTGGGGAGTACACACCGACGCTGAAGGCCGAAGTCGATGAGCTGGTCGGAATCGCTGGGGGGCTCGGTGCGGCTGGCAAGGGTGTGCTGCAGGTGGTCAGCGATTTTGTCGACATGGACGAGGAGATTGGCATCTTCTATCGGATGGCGGCCGAGTCGGGCAGACCGATCTCGGTGTCGGTTGCCCAGAGCGCGAAGCGACCGGATGATTGGAAACTCGAGCTCGATCGTTTCGCGGCGGCGACGGCCGAAGGTGTGACGATGCGAGGCCAGGTTGGTGCCCGCGCCGTTGGTCTGCTTCTGGGCTTGCAAGGTTCGATCAACCCCTTCCTCAGCAGTCCGGCCTATAAGGACATCGCTCACCTGCCGTTGCCTGAGCGGGTTGCTCGAATGCGTCAGCCCGAGACCCGGCAGGCGATTCTCGGCGCCATGACGTCGGACCCCGACGCAGAGTTGGGATCGAAGATGATTCACAAGTTTCACTTGATGTACGAATTAGGCGACCCGCCGAACTACGAGCCAGACACCAACGACTCGATCGCGGCCCAGGCCGGTCGCGCTGGCATCTCGGCGGCCGAACTGGCCTACGACGCGGTGCTGGCCGACGACGGCAAAGCCTTCCTTTACCTGCCGACGCTCAACTATGGGGCCGGCAACCTCGATGTGGTCGGCGAGCAGCTGTCGCATTCGGCTGCCGTTCCCGGTTTGTCCGACGGTGGAGCCCACGTTGGCATCATCTGTGATGTCAGCTTCCCAACCACGCTTTTGCAATGGTGGGGCCGCGACCGGCCTCGGGGCACGTTGCCGGTCGAGATGCTGATCGCCAAGCAGTGTCGGGCAACGGCCGAGACGGTCGGGCTTCTTGATCGAGGTCTGCTGGCCCCCGGATACAAGGCCGACATCAACGTGATTGATTTTGACAACCTGGCGTTGCACGCTCCCGAGATGCATTACGACCTGCCTGCTGGCGGCAAGCGACTGTTGCAACGAGCCGACGGCTATCGCCACACGTTCGTGTCAGGAACCGAGATCATGCACAACGGCGAGTCGACGGGGGTGTCACCCGGTCGGCTGGTGCGTGGCGCCCAAGTCGCCGGCTGAGGAACCGTCGGGAACCGGCGTCTCAGCCTCCCGAAGGTCGATCTGGTCAAACGGCGACGGTTTGGTCAGTGCTAGTTCGGGCAGTGCTAGTTCGGGCTGTGCTAAATCGGGCAGGAGCCCCGACTCCAAGGAAGCTGAGCGCTTGCCTGACGGTTTGAAGGCGAATCGGCCGACGTCGCTGAGCTTCATTGTGTAGAACCAGGCGCCGGCCACTAAGAGAGCGGCGATGATGGCATCGGTCCAGTAATGGTTAGCCGTGAGGATCACCACTGAGGTGGTCACGATCGGGTGGACGGCCGCCAAGTATCGGAAGCGGCCGCGGCAAAGGGCGATGATGCAGATCGCAACCAACATCGCCCAGCCGACATGCAGGGACGGCATCGCCGCGATTTGGTTGGCTGCTTCAGAGGCCTCAAGGTCATAGGGATTGGGACCGAAGACGGCCCCGGTGTCGACGAACCCCTGTGATGGCTTCATTCGCGGCGGGACCAGAGGGAAGGCGACGTGCAGAGCCAGGCCGCCAAGCGTGAGAGCAATGAGGGCGTTGCGGACAGCGGCGAAGCGATGCCGGTGGGTGAAGAAAACCCACAACATGAAGACCGTGGTGACTGGGAAATGGACCCACATGTAGAACGTGTTGGCCGCTCGGACCAGCTGTGGCCGGTCGAGGAAAAAGCCCTGTTGGAGACTGGCCTCTGACGGCAACCCGATCGCTCGCTGGAAGTTGAGGAGTCGCTCGGCGTTGAGGTAGGCGGTTCCCCAGTCGTCGGCAGTGACGCGACGAACAAGGGCGTAGACGGCGTAGAGGGCAGCCAGTAGCAGGGTGTTGCGAAGCAGGTCCCACAGCTGGGCGAGCAGCGGATGAGCGGGCGCAGCAATATTTACCGCAGCAATATTTACGGCAGCACTGTTTACGGAGGCGTTTGTGCTCACTGATACTCCTGCCATACTCAGCTCGGCTCTGTCTTCTTACGAGTCGCCCACCGCAGGTAACGGTAATGACATTTGCCACTCTGTTCAAGGGGTATGACTACTGGCACCCCAGTTGACCTCTGACAACCCGGCTTCGCGTAGGGCGGTATTGGCCCGAGAGAAGGGCCGGCTTCCGAAGAACCCGCGATGCGCCGACAGCGGCGACGGGTGCGGTGCTTCGATCACCACATGGCGACCGGTGTCGACAAAGTTCCGCTTCTTACGGGCTGCCGAACCCCACAGCAGGAAGACGACACGTTGTTCTTTGTCGTTGACGGCCTTGATGACCGCGTCGGTGAAGGTCTCCCACCCGTGCTTCTGGTGAGAGGCCGCCTGACCGGCCCGCACGGTGAGGGTGGTGTTCAGCAGCAGAACGCCCTGTTGAGCCCAGCCAACCAGTGATCCGTGGTTTGGGGGCGTGACGCCGAGGTCGGATTCGAGCTCTTTGAATATGTTCCGGAGCGAGGGCGGGGGTGGTGTGGGCGGCTTCACCGAAAAGCACAGGCCGTGGGCTTGGCCCGGTCCGTGATACGGGTCTTGGCCCAGCAACAACACTCGGGTGTCGGTGAACGAGGTCAGGTGAAGGGCGGCAAAGACCTCGTCAGCGGGCGGATACACCGGGTGTTGCTGGCGTTCGGCTTCGACAAACCGCTGGAGATCATCCCAATAGGCGAGTGCCAGCTGCGCTTTGAGGAGCGGGTTCCAGTCGGTTATTGGCATAGGTTCACTCTCGCCTGACGAGCTGCTGTCTGACGAGCTGTTGTCTAAGAGCGCCGCCGGTGTCTGAGTAGCTTTGCCCGAACAGCTAGGGTTTCACAGCTATGGCCTGGTCCTTCGATCTCGAATTTTTGGCCTCGAATTGGACGTGCATCTGGGGTAACGGCTGCAAGGGCATACTCGACCACGATGCCGAACACCTCGGTCAAGGGTGCTGCAGCGTTGGGGCCGAACTGCTTGACGTCGACGAGGCGATGCAGATAGCGGCTCTTGGCGCCACGATCGATCCCGCTCGCTTCCAGTTCCATGCCGAGGCAGCCAACGGCGTGTTGGTTGGAACCGGCGACGGACAAACGTCGAATACTCGGGTCGTCGAGGGTGCATGCATCTTCTTGAACCGACCGGGATTTGCCGGTGGCGCCGGATGCGCCCTTCACCTGCAGGCCGAGGCTGATGGCGAACAGCCGATCGATTGGAAACCATCGGTCTGTTGGCAGCTTCCGCTGCGGGTCGAGCGGTCACTGGGCGATCTGGACGGCGACGTCGAAGACGTAGCTCATCTTCGTCGGTGGGGTCGCGCCGACTGGGGCGATGAGGGTGCAACGATGGCGTGGTGCTGCACCGAAGGCGACCGTGCCTATGTGGGCGATCAGCCAGTCGTCGACAGTTTGCGGGTAGAAATAGAGGCGTTAGTGGGGCACGAGGTGTACGTCGAACTCCGTCGGCGCGTGCTGGAGTGAATGCTCGCTACTGCCTAGGCCTTGCCATGTTGTTGGTGCTGGCTGCATGCACGGGTGGAGTCACGGTCGACGAAGTGGTGTCGTCGACGACGGTTGCGCCGGGCCCGGCCTCTTCGGCGCCGAGTATCACCTCCAGCAGCACGCCCTCCAGCAGCACGCCCTCTGCCAGCACGACCTCCAGCAGCACGACCTCCAGC
>JBLINY010000166.1:0-8245 GCA_047638695.1 Acidimicrobiales bacterium | reverse complement strand
CTAGGGAACCTCGAGGATCACGTTGATCGGCAGCGGCGCTGCCACCATGTCGACCCAATCGCCGCCGCGGCCCGCCCCCTACGCTGAAGCCAACCCAACCTCCGAGGTCCCGCTATGTGGCAACTCACCGATGAGCAAGTTCGTATCCAGAGCGAGGCCCGGGATCTAGCCCGGGAGGTCATCGCTCCTCGGGCCGCCGAGGTCGATCAAACCGAGCAGTACCCCTGGGACAACGTGGCGGCGTTGAAGGAAGCCGGGTTCACCGGCATGACGGTCCCGAAGGAATTTGGCGGGCCCGGCCATTCGTTCCTTGACGCCGTCCTCGTCGTGGAAGAGATGGCGAAGGTGTGTGGGGTGACTGGCCGCATCGCCGTCGAGTGCAACATGGGTGCCATTTCGGCGGTCATGGCCTACGGCAACGAGCAACAAAAGAAGATTGCGGCCGAGTTCGTTCTACAGGGTGACAAGCCTGCTATCTGCATCACCGAGCCTGACGCCGGTAGCGCCGCTTCGGAGATGACCACCCGGGCCGACCGTCGGGGCGAGAAGTACATCCTCAACGGCAAGAAGCACTGGATCACGGGGGCCAGCGTTTCAAGGTTGCACCTGATCTTCGCTCGCGTGTTCGACGAGAACGGCGAGGAGGAGGGGATTGGCGGCTTCCTTGCTATCCGTGACGAGACGGCCGGACTCTCGTTCGGTTTGCGCGAACCGACACTCGGTCTCCGTGGGATTCCCGAGATGGAGGTCATCTTCGAGGACATGGAAGTCGGACCAGAGATGGTGGTGCTGCCGCCGTCGGGCTTCAAGCGCGGCTTCGCCGATCTGATGAACGCGTACAACAGCCAGCGAGTTGGCGCCGGGACCGTGGCTCTTGGCATCGCCACCGGCGCCTATGAGTTGGCCCTCGACTTCGCCAAGGAACGCGAACAGTTCGGGCGGCCCATTGCTGAGTTCCAGGGCCTGCAATGGATGCTTGCTGACATGTCCGTGCAGCTCGAGGCGGCTCGCAGTCTCACGTATCGAGCCGCCGAATCTCGAGGCCCCGGCCCCGGGGGAGTTGGAAAGAGCCCCTTCCCCGATCCGGCTATGGCGGCACAGGCCAAGATCTTCACAGCCGAGGCGTCGATCAAGGTGGTCAGCGATGCGCTCCAGGTGTTTGGCGCCGCCGGATACAGCCGCCGCAATCCAATTGAGCGCATGTACCGAGACGTCCGAATGTTCACGATTGGTGGTGGCACGGCTCAGATCCTGCGCACGGTTGTTGCTTCTCGCATCCTCGAGATGAAACTGCCGCAGTCTCGCGACGGTTTTGGACCAAAGGCATGACCCGGCCCCAGCCCCTTGGCGGCAACGAGATGCCGCGTTTCGGAGGAATCGCAACGTTCATGCGGCTTCCTGGATCGACCCCGGTCGCCGATCTCGATGTCGCCGTTGTCGGGGTGCCTCTCGACATCGGTACTTCGAATCGACCCGGCGCCCGGTTCGGACCACGTGGCATCCGCTCCGAATCGGTGCTGCTACGTCCCTACAACATGGCAACGCGGGCCGCCCCGTTCGACAGCCTGGCGATCGACGATGTCGGCGATGTCGCCACCAACCCGTACAACCTCCTCGATTCGGTCGATCGCATCGCCGAGTACTTCCGTGGGTTGTTGGCCAACGATCTGATGACCGTGACCATGGGCGGTGATCACACCATTGTTCTGCCAATCTTGCGCGCCATCGCTGAGAAGCACGGACCGGTGGGAATGGTGCACGTCGATGCCCACACCGACATCAACGACGAGATGTTCGGCGAGAAGATCGCCCACGGCACACCGTTTCGGCGAGCGGCCGAGGAAGGTCTGCTTGACCCGTCGCGAGTCGTTCAGATCGGTATGCGAGGTACCGGGTACGCAGCCGATGATTTCGACTGGTCCCGCGACCAGGGATTCCGGGTTGTGCAGGTCGAGGAGTGCTGGCATCGTTCGCTCATACCGCTCATGGAAGAGGTGCGCCAGCAGGTCAGCGGGGGGCCGGCATACCTCAGCTTCGACATCGATGGGCTAGATCCCTCGGTCGCTCCCGGGACCGGGACTCCGGAGATCGGTGGGCTCACGACGATCCAAGGGCTCGAGATCATTCGCGGGTGCCGAGGCCTCGACCTTGTTGGTTGCGATCTGGTGGAGGTAGCACCGGCGTACGACACCACGGGCAACACATCGCTATTGGCGGCCAACCTGCTGTATGAGATGTTGTGTGTGCTGCCAGGCGTCGACTATCGAGCCTGAGTGCCGTCGAGCCTGAGCACTATCGAGCCAACGAGCACGGTCACGTCGTAGGCCCGCCTTTTTTAGAAATCCAGCGCAGTCCGATCGACCACCGTGCGTAGGGCAAAACTCGATCTGATTCTGGCCACGCCGGGTAGTTGCGCCAGATGGGTGCGGTGAAGGCGCTCGTAATCGTTCACATCGGCACACATGACGTGCACCAGGTAGTCGGCGTCGCCGGCCATCAGGTGGCAGCTCATGACTGCCGGGTTTGTGACGACCGCTTCCTCGAAGCGGTCGAGCACTCCTTCCTCCTGGCTGGCCAGCGATATCTCGACGAACACCGACGTTGGCCGTCCGATGGCAGTGGGGTCGACCAGGGCGGCGTAGCTGGCAATCACACCGGACTCCTCCAGCACCCGAACTCTCCGTAGGCAGGCCGACGGCGAGAGTCCCACTCGGTCGGCAAGTTCGGCATTGGTAACACGACCGTCGGCCTGCAGGATCGTGAGAATGGCGTGATCGGTCCCATCGCGGCCCATTGTCACAATCATATGCGATATATCGCCAGATAGACCGAAGAATATTCGGATAGAGGATCTCTAGGCACTCACATTTGCAATCCTCTCGTGCGCTATCTGTCGTACGATCAGTACATGCAGATCGGTGTACCCAAAGAGATCAAAGACGCTGAGCAGCGAGTTGGCCTGACCCCGGGAAGTGTTCGAGAGCTTGTCGCGCACGGCCACGCTGTAGTCGTGCAGACCGAGGCCGGCATCGGCATCGGTGCCAGCGATGACCTCTACGAGACGGCCGGCGCCACCATTGCCGACGACGCCAGACAGGTATTCGACCAAGCCGAGATGATCGTGAAGGTCAAAGAACCGCAGCCAGTCGAGCGGGCCATGCTTCGACCCGATCACTTGCTCTTCACGTATCTGCACCTGGCTCCCGACCCGGCCCAGACCAAAGACCTCATCGAAAGCGGGGCCACCTGCATCGCCTACGAAACCGTGACTGACGACGATGGCGGCCTGCCCTTGCTCGCCCCTATGTCGAAGGTGGCTGGCCGTATGGCAATTCAGGCCGCGGCCCATTCACTCGAAGCCCCCCAGGGTGGTGCCGGCCTCTTGATGGGCGGTGTTCCGGGCGTTGCTCCCGCCAAAGTGGTCGTCATCGGCGGTGGCGTGGTCGGTGAGAACTCAGTAGAGATGGCCATCGGCCTCGGGGCCGATGTGACGGTGCTCGACCGCAGCCTTCCCGTGCTCGACCGGTTATCGGCTCGCTTTAGTGCTTCGCTCAAGCCGGTCTACTCCACGCGAGCTGCGCTCGAAGAGTTGGTGATCGATGCCGATGTCGTTGTGGGGGCCGTGCTGGTCAAAGGCGCCCGCGCTCCCAAGTTGGTCAGCGCCGAGATGGTGACAGCCATGCGCAAAGGCTCGGTGCTGGTCGATGTGGCCATCGATCAGGGTGGCGCCTTCGAAACATCGAAAGCGACAACCCACTCCGAGCCGACCTACATCGTTGACGGTGTAGTCCACTACTGCGTTGCCAACATGCCTGGCGCCGTGCCCAAGACCTCGACCTATGCACTGAACAACTCGACGCTGCCATTCGTGCTGGCGCTGGCCGATAAGGGCGCAGGTCGCGCGCTGCAGGACGACCCACATCTACGAAACGGTCTCAACGTCTCTGGCGGCCACGTTACCGAGCTGGCCGTTGCCGAATCGCTCGACCTCCCGTTCGTATCGGCCGAGGACGTGCTCGCCTCGCTGAGCTAGCGGGCTCGCTACAGGCCTTGCCTCCGATCAATGTCTCTGAGCCGCGGAGTCTCTGAGCCGCGGAGTCTCTGAGCCGCGGAGTCTCTGAGCCGCGGAGTCTCTGAGCCGCGGAGTCTCTGAGCCGCGGAGCGGCTGCTCTGCTGCTAAGCAGTGTCCATGGCATGGGATTTCGAAACTGACGCCGACTTCCAAGAGGAACTCGACTGGATCGACAACTTCGTAAAGGAGGAAATCGAGCCGCTCGACTTCATCGTGAAGAGCCCGTACGACCTAGCCGATCCAATCCGGGCCGAGGTCATTCCACCGCTCCAGAAGATCGTGCAGGACCGCAAGCTATGGGCCTGCCACCTGGGCCCTGACCTGGGTGGCCCCGGGTACGGCCAGGTGAAGTTGGCTCTGATAAACGAGATTCTGGGTCGAGCCCGTAGCGGACCGACCGTGTTCGGTACCCAGGCTCCCGACACTGGCAACAGCGAGATTCTCGCCCACTTCGGCACGCCGGAACAGAAGGAGCAGTTCCTCGAACCGCTGCTGCGTAACGAGATCGTGTCGTGCTATTCGATGACCGAACCGCAGGGTGGTGCCGATCCGGCTGTCTTCACAACAAGCGCGGTTCAAGACGGTGATGAATGGGTGATCAACGGCGAAAAGTGGTTCTCGTCGAACGCTCGGTATGCCAGCTTTCTGATCGTGATGGTGGTGACCGACCCCGACAACGAGTTGGTTCGTAGTCAGTCGATGTTCCTCGTGCCCACCGACACGCCCGGTGTCGAGATCGTCCGCAACGTCGGCCTTAGCTACGAGCCGCAGGGCGACGAGCACGGCAGCCACGCCTACATCCGTTACAACGATGTCCGGGTGCCAAAGGAAAACTTGCTTGGCGAACGCGGTGGCGGTTTCGCCGTCGCTCAGACCCGTCTGGGCGGAGGTCGTATCCACCACGCCATGCGAACCAGTGGTCGGGTCCAGCGAATCTTTGACATGATGTGCGAGCGGGCACTGAGCCGGAACACCAAGGGCGAGAAGCTCAGCCGCAAACAGATGGTGCAGGAAATGATCGCCGACTCGTGGATCGAGATGGAGATGTTCCGGCTTTTCGTGCTGCGGACCGCATGGAAGATCGACCGGCTTCAAGACTACCGATTGGTACGTCACGACATCTCGGCGGTGAAGGCACAGATGCCGACCGTTTATCGCAACGTCGCCAGCCGCGCGCTGCAGATTCACGGTTCGCTTGGCGCGTCGTGGGAGATGCCGTTTGGTAAAGAGGTGATCGAGTCGTTCCACATGGGGCTGGCCGACGGCCCCACCGAAGTGCACAAGGTGCAGGTGGCTCGCCGGGTGCTCGACCAGTACGTGCCGTCCGACGACATGTTCCCGACCATGCACCTTCCCCGCCGCCAAGCAGCGGCTGAAGCCAAGTACGCCGACGTTCTCGAACGCCACCTCCAGTCCCTGTAGCAGTCTCCCCGGAAAGCCTCCCAAATTGTCCTTCTGAAGCACCGTAGAGGTGCATAAGAAGGACAATTACGTGGGGGAGGGGATGGCGTAGTCTGGGTGCCATGTCGCTTCCCTCGAATGACAAGATCCGGTTCGGCGCGTTCTTAGCTCCTCATCACCTGCCGGGCGAGAGCCCGACGCTGCAACTGCAGCGCGATCTTGAGTTGGTCGAGTTGATGGACAAGCTCGGCTACGAGGAGTTTTGGTGCGGTGAGCACCACAGCACCGGCTGGGAGACAATTGCCTCTCCCGAGATGTTCCTGGCCGGCGCGGCCATGCGCACTGGCCGTATCCGTCTCGGTACCGGCGTGATCTCGCTGCCCTATCATCACCCGTTCAACGTGGCGCAGCGCATCGTGCAACTCGACCACATGAGTCAGGGCCGAGCCATCCTCGGAACCGGTCCTGGTGCGCTTGCATCCGACGCCCACACGCTGGGCATTGATCCCATGACGCAGAGGGATCGCCAGGATGAAGCCATAGGCGTGATCAAGCGTTTGCTGGCCGGCGAGCCCCGCTTCTCGCACGAGTCGGACTGGTTCACGCTCAATGACGCCAAGCTGCAGATCTTGCCGTTGCAAGAGGAAATTCCGATGGCGACCGCCTCGATGGTGAGCCCGTCGGGCATGACGCTGGCCGGCAAGTACGGCGACGGCGTGTTGTCGATCGGTTCGATGTCGACCGAGGGAATCCAGTCGCTACCGCTGCAGTGGAGCTTTGCCGAAGAGTCGGCTGGAAAGCACAGCAAGGTTGTCACCCGCCGCAATTGGCGGGTGATGTTCAACTGGCACATCGCCGAAACTCGCGAGAAGGCCTACGAAGAGGTCGAGCATGGCCTGATGAAGTGGCACAACGATTACACCGTCGGCACGTTGCAGCGGCCCGGTGTCGAGCCCTTTGCCAGCACTACCGATGCCATCGTCGGCCTTGCCGATGGGCCTGGTTCAGCGGCCGTTATCGGCACCCCCGATGATCTGATCGAGCGCATCGTGCAGATGTACGAAGTCACCGGCGGTTTTGGTGTTGCCGTTGGGTTCATCAACGACTGGGCCCGGCCGGCCGATGTTCGTAACAGCTGGGACATGGTTGCCCGTTATGTAATTCCCGAGGTCAACGGTCAGTTGGCGTCAATGCGCGAGTCGAACCAGTTCGTCATCGAGAATCGCGAGACGTTCGACCGAGCCCGCGAGGCCGTGTTGACCAAGATCAACGAGAACGAGCGAGCGGCCGAGGCCTTCCAGGTGACATCCAATGCCGCGTCGGCGATGGGTAGCCCGAACGCCCCGGCTGCTCCTGCCGCTGCTCCCGCCGCCGGCTGAACGAGTCGCTGATCGGGATCTAGGTGGTTGGTGTTTTTCGTGCTGGTTGGTGCTCGCGTTTGGGGGACTGTTCGGCGATGATGGTGGCTATGACGATCGGGTTGACGCCGTCGCAAGCGGACATGTTGAAGGGCACGGGGTTCGTGGGGGATCGGGTCGGCGCCGACTCGATCTGGGCGTTGTTGCATCGCCAGGGTCATCGCTTGTTCCCGGACGAGTTGTTCGCTGATCTGTTCACGTCGACGGGTCGGCGGTCGGTGCCGCCTCAGATCGTGGCCACCATCGGCGATCGGGCCGCATAAACACCGGTCTCACTGACCGCTGGCATCACAACGCCAGCACACGCGAGACTGCAACCCCAATCAGAAACCCTCCACGATTTCAGGGGAAGCCCAGACCGGCCCTGTCGAGTAGTCACGACGAACGAGGTCGCGGATCGGCGCTGCCGCTTTGTCCGGGCGGGTCAAGGACCGGCGTTTGCGTTTCGGGGACCGACCAACCAGGCCTTGGCGGGCCATGGAGGAGGCAACGGTGTTCACCGACACCGCCCAGCCTGCTTCGTCCAGGTCTTCCCACACCCGCGGTGACCCGTACGTTCCCGGTGTGCCGCCCGACTCATCGAACGACTCCTTGACTGCCGAGTCGAGCCGGTCCCGGCGTTGCTGGCGGGCCGTCGGGGGCCGGCCACGCACTTGTAGAACGTCGACGGTTTGACGTCGAGCCACCGGCAGCATTTGGCGTGGGGTACACCATGATTGGTCCTCTGGGCAGCAACGAACGATGCCACGGTCATCGCGTTGCCTCCTTGACCCACAGGACCACGGATCGCTTGAGGACATCACGCTCCATCCGCAACTCGGCGTTCTCACGCTCGAGTTGGGACAGCCGGGCCCGCTCATCGGTGTTCAGCCCTTCGGACTCGCCCCGTTCGATCCGGTCTTTCTTCACCCAGTTCCCCAACGTCCCGGCGTTCAGGCCGAGATCGTCGGCGACCTGGGCGATTGGTTTGCCGGTCTCCCGAACAATCCGGACCGCACCCTCACGGAACTCCGGGTCGTACTTCCTTCGCACTTCTGTCATGACATCTCCTCATAGTGGATGTCTCCACACTTCGAGGGGATGCCCAGATGGTGTTGCAGCGTGCGTTTGGCCTGTCGGATCGTGAAGCGGTGTCGGCGTTCGAGTTCGATGCCCGCTGGAAGTACGCGTGTGGCGGTTTGGACTTCGATTATCCGGGTTTCGCGCACACTGTGTTGGTCGATATGCGTGCCCGCTTGGCCCGGTCGGATCGCCCGAAACGGATCTTTGAGGTCTCCTTGGACGCTGCCCGGACTGCTGGGCTGGTGAGCACGAAGCGGGTGTTGGACTCGACACCGTTGTATGACGCGGTCGC
>JBLINY010000165.1:0-8314 GCA_047638695.1 Acidimicrobiales bacterium | reverse complement strand
CTTTGTCGTTGTCAGCCACAAGCAGCTCGCTCCCACGCTCGGCAGGTGCTGCTCAGACAGCGTGGTGTAGACGATTCGGTCGATCATGCCAATGTGAGCTTGGTCAGCGAAGGACGAACTCTGTATAGGTGTGGACCTTGTGGTAGCCGAGACGCCGGTAAAGACGCCGCGCTGTGTGATTCTCTGCGTGGGTGTTGAGTGCGACGAGGCGACCCTCGCCCAGCAGGATTCTCGACAAGAGCGCGGTCACATCGGCTGCGAGTCCTTGGCCTCTTGCTGAGGGCGAGGTGAGAACGCCCCCGAGGGCCGCGAGGTTGAATTCGTCGCTGCGAACATGGGTGCCACCCGCGGCGAGGAGGTGTCCCGCTTCTTTGACTCCAACGAAAAGTCCGTCGTCGAGCATCGAGGGCAAAAAAAATGCCGCTCCAGGATCGCTGGCGTACAGATCTAGCAGTGCTGGGAGGTCCGCTCCGGTGAGAACCTCGGATCGGAGCTCCCCAGGTGGCGGCACAAAACCCTCGGTGTCGACGGTCATCTTGACGTGATCGCCGAGGCGTTCGATTTCAGAGACCTCGCTCATGATGTCCGCGGAGCCGCGGGGCCCGACCACCAGCCCACCATCGGGAAGTTCATCGCGCAGGTCGCGCAGGAGCAGGGAGGTTTCGTGGGGTTCACGGGGCGAGATGGCGCAGATTGCGACGATGCCTTCGGGCCCAGGTAGCGGCACCCGTCCAACGAAGGCAGCGCCTCGTCGCCACCAGGTGGACGCGATCCAGACGGGCAGTTCGAGATCAGCGAGTCCGTAGACCTGAATCGGTCGATCGCGGCTGAGAGATTGGATCACCTCATTGCGGTCTTGGACAACCTTGATCTCAGTCATAGAGGGACCCCTCGTCGGCTCGCGGCTTGTGCGCCCTCCATCGTTCGTCGCCACCAATGATGGTGAGAACACAACGCCCTGCACCTTCGTCGACGAGGGCCGCTTCGATGTTGGACGCCCCGGCGTTCGGGCCGAGATCGAAGATGGCGAAGTCGGCTCGTTTGCCAACTTCGAGTGAACCGAGCTGGTCTTCAAGCCCCATCGCTCGTGCTCCACCAATCGTCGCGGCAGCGAGGAGACGCCGGTCAAGATCGTGTTGGTCTGCACCCTGCTCGATGGCGAGCTTCTTCAGCAGGTGTAGGTCATCGAGCGGATCGAGCGAGGGTGAGGAACTGAGCGAGTCTGTTCCAACAGCGAAGGGGATGTTCTCGTCGAGGTAGTCAGCAACAGGCGGGGGGTCGATGCCGACGATGACGTTCGACCTTGGGCAGAGCGCGACGATCGACCCTGCCGCGGCAACGAGAGCACGGCCAGCGTGCTTGAGGTACACGCCATGGGCAATATGGCTGTCGGTGCCAAGGAGACCGACTGATGACACGACCTCGGCGGCGGTCATGGCGAATCCGCCTTGTTCGAGTATCGCTACGGGTCGGTTAGCGACGACCCTGACCCGGTCGGCAAGAGTTCCAGTCCCTGTTTGGTAGAACTCGTGCTCACCGTCGGATTCGGCCACGTGGCTATGGAGTCGGACTCCGAGTTCGCGAGCGAGTACGGCCATAGCCGTCATTACGGGTGGCTCGACGCTGTAGGGCGCGTGGGGGGAAATCCCCACCGATGTTCTTTCCGTCGTGGGTGCCGAAGAAACGGCCGTGGCGAGTTCTGCTCCGATGCCCGAATCCCATTGTTTCAAGTCGAGACCGATCAGCTCGAGGTACGCCACACCAGAAATTGAGCGGTCGAATAGGACGTCTCGAGCCTCGAAATCGGTGACGACGTCAGCAATACAGGTCACGCCTGCCGCCAGACTTAGTTCGACTCCGGCGTGACACGCAGCCACCCAATCTTCGTTTGGTCGGGCGTCGTACTCCTCAACGAATCGCTCCGACCATGCGGTGTAGTCAACGAATGGTGTCTTTCCCATCGCAGCGAACGTCGTGAACTGCAGGTGGGTGTGGGCATTCACTAGTCCCGGCAACAAGAAGCCGTCGACGGCCCGAACAGCGGCGTCCAAGTACGTCTCTCGGAGGCTGGCTTGTGAACCAACTGCGACGATGTGCTCGCCACGAACGGCGATACACCCGTTTCGAATCGGGCTGGCGGTAATGGGCACGACAACGTCTGCGCACCACAGGACTACAGCGTTGTCAAAGCCGTCTGCGGCTGGAGAGCTCACCAACTCTGTGCAGCGGCGCGCTGCGTGGGGCTAGCGACGTCGATCTTGATGCCCAACGCGGCGAGCTGGCTGGCTGCAACCTCGTCGTCGATGTGACGGGGGAGTAGATGGACGCCGGGCTGAAGGTTGGCTTCGGCGAGGTAGTCGAGCGCTCGAAGTTGGAGCGCGAGGGAGAGGTCCATCACCTCGATCGGGTTTCCCTCGCCAGCCGAGGTGTTGGCGCAGTAGCCGTCGGCGATGACGAACACGGTGGGACCGTTGGGGACGACGAGCTCGCGGACCCCTGGCCGTACGGTGTCACCATCGACGAGATCGGGCCCTTCGGTTGGATCGAACTCAGGCGGACCAGCGCCACCGACAGCTACGATGGTGCCGTCTGGCATCGCAGCAACATGATTCGCCGTGAGCGAATGACCAATGCCGGTGGCGGTAATGACGATGTCGGCAGTAGTGACTGCAGTTGCGAGTTGGGCGACTCGGTAGCCGTCGTGGTGTGCGACCAGTGCTTCAACATGATCGATTTCGGTGACCGTGACACGAGCGCCTAACGCCCGCGCCGCGGCGGCAATGCCACGCCCGACCTTGCCGTAGCCGACGACTACGACCCGTTTGCCCTGCATCTGGGTGTTGGTTGCATCGAGAATCGCCATGATCACCGACTGGCCAGTGCCGTAGACGTTGTCGAAGAGGAGTTTGGTGCGGGCGTCGTTCACCGCCACGCAGGGCACCTCTAGTGCACCCTCTGCCTCCATCACCCGTAGCGGGCGCACACCACTGGTGGTTTCTTCTGCGACACCAGAGAGTGTCGGGAGTGCATCGCGACGGACGGTATGGATATGGCGGACGTTGCCGGATCCATCGTCGGCGAGCAGCTCGGGCAGAGTGTCGATGAAGGCGTTGCGAAGCTCCAGCGATCGCTCTGGGGTCGATCCGGCTTCTCCAAACACAGCGATGCCACGGTCGCGCAAGGCACTGACGACTTCGTCGCGGGTGGAGTTCGACGAGCCAAGTACGGCAACTTCGGCGCCTAGTGAGGCGAGCGCTTCGGCCAGGTTGGCGGTCTTCGGTTCGAGTGTCAGAGCGATACCAACCCGCTTGCCAGCGAGGCGGCCACCCGCGCGGACCAGGTCTGTGGCCGCCTCCAACGCCGGCATATGCCGTCCGGCGAAATCGAGCATTCCCCGACCCGACGCCTCGTTGATCCCGGTCACTCTGAGCCCCGTGTTTGGATGCCGTCGATGGTAATGCCTCGGCTCGTGAGTTTTGCGGCCGCAATCGCTCGGTCGAGATCGGCGGGGTAAGGGTGTAGGCCAGACGCAACCTCGTGCGACGCCAAGTAGTGACATCCAAGCGCATGCACTGACGACGCGAGATCCACGACTTCGCTGGGCTGTCCCTTGCCGCCAGCTACGTTGACCAACGCACCGTCGACGAGGACATACGTGGTGATTCCGTTGCGGGTGAATGCAGTGACACCCGGACGAATCTCCGTCTCGTCGCTGGATTGGGCACGTAGCGCTACGATGTCGATCTCATGGTCGCCGTGGCCGGCATTGGCGAGGATGGTGCCATCGGTGAGCGCATCGAAGTGATGCGTCGACACGACTCGGCTGTTCCCGGTGGTAGTGATCACGAAGTCGGAGGAACCAAGTGCTGTTTCGAGGCTGGCCACGTCGTGTCCATCGGCGTGGGCTTCGAGCCCGCGGATGGGGTCGATTTCGATCACGGTGACTTGAGCGCCGAGCTGATGGCAGTACATGGCCACGCCGCGCCCCAGTTGTCGGTAGCCAACAACGGCGACACGCTTGCCGTACATGCGCAGGTTGGTGAGTTGCAGGATGGCCTGGACTGTTGTCTGTGCTGTGCCATGGCGGTCTTCGAAAAGGCGTTTGCATTCAGCGCCACTTGCAGCCAACGCAGGCATATGGAGGTGCCCGAGGGCTGCTAGCTCGGTGAGTGTCGTCAGCCCGTCCGTGGTTCCTTCCAGCACACCACGCAGTCGCGCGTACGCATCGGGTCGGTCACTGGCCATCCGGGCAGTCAGTGCGGCACCTTCATCGATGATGTAATCGGGTTCTGTGTCAGCGACGCTCAGAAGTTGACGCGCATGGACTTCGACACCGCGCTCGGCCAGTGCCGCGGTGACGCCGGCGCTCGTCGATTCAGGAGATGAGTCAGCGACAACCACCGCTGCCCCGCCGTCGGCGAGAACGGTGGCCAAGACGGCGATCTTGGCGTCGAGGCGCCCAACAACGGCCACACGTTTCCCAGCCAGCGCGCGGTCGGCGAGCTTGCGTCGGACGAACCCATCGAGCACGGGCGATGACCTAAGTGCCCATTCGATGGCCTGGCGCCCAGAGGCCGCCGAATCGTTCATAGTCGCCCAGCTTCGATGATGCGCTGAAGGAACTCGCGGGTGCGTTCTTCCTGAGGGTTGGAGAACAGCTGGGCGGGAGCGCTCTCCTCGACGATTCGTCCGTTGTCGAGGAAACAGACTCGATCGGCGACGTCTCGGGCAAACCCCATCTCGTGGGTAACGATCAACATCGTCATGCCCTCGGCCTTCAAGTCCCGAATGACGTCGAGCACGCCGCCGATCAGCTCGGGATCGAGGGCGGCTGTGACCTCATCGAGTAGTAAGACGTCGGGGCGGGTTGCCATAGCCCGCACGATTGCGACTCGTTGCTGCTGCCCGCCAGAGAGTCGATCGGGGTAGGCATTGACGAATTCTGACATGCCAAAGAGTTCGAGCAACTCGTGGGCTCGGCTCTCGGCTTCGGCACGGTCAACCCCGTGCACCTTCCGCGGAGCCAGGGTGACATTGTCGAGAACGCTCATCGTCGGAAACAGGTTGTACGACTGGAATACGATGCCGACCCGTTTTCGCAGGTCGGCCTCGGTGAACACTCCAGAGGCCAGATCGGTGCCGTCGAGCAGAATCTCGCCGTGGTCATACGGCACGAGTCGGCCAACACAACGCAGCAGGGTTGACTTGCCTGAGCCCGATGCGCCGATCAACGCCACGACCTCATGCTGTTCGAGATCGAGGTCGATCTGGTTGAGGACCAAGGCATCGCCGTAGTACTTGGTGAGGCGGCGAATGCTGATCTTCGGTTCGGCGGACACAGCCTGATCGTCGTCCATGATCAACGCGTCCTTTGCAGGCGGCGGTCCTGGTCACGTTTGGCGTACCAATCGGTGAAACGAGCGAGTGGCACGCTGGCGATCAGGAAGAGGGCGGCAGCGACGATCAGTGGGGAATAGTTGAACGTGCGGTCCTTGATGATCTGGGCCTCGCGCACCGCGTCCCGAATACCGATGATGCTGAGAAGCGCAACATCCTTCTGTAGCGAAACAGCGCCGTTCAACAAGGCCGGGCCTACGTTGCGAATCGCCTGAGGGATGACTGCGTAGCGCATGGTTTGCCATTGGTTCAGACCGAGCGCCTTGGCCGCAGCGCGTTGCCCGTCGTGGACCGATGTCATGCCCGCTCGGTAGACCTCAGCGGTATATGCCGAGTAGCCAGCAACGAGCGCAACCGTGCCCCAGAACAACGCCCCTTTCGGGAGTCCGTTCAGCTGGAGGGCCGGCACTCCGAAGCCGAGGAGCAAGATGAGCAACAGAGACGGGATGCCGCGCAGGAAGTCGATGTAGACAACCGAGAAGAAGCGCAGCGGGGCGAGGAGCGGACCGGTCGTCGATCGCATGACCGCCAGAATCAAGGCAACGATGAGGATGAGGATCTCAGCAATGACCCACACCTTCATGTTCACCCAGAAGCCACCGAGGACGTCGGGGAATGAGTCCTTCATGGACTGCCAGCTGAAGAACTGCCTCTGAACCCGCGGCCACTGCTCTGAAGAGCCGACCCACCAAATCACCAGACCCAGGACTACGGTCGTGCTCAGCACGCTGATGGCGATGGGTGTGGCCCGCTCGCGAGGCGTCAGCCGGGCGGGCGCGGGCGGTGGCGGGTCGCTCTGATCAGCGTTCGCAGCGGCCGATGACTCGTTGGGAGTCACCGGCCGCTCTGGAGCCGAGAGGTTTCCTTATGCCTGCGGATCACTCCGAGACGAGTGGAATTTCACCGTCACCCTGGAGCCACTTGACAGCGATTGCGTCGAGGGTTCCGGCGGCGTCAAGCGAGGAGATCGCCTCATTGACGCAAGGCCGCAGCGGGTTGCCGTCGGCGAACAGGAGCCCCATGCCTTCGCCGCCGTCTTCGGTAGGAAGAACGGAGGCAATGACGGAGTCATCGATTTCGACTGCGGTGAGGTAGAAGGCCGATGGCAGGGCGATGACCGTTGCGTCGATCTGACCGGCCAACATGGCGGCGACAACGTCTGCTTGCGTGTCATACACAGCGACGTTTTCGAGGCCCAGCTGGCCCTCCATGTAGTCGAGGTCGGTAGTGCCAATAGTGGCGCCCCAGGTCGCTCCGGCAAGTTCAGCGAAGCTGGTGGCGGTCGCTGCGGGGGAGCTGTTCAAGGCGATCACTGACTTCTGGCTCTCGTAGTACGGGAGGGAGAAGTCGACGATCTCTTCGCGTGCTTCAGTGATGGAGTACTGCTGCATGTTGAAGTCGTAGTCCTTGTCGCCGGGGGCGATGGCCTCGTCGAAGTCAGTCCTGACCCAGTCAACGTCAGCGGCGTCGAAGCCCATTTCGGCAGCGATGGCGTATGCCATCGCGCTCTCGAAGCCCTCGCCGCTGCTTGGGTCGTCGTCGAGCATCCATGGTGGGAACACTGGCTCGCCGGTAGCGATGGTGAGCTTGCCAACAGCAAAGGTCGAGAGGTTCTCGGCCGAGCAGTCGGCAGCGGTCTCGTCGCCGCTGGTGGTTTCTTCGTCGGCTGCAGGGTCGTCGTCGCTGCCGCACGCCGCAAGGAGCAGGGCAAGGGCCATCAGGGCGGCCAAAAGTCGCTTCGTCATTAGAGTCTCTTCCGTCACGGAGTCGTACTGCTAAAAACGTAGTGGGGTGCTCGTACGATTGCTCTCGCCGGTACCCCAACCTCGGTGGGAATGAGTCACAACCAGCCGGCCCGTTTCAACCGGAGCCACAGCGTGCCTGTGATTGTGATCATCGTGCCCAGCGCGAGCGGGTAGCCGATCAACCAGCCGAGCTCGGGCATGTGGGCGAAGTTCATGCCCCAGAGTCCAGACAGCAGCGTCGGGACCAGGAAGAGCACTGCCCATGCCGTCATTCGCCGCATGTCGGCGTTCTGTTGGACGCTGATGTGGGCCAGGTTTGCTGCGAGAACTTCAGAGAGCAGTGCATCGGCTTGCTCGATCCGATCGACAGTGCGCTGTACATGGTCTTGAACGTCGCCGAAGTAGCTCCGCATTTCCACTGAGGGAACAAGTCGGGTATCGGTTGCCAATCGCGCTACCGACGGGACGAGCGGACCAATATTGCGACGGAGACTCAGCACTTCTCTCTTGAGACGGTAGATGCGCTCTGCTGGATTGGTTCGCTCTGTCGAAAACACATCCTGTTCGATCTCGTTGAGATCCACTTCGATGGCATCCATCACCGGGCCATAGCCATCGGCGACATAGTCGATAACAGCGTGCAGTGCTCCAATGGCACCATCGACGACAGGATCGCCCCGATCAGCAATCTGGTCGACTATTGATTCAGATGACGGTTGTTGAGACGCCGCACCGTGACGAATCGTGATGAGGAAGGCCGGCGACGCCAAAACGACGAGCTCTCCGAACTGCAGGCTCTCCGAAGAATCGTCGTACACGACCGATTTGGCCACCAACGATATGAGCGACCCGAAGACATCGAGCTTCGGTCGTTGATAGTGGGCCTCGATGGCGTCTTCGATGGCGAGTTCATGAATCCCGTACTCAGCACCGAGTTCGAGCAACGTCTCGACCGGAGGGTCATCGAAGTCGAGTAGGACGAAACCCCGTTGATCAGGCATTGCGCTCGATGCAGCGCCGTCGCGAGAGAGCGCTGAGATTCATCAGTCGGTCACATCATTCCGAGTTCGAGTCGGGCGACGTTGGATAGGCGCGACGCGTCCCATGGAGGGTCGAACACGAGGATGACTTCGACTTGTTCAACGCCTGGCAGCTCGGCGACTGCGTTGTGG
>JBLINY010000164.1:0-8517 GCA_047638695.1 Acidimicrobiales bacterium | reverse complement strand
TCCTGGCCGACGGCGTTGCCATCATTTCCTCCGTTGACCCCATCATGGGAGAGGTCGACCGATGAGGGGCGCATCGGCGAAGGGATGTCGACCGATGAGGGGCGCATCGGCGAAAGGACAGCTTCGATGAGTCGATTATCAGCTGCGAACGAGATCGTCGCCAACGAGATCATCTTGCGCTATCCCCGCCGTAAGTCGGCGTTGATTCCCTTGCTGCACCTGGCGCAGGAGCAGGACGGCTACGTCGCCGAAGATGCCATGGAACATTTGGCCGAGCTGGTTGGCGTGACTCCAGCCGAGGTCCTGGGGACATGCTCGTTCTACGAGATGTTCAAACGCGAGCCGGTCGGCACGTACCTGATCAACATCTGCGGCACCATGTCATGCCAGCTCCTGGGCGCTGATGAACTTATTCATCATGCCGAGGAATCCCTTGGCATCAAGGTCGGATCAACGACGACCGACGGCAAGTTCACCCTGGAGAAGGCCGAGTGCCAGGCTGCCTGCACCGAGGCCCCGTGTCTTCAGGTGAATTATCGCCATGAGTATCGGGTAACCCCGAGTGACTTCGATGGTTTGATCGAGGGCCTGCAAGCCGATGCCGGCGATGTCCCAGAACACGGAACGCTTTCTCGAGTGCGTCAGCAGATCCCAGCCAACCGCCTGGTCGGTGCCATCGCCCCCGAGGCTGTCACCGGCCCCCCTGCATGGCTTCCAAAAGCCGAAGAAGGAGACGCATGAGTTCGAACGCGTCCACCGATCGGGCCGCCGGGTTCGTCATCAACGAAACGCCTCGCATTGTTACCTCGAGGTTCGACAACCCTGAGGGCCACACCATCGAGGGCTACCTGGCTAGCGGTGGTTATGAGGGTCTCCGAAGCGCATTGGCCCGTACCCCTGACGAGGTACACGGCGCCGTCCGCGACGCCACGGTCCTCGGTCGTGGCGGCGCTGGCTTTCCGGCGGGTATCAAGTGGGGCTTCATGCCGGCCAATGTCTGGCCCCGCTATCTGGTCGTTAATGGCGATGAGTCCGAGCCCGGTACCTACAAGGACCGGCTTCTGATGGAACTCGACCCTCATCAACTGATCGAGGGTTGCCTCATCGCGTGTTATGCGGTCGGTCTGTCGCAGTGCTTCTTGTACATCAGAGGCGAGATGGCTCTGGCCCAAGAGCGCGTAGCCAAGGCGCTGAACGACGCCTACGCGGCTGGCTACATCGGTAAGAACATTCTCGGCAGCGACTTTAGTGTCGACATCGTCCTGCATTGGGGTGCCGGCGCCTACGTCGTTGGAGAGGAAACGGCCCTCATCGAAAGCCTGGAAGGCAATCGAGGGATGCCCCGCCTCAAGCCGCCGTACTTCCCCGCCGCAATCGGGCTCTATGGCAAGCCAACCATCGTCAACAACGTCGAGACCCTCTCGAATCTGCCCTGGATCTCTGTGAACGGCGCTGATGCCTTCAAAGAGATCGGCACGGAAACCTCGCCCGGTACCCGAATGGTTGCGGTCTCCGGCCATGTAAAGCGGCCCGGGGTGTACGAGATCATCAACGGCAGCACCACGTTCCGTCAGCTGCTGTACGACGACGAATACTGTGGCGGCATGCGCGAGGGCCGAACGCTCAAGGCCTTCGTGCCCGGAGGCGGGTCGGCCCCATGGTTCCTTCCCGACCAGCTCGATCTTCCTTTCGAGGGCAGTGAAATTGGACCCCAGGGGTCGATGTTGGGATCAGGCGCCATCATGGTGATGGACGACACCACCGATATTCCCAGGGCCGCCCACAGCCTCACTCGGTTCTACGCCCACGAGTCGTGTGGCAAATGCGTGCCGTGCCGCGAAGGTGGTACCTGGCTCGAACGCATTCTGGGCCGTGTTGTTGACGGTCATGGAACCACGCGCGACCTTCAACTTCTCCTTGAGGTTGGGGCTTCGATCTGTCCCGGCGACTTTCCTCACGCCGCCAGCGAGCGCCTCGGCCTTGAGGCGGTGCGCTTCCCGTATCAGATGACGACCATTTGTTTCGTCGGGCCATCGGCATTTGCTCCTGTGCACTCTGCGCTTACCCTCTTCCCCGAGGAGTTTGCTGATCGGGTCACCGAAGTACCTGACGAACTTCCGCCTGGAGCGGTACCGGTCGAGTTGAAGGGAGTGTCGCTTCATGGCTGACGCCGAGGCAATCACTGAAACTGCGGTGAACATCACCATCAACGGCGAGGCGGTTCAAGCCAAGCCTGGCGAGCTTCTGATCGCGGCAGCCGAACGAACCGGCACCTATATCCCCCGCTTTTGTTATCACGAGCGAATGAAGCCCGTTGGCATGTGTCGCATGTGCCTGGTCGACGTCGATGCAGGTCGTGGACCCGGCCTCCAGCCGTCATGCATGATTTCAGTCAGCGAAGGCATGGTCGTCGACACCGAGAGCGACCGGACCAAGCGAGCCCAAGAGGGCATCCTCGAGCTGCTGCTGGTTAACCATCCGCTCGACTGTCCCGTGTGCGACAAGGGCGGCGAGTGCCCGCTGCAGGACCAAACAATGGCGTACGGGCCCGGCGAGAGCCGCTTCATTGAAGAGAAGCGTCACTACGAGAAGCCGATCCCGATCAGCGACCTTGTTTTCCTCGATCGCGAGCGGTGTATCCTCTGCGATCGCTGTACCCGGTTCGCCGCCGATGTCGCTGGCGATCCGCTCATTCATTTCATTGACCGCGGCAACGAGACTCAGGTCAACACCTTCCCGGATCACCCGTTCTCCTCGTACTTCTCCGGCAACACCGTTCAGATCTGCCCGGTCGGAGCCCTCACAGCTGAGCCGTACCGGTTCAAGGCCCGACCTTGGGATCTGGCCGAGACCGAGTCAACTTCGGTCATCGATCCCACGGGCGCTCGCGTGGCTCTTCAGTCGTCGCGTGATCGTCTTGTTCGCGTGCTTGGCGTCGACAGTGACGCGGTGAACTGGGGTTGGCTGTCCGACAAGGAGCGGTTCGCCTACGAGTCAGCGAGTTCGGACCGTCGCCTCGTGGAGCCTCTTCTGCGTTCGGGTGACGAGTTCGTGCCGACCCGCTGGAACGACGCCACCACCAGCGCGGCCGCCGCTCTGACCGATCGACGAGTTGGCGTGCTTGGCGGCGCCCGCCTTTCGCTCGAAGGCCAGTTCGCCTGGTCACAGGCGCTCGTGAAACTCTCAGCCTCGTTCGACGCCGACGCGCAACTCGACGACGGCCTACCGGCGGAGTTCGTACTGGGCTTACCCCGAGCCACGGTCGATTCGGCGTGCGCTCCTGGTGGTGTCGTGGTCTTGGTCGGGGCAGATCCCAAAGAGGAGCTCCCGACCTTCTTCCTTCGCCTGCGTCACGCCATTGTCGAAGACGGTGTGTCGCTGATCGAACTTACGCCTCGGGCCACCAGCCTTTCCAACCACGCAGCGGTGTCGTTGCACCCGCTTGCGGGAACAGTTGGCCAGATGGCATCGGCCATCGGTTCTGGCGAAAAGTCCCCTGCTGGGGCAGATGCAGCAGGTGTCGCCGCCGCTGGTGAGCTCCTTCGATCCGGACGTCAGGTCACCATTGTGGTCGGTCGAGGCAATCTGGCCGAGTCCGCACAGTTCACGGTCGATGCCGTCGCCGCTCTTCTTGCGCTGGCGCCTGAAGCGAAGGTGTTGCCGGCGCTGCGACGGGGCAACATTCATGGTGCGTTCGAGATGGGTCTGGCCCCCGGCTTTGGTCCGGGCGGTGTCGCTGACGACTCGGGAGACCGAGACGCCGCAGCCATTCTTCAGGCCGCCGCCGATGGCGAAGTCGACACGCTTCTGCTGCTCGGGTGTGACCCGATCTGTGACTTCCCTGATCGAGCGCTGGCCGAGCGAGCGTTCGACAACGTCAGCACCGTCGTCGCCGTCGACCTATTCATGACTGACTCATGCCGGCGAGCAGACATCGTTGTTCCGGCCGCAGGCTTCGGCGAGGTCGACGGCACTTTCATGAACTTCGAGGGTCGGCTCAGTCCCTTGCGGGCCCAGGTAACGCCTCCCGGGCAGGCTCGCACCGACTGGATGATTGCGGTCGAGGTGGCGACGGAAGCCGGGTTCGATCTCGGCTTCGGAACAATCGATGCTTGTCGAGCATCGATTTCTTCGACGGTTCCTACCTTCAAAGACGTTGATTGGGCCTCGGTACTCGTCGCCGGCGATGGTCCGCTCTTGGCTCTTGACCGCGCCTGGGCAATGCAGTTCGGTGAGCCGTTCGTTGCCCCGGCCGTCGACGGCTACGGTCTTCGACTTGTGGTCGACCGGAAACTCTGGGATCAAGGAACCCTGGTACAGGAATCGCAAACTCTCGCCCATCTCGCGGGTGTCGCGACCCTGTCGCTGTCACCCACCGACTTCGACCGCCTCGGCGTTCGTCCGGGGGAGGAAGTCTCGATCGAGATCGGCGGAGCCACTCATCGTCTGGCCGCTTCTCCTTCGCCTGATCTGCCGAAGGGCGCGGCCCGTATTCCCTATCGCCTGGCCGGTTTCGACCCCGGACTGCTGTTGACCGCGACCGATCCGGTCACCGAGATCAGGGTGTCGGCAAGCTGATGGGTCATCCGTTCCTGGCCGATGGGGTCGACTTTGGCGATGTGATCTTGTCGCTCGTGATGGTCCTGATCGCGTTTGTCATTTGCCTTGTCGCGACCATGTTGATGGTGTGGTTCGAGCGGAAGGTGGTTAGCCGCTTGCAGAACCGGATTGGCCCGAACGTGGCAGGCCCGTTCGGTCTGTTCCAGACGCTCGCCGACGGCATCAAGCTTTTCTTCAAAGAAGACAACATTCCCACTCGGTCCGACCGCTTCGTCTTCCAGCTGGCGCCTTACCTCTCGCTGGTCCCGGCGTTTCTCACCTTCACCCTCGTCCCTATCGGCGGCGACTTCCAGAACGGTGACGGCAGTAGCACGGTATTCGGCCGTACCTTCTTCTGGCAGGTCGCAGATGTTCCGGTCGGCATTCTCTTCTTTCTCGCTATGAGCTCACTCGGCATCTACGGGATCATGCTTGCTGGCTGGTCGTCGGGTTCGAAATATCCGCTGCTCGGATCGGTTCGGGCATCAGCTCAGGCCATCAGCTACGAGGCAGCCCTCGGCTTGTCGCTGGCCGCCGTTCTTCTCGTGAGCGGAACGCTGAGCACGCACGACATCGTGCTGAACCAGACCGGCGGACTGCGCACGCTGCATGTGGTCGTCACCGGCTTTGTGCCGTTCTTTGTCTTCCTCATCGCCGGCACGGCCGAACTGAACCGCCCACCATTCGATCTGGTCGAGGCCGAACAGGAACTCGTCGGTGGGTTCCACACCGAATATTCGAGCATCCGTTTCGCTCTCTTCTTCTTGGCAGAGTTCATGAACACGGTGACGATGGGCGCCATCATCGTCACGCTGTTCTTCGGCGGCCCGGCTCCGTTCTTCGACATCCCGTTCGTCGATATCCCGATCGGCTGGTTCGGCGGGTTTCTGTGGTTCTTCGCCAAGCTATTGGTCTTCCTGTTCATCTTTGTGTGGTTCCGGGCCACACTGCCGAGGCTTCGCTACGACCAACTGATGGATCTTGGTTGGAAGGTGCTCATCCCTCTGTCACTTGGCTGGCTGCTCATTCTCGGCGGCATTCGCATCGCTCAGGACGGCAATATTGGGCTGGCTGACAACACAATCGGCGCCACCATCCTGGTGTTGGTGCTCGGCTTCATCGGGCTCGCTATCGGCTACACGCTGCTGCGTCTGGCGGTTGGCAATGCGCGCGGTGAACGACTCGAACGGGCCGGCCTGGTGGCTGTTCCCAACCCCGACCTTTACACCAGCCACGAATCAGTAGGTCATGACGCGGCTGGCAACGATGGGAGCGCGCACTGATGGGCTATCTCGAAGGTTTCGGCGTCACATTCCGGAAGATGGCCGAGGGCGTCACCACCCGGGAATACCGCGCCGGCAAGCTCGACAAGAGCGGCAACATTGACGCTCGCGATCAAAAGGCGCCAAAGCCTGAGCGGGCCCATGGTCGTCATGTTCTGAATCGCTACGAAGATGGCATGGAGAAGTGCATCGGCTGTGAGCTCTGTGCCGGTGTCTGCCCTGCGAAGTGCATCTACGTTCGAGGCGCCGACAACCCGCCCGAAGATCCTCGGTCTCCTGGCGAACGCTTCGGGTTCATCTACGAAATCAACTATCTCCGTTGCATCCACTGCGACCTCTGCGTCGAGGCATGCCCCACCGAGGCCATAACCGAGACCAAGCTCTTCGAGTTCTCGTTCGAGAATCGGGCCGATGCCATCTATACCAAGGACGAACTGCTGGTCGACGACGATGGTCGTCCCCAACGCCTTCCTTGGGAGGACTGGCGGCCTGGTGAAGACCAGAACACGTCAGGTTGGATGAGGGCCACTTCTCCGAGCGGACGGGCCGACTATGAAGACCGCGTCGGCTGGTCGGGCGAGCTTGGTTACGGCGTTCGCAAGCCCGAGCGCGGCCAGGGTCACGAAGATCCCGAGCCGGTCGTCGACACTCACGACGACCACGATGACGGAGGTCACCATTGATTGACATCATCGTCTTTGTGATCGCGGCCGCCATCGTGCTCGGCGGCGCGCTCGGTGTGGTGCTGAACAGCAACCCGGTACACGCAGCGCTGTCGCTGATCGCCAGCTTCTTCGGCGTCGCCGTGCTCTTCATAATCCAGGAAGCACACTTCCTGGCCCTCGTTCAGGTGGTCGTATACGCGGGCGCCATCGTTGTGTTGTTCTTGTTCGTCATCATGTTGCTTGGCGTTGATCGGTTCGAGGACGTTCGGGACGAACCGCTCGCCAACCAGCGCCCAATGGCCATCGTCGCTGGTGCGTCGCTGCTTGTGTTGGTGCTGGGTGGTCTCTTTCTTTCTGGTCCCGGTGGCGACGAGGGCGCAGTCGCTCTCACTGGCCAACCAGCACAGGTACAGCCCCTCGATCCCGAGGAAAGCAACATCAACCAGTTGGCCCGCGATTTGTTCACCCGTAACATTCTGGCCTTCGAAGCAACCGCCCTTCTCCTCACCATCGCGACGGTCGGAGCTGTTGTTCTCGTACGCAACGAAGGCGCAGAAGACCTCGTCGTCGACGAGCCAGGCACGAGCACAAGTTGAGGCGCGAGAGCAGATCCGTGAGCACGGTGCAACGACATGACGAACAAGAGGGGGTGACGATCCAGTGGAGCTGACCGAGACGTGGTACCTGATTCTCAGCGCGGT
This sequence comes from Acidimicrobiales bacterium, assembly GCA_047638695.1. Classification (GTDB taxonomy): domain Bacteria; phylum Actinomycetota; class Acidimicrobiia; order Acidimicrobiales; family SZUA-35; genus JAHECQ01. Next base: position 1,269 of record JBLINY010000164.1, on the reverse strand, counting down.
GCTGTTCACCATTGGCGCCACCGGTTTGTTGATTCGCCGCAACCCGCTGGTGATGTTCATGTGTGTGGAGCTGATGCTCAACGCCGTGAACATCTCCTTCGTTGCATTCTCCAAGGCTCTGAATGACGTTGCCGGTCAGACGGCTGTTTTTTTTGTGCTGGTGGTTGCGGCCGCCGAGGTAGTGGTTGGTTTGTCAATCGTGGTGGCTTTGCTGCGTCGCAATCCGGCTGCCACCGCCGATGACATTGCCGAGCTGAGGGGATAGCGCGATGCTCGAAGCCGTTTGGCTCATCCCGGCTCTACCCCTTGCCGGATTCTTTACGTTGTTGGTTCTCGGTCGCCGCTTGGGCGAGCCGCTGGCGGGTTGGCTGGCCACGGCCGCCATGGGCGCCAGCTTTCTGGCGACGCTTACCGTGTTCGCTGGTCTCATAGCCGAAGACCCGTCGGATCGGTTCTTCCTTCAGACGATCTTCACCTGGGTGCCAGCTGGCACCTTCAGCGTCGACCTTGGCTTCTTCGCCGACCCTCTGTCCATCACGATGTGCCTGTTCATCACCGGGGTTGGTTCGCTCATCCACCTCTATTCGGTGGGCTATATGCACGGCGATCCGAACTTCTCGAAGTTCTTCCTTTATCTCAACTTGTTCGCAGCCTCGATGTTGGTGTTGGTGCTGGGCGACAATCTGCTGCTGACCTTCCTCGGTTGGGAAGGCGTTGGGGCGTGTTCGTACCTCCTGATCTCGTTCTGGTTCACCGAGGACGCCAACGCATCGGCCGGTAAGAAGGCCTTTGTCACGAACCGAGTCGGCGATTTCGGCTTCATGCTCGCCACGTTTGCTGTCTTCAGCCAGCTCGGCTCGATCCGCTACGCCGATGTGCTGACCGGCTCGCTGTCGTCGGGCTGGGCCACGGTGATTGTGCTTTTGTTCTTACTCGGCGCTGTCGGCAAGTCGGCGCAGATTCCACTGTTCGTGTGGCTGCCCGATGCCATGGCCGGTCCCACGCCGGTTTCTGCGCTGATCCACGCCGCCACCATGGTGACCTCGGGCGTGTATCTGCTCACCCGGCTCAATCCGGTGTTGGCCCAAGCCGACGGTTGGGCTACCGGCGCAATTGCGTGGGTCGGTGTCCTCACTGCGCTCGTTGCTGCCCTCGCCGCCGTGATCCAGACCGACATCAAGAAGGTGCTGGCCTATTCGACCATCTCTCAACTTGGCTATCTGTTCTTGGCCGTTGGTGTCGGCGGCTATATCCCCGCCATCTTCCACA
>JBLINY010000163.1:0-8611 GCA_047638695.1 Acidimicrobiales bacterium | reverse complement strand
CGAGGCCCCGTTTGGCCAGAATTTCCGGAGTGCCGGTGTTCTCGGCAACCACGTCGACGTGGGGCACGAGATCCTTGATGAGTTGAAGGCCGGCATCGGTGTTCCAGTCGACGCACAGGCTCTTTTTTCCCCGGTTGTGCTGCACGAACCAGGCCGACCGACCTTCTTTGATAACCGGCAGCAGCCGGGCGCCGTCACCGCCGTCGGGCAGCTCGACTTTGATGATCTCGGCTCCGAGCTCGGCCATCATTCGGGTGACCCCGGATCCGGCCAGATATTGCGTGAGGTCGAGAACCTTGACTCCTTCGAGAATGAGTTCACGACCGTCTTGCTGCGGCATTGCTTCCCCGTTTCGATGTCGTGCCGGTCCCCACTGGCACAGGACGTATCCTAGGTCGGCTAGCTAACCGGGGTTCAGTTCACCAACGAGTTCGACCACGCGCTGAACTTCGGCCTCGGTGTTGAAGTAGTGCACCGACGCCCGGGCCACCGCGGGAATGCCTCGGTGGCCGAGGTCGAACTGTGCGCTGGCCGCGCCCCCAAGGCTGATGTTCACTTGTTCGGTCCAAAGTCTGGCTTGCACATCTGACGGGGCCCAGTCTTCGACGGTGAAAGTGACGATGCCGCACTTGTTCACGCCGGGGTCATGGATCGACACGCCATCGATCGCCGCCAGTCCCTGGCGCAGGGCCTCCGCCAGGGGTCCAACCCGGTCCGCGATGTTGTCGAGCCCGATTTCGAGCGCGTAGTCGAGGGCCACGCCGAACCCTCGCTTGGCCGCGTAGTTCACCTCGAACAGCTCGAATCGCTGTGCCGTTGGTTGGAGCTTGTATTCGTACGGCGACGTCCAGTCGGCCGACCGACCGTCGATGAACGGTCCCGATTGCAATTCGTCGAAACGGCTCGAGCGGGCGTACAGCAGGCCGGTTCCTCGGGGGCCGCGCAAGAATTTGCGGCCGGTGAGCGACAGGAAATCGCACTGGAAGGCCTCGACGTCCAACGGCAACTGTCCGGCCGACTGGCAGGCGTCGAGCAGGAACCAGGCGCCCGCCTCCTTGGCCAGCGCACCAACCTCTGCTGCTGGGTTGATTAACCCTGAGCTCGTTGGCACATGGGTGAGTGCAACAAGCTTGACATCATCCTGGTTGACCCGATCGGCCAGCATGTCGAGATCGATCTGGCCGTGTTCGTCGTCGTCGATGAGATCGATGTGCACCCCGCGCTTTTGGGCCTGGATGAGTCCAAAGGCGTTGGCGATGTACTCGGCTCGACCGGTGACGATCCGGTCGCCAGCCTCCAACGGAATGCTGTTGAAGGCCCGCCACCAGGCATCGGACGCGCTGACGGTAAACGCCACTTCGGAAGTAGCGCAGTTCAAGAGCTGCGCCGCGCTGGCGTAGAGCTGGGCGTCGGCCGCCGCGGTCTGAGCGGCTGCCTCGTAGCCGCCTGATGCCGCTTCGAGATCGATATATGCCTTCACCGCGTCGACCACCGGGCGTGGCGGCAAGGACGATCCCGCGTTGTTGAAATGAATCAGCTCATCGGTGGCCGGGGTATCGGCCCGAACCCGCTCGAGATCAATCATCTCCAGCTTTCTTGTCCTCCAAAAGCACCGTGATGGTGCCTCAGGTTCGCAATTTCGGTCGAGGGAGTGGGGTGGGGGTTATTCGAGGATTTCGGCAACGGCTAGTTCGGCAATGCGGTCGCCGTCGTAGCCGAGGGTTTCCATCAGGATGTCGAAGGTGTCCTGTCCGATACTGGGGCCGCCGCGGAGGACGTCGCCATTGGTGCGGCTCATCGTGAAGCGTGGTCCCTCGACGAAGATGGTTCCGTTTTTCTCGTGCGGGACCTCGCGGAAATGGCGGCGGTGTTGGGCTTGAGGGTCGTTGACCATGCGGATCGAGTTATTCACCTGGTGGGCTGGCACACCGGCCGTTTGCAGCTGCTCCTCAGCAGCGTTGCCCTTCTGGTCTTGTGTCCAGAACTCGATGAGGCCGTTCAACTCGCCTTCTCGAGCTCGGCGCTCGGCATTGCCGAGGTGAGCCAGGTCGCTTTGGCCGATCACGGCGGCGAGAGCCCGCCACTGGTCGTCGTCGGTGCACGCCACCGCCAGCCACTCGTCGTCACCATCGAGGCGGAAGACACCATGAGGCACATGGTTTGCGTCACTGTTGCCCTGGCGGGGGTATGGCTCGCCCTTGGCCTGGTCGTACAGCAGACCGGTGCTGAGCAAGGGCAGCGATGATTCGCCCTGAGAGAGATCGATGTACTGGCCCTCGCCGGTCTCGCGGCGATGCTCGACCGCGGCCATGATCGACGCTACGAGGAGGCGGGGCGAGACGTAGTCGGTGTAAGCGCCGAAGGGTCCCGACGGCGATCGGTCGGGCCAGCCCGTGATGTTGAAGAAACCGGAGATGGCGGCGGCCATGGTGCCGAAACCGGCGAGGCTGGTGTGGGGTCCGGACTGTCCCATCAAACAGCTCGACGTCATGATGAGGTCGGGTTTGCGCTCACGAAGCGTTTCGAATTCGAAGCCCAGTGACTTCATGCCGCGCGGCGAGTACGACTCGGTGACCACATCGCACCAATCGAGGAGGTCGTAGATGACGTCCCGAGCCTCGGGCTTTGACATGTCGATCGACAGGTCTCGCTTGCCTGCGTTCATGTTCTGGAAGAGCCCTGAATAGTCCGGGTCGCCCTGGTTCCCGACGAAGGGCTGCAGAGTTCGGGCGGTGTCGAGCCGATTGGCTGACTCGAGCCGAATGATGTCGGCACCCCAATCGGCGAGCACCCGGCTGGCGGCCGGGCCGGCCATGACCCACATGAAGTCGAGGATCTTCAGTCCTTCCAGTGGACGGTTGGTGTTCGGCGTGGTCTCAGCGAGTGGAACGTAGGGCACTCGGGCCGGTTCGGACAGCACGGCGGTTGTGTCAGCGCCCAGTGCGGGAGCGGCGGGCAAACTCGGCAGTGGCGTAGCGCTGAATTTGGCGATAGCTCCGGGGTAGTTGAACGTTCCGAGCGATCCGTGGTCGACGTTTTCGAAAAACCCGCGGTCGGCCAGCTGCGGGCTGACCAGAACATCGGAAGTGGTCGTGACCGGCGCCATCAGAAGACGATTGGCGATCGCTGCTTCCATGAGCTCGGCCTTTGTCTTGGTGAGCATGAATTCGCCGACCACCTGCTTCACCCGTTTGTACTCCGACACAGGTTCATCGCCTTCAAGAAGCAGTGTGACGTAGCCGATCCAGTCCTTGTCCCTGGTGGCCTCGTCGCACATGCCTTCTTCATAGATCCAGTTCATCAATTGCTGTGTGAACGGGCCCAGCGTGGCACCGAACAAGAACGTGACCGAGGTGAACCCATCCTTGCATGGCCACATCAGCTGGACATCGAGAGGCCCGAGCTTGAGGCCGCCGGCCATGCGGTCGATGGTGTCGGCCTCGTAATGATGCGAGAGCAGCATCGACTGGGCCGCCTGGTTCAGGCTCTGCTGGGCTGAAAGATCGATGTGCTGGCCCAGGCCCGACGTGTTCTGGCGTTCGTAGAGGGCGATGAGGATGGCACCGGCTGCCTCGATCGACGGGTGGTAGTAGGCCTGGGGCAGTGAGATGCGCAGAGGTGCACGGTCATCGTCGCCGGTCTGCCACATCTGGCCGGATGAGGCCGCAATGGTGAGGTCGGTCGCCAACCAATCTCGTTTGGGTCCGTCGCCACCGAACGCCGAGATCGAGGCATGGATGAGAGCCGGATTCGCCTCGGACAGCACGGCATAGCCGAGACCCTTGCTGTCCATCACTCCCGGTCCCGCCGACTCGATCACGATGTCAGCACCGCGTGCCAGCTCGATAAGGCGGTTGCGGTCCTCATCGAGGTCGAGGTCGAGGATGACGCTTCGCTTTCCTCGATTGTGGGCCCAGTACTCGAGCGACTGCTCGGGATTGGGCTCGTCGCCTAGGAACGGGCCACAGTGTCGGGCTGACGACCCGGCGGGTGGTTCGATGACGATGACCTCAGCGCCGAGGCTGGCCAAAACAGCACTGGCGAGGTGGCCTCGGTGGTCGGTGAGATCGAGCACGCGATACTTCTGAAGCATCGCATTGGGATAGCACACTCACCTGCGGTAAGACTCGGCGAATGGAGCATCTCTCCGACCAAACGCTGCCGGTCTCCCATCCAACCCCGATACCGCCGGATGCACCCGGGCCGCTTCACGGCGTGCGGGTGGTCGAGCTGGCCAACGAATTCTGCGCGTTCGCCGGGCGGTTGTTGGCCGACGCTGGCGCTGACGTCGTCCTTGTCGAGCCGCCGGGGGGAGCCCAGCAGCGGTCCCACGCTCCGTTCGCCGATGACATCGCTGGCCAAGAGCGAAGCCTCAGTTGGTGGGCCGAGAACACCAGCAAACGGGGGGTGGTCGCCGACCTCGACACCGAGGAGGGCCGGTTGCTTGTCGAGCGCCTCGTCGCCAGAGCTGACGTTCTGCTCGAGGCCGAGACGCCCGGCCGCCTAGCCGCTTTGGATCTGGATTTTGATGACCTCAGTCAGCGACACCCCGACCTGATCCACGTTGCGATCACGCCGTTTGGGCGGGCCAGCGACGGCACCCCGGGTGTTGGAGGAACAGGGGTTGGAGGAACCGGTCCCGTAACCGATCTAACGGTGCTGGCGCGTGGCGGACCAATGTGGTCGTGTGGTTATGACGATCACGATCTGCCGCCCGTTCGAGGTCGAGGCAACCAGGGCATCCGGATGGCTGCTCACTTTGCCGTGATGGCAACGCTGACAGCAATGCTCGGTCGCAAGCAGCTGCATGAAGACGGGCGGCCGGGTGGCCAGTTCGTTGACGTCAGCATGAACGCGTCGGCGAATGTCACCACCGAGTTCGGGACCTACTCCTGGCTGGCAGCGCAGCAGTCGGTCCAGCGACAGACAGGGCGTCATGCCACTGCTCAACCCACCGAACCGACGCAGGTCCAATGCGCGGATGGCCGCTACCTGAACACCGGAGTCCCACCTCGCCGTCCGGTTGAATTCGGCGCCCTCCTCGAGTGGATTCGCGATCTTGGCTTCGAGGACGAGTTTGAACTGAGTGCTCTGCTCGAGATGGGGGCCAGCTACGAGTTCATCTCGCTCCAGATGATCATGGAGGACCCGCTGGCGGGCGAGGTGTTCCAATCAGGGCGTGAGGCCATGCATTTCATTGCGTCCAAGGTGAGCGCGCACGATGCCTTCATTGGTTTCCAGCAGCGCGGGATTGCCTCGGGTGTCATCTGGTCTCCCGACGAGCTGATGACCGATCCGCATTTCGTCGAACGGGGGTTTCCGACCGAGATGCACCACGACGAGATCGGGCGAAGCGTCACCTACCCGGGAGCCGCCATCCGCTTCACTGCCAGCCCAATGTCCATTCGCTCGATCGCTCCTGGGCTTGGTCAACACACCGATGAGGTCTTGGCCGAGCTCGACCGCGACGAATGACCGAGACGGGTGACGCAACCTGGCTCGACGATCTGTTCGTTGTCGACCTGGGCGACGAGGCCACGGCGTGGGCTGGGGGCTTGTTGGCCGAGCTCGGGGCTTCGGTCGTTCGAATCGAGGCTCGAGATGGAGACCGGCTTCGCAGCGATGAGTCCCGGTTCATCCAACTCACCGCCAACGCGGGCAAGACCAGCCTGGCCGTCGACTTCGCCAATCCGAAGAGCTGGCAACCCGTGATCGATGCCGCTTCGTCGATTGATGTGGCGATTGGTCCTCTGGCCCCGGACCACCCAGCCCGTGCCCTGTTCGAACAGCTGGCAGCCGCCGGGGTCCCGGTGGTTGATTCCGCGTTCCGTCGTGCTGCTCGGGCCGAGATCGCCACTGATCTGATTATCGAGGCAGCCAGTGGGCAGATGGTGCTGAACGGCGGGCCCGACGACCCACCGGCTCACCCTGCCGGAGATCTGGGCTTCAAACAGACGGGCTTGGCTGTCGCCCACGCAGCGTTGTCGGTTGCCATTGCTCGTCGACGCACCGGCCACGCCGGTCGGGTCGATGTCAGCGCCCAGGAGGCCTCGTGTCTCACCACGATTCAGACCGCCAACGGCAACTATTGGCATTGGCACAAGCGGGCACCGGGTCGTCACCCAAAATTGACCGAAGGCACCACCGTGCTCAGCGCCGACGGAAAGTGGACGTCCTTTACTATCCACGGCCCCAACTGGCCTCGCTATGTCGAGTGGGTCGGCGGAGTGCTCGGGCCGCAGGGCATTGAGGGCCCCGAGTGGAACGATTCAGAGCACGCGGTCACGAATCGTCACATGGTGGCGGAAATCACTGCCCGCATGGCTGCTGCTCTCACCCAGGCCGAGTTGTTGGAACAAGGTCAGGCGCGGGGTTTGTTGCTGCTACCGGTGCAGGACCTGGGGGATATCGCGGCCGACGGCCACCTCTTAGCCCGCGACTTCTACGAAACGGTGGAGACCACCGATGGAGAGCAGTTCATTCTGCCGGGATCGCCCTTTCGATCGAATCGTGGTCGAGCTCGCCGAGGAGCGGCTCCGGTGCTTGGTGGCGGGGGAGCCGAAGCGCTCGCTTCGGCTCGGCCTGTGCCCGTCGGCGATGAGACCGTCGACCCTCGTCAACCGTTGGCCGGTATTCGAATCGTCGACTTTTGCTGGGCAATCGCCGGTCCCCTGACCACTCGACTCTTGGCTGGGTTAGGGGCAGAAGTTCTCAAGATTGAGTCTGAGAACGGTCTCGACACGATCCGCTATATCGGGGTGCAGCCGAAGGGCTCGGCCTCGTGGGACACCAACGGCGTGTTCCAGGACACAAGCCCCAACAAGCGGGCGGTCACCATCAACGTCAATACCGCCGAGGGACGCGATGTGGTGCGTGACCTCATCAGCACCGCGGATGTGGTCACGGCTAACTACACACCTGACCGTATGGATCGGTGGGGGTTGGGCGCCGCTGACCTCGAGCAGATCAAGCCCGACCTCATCACGGTGAATATGGCGGTCATGGGAACCCATGGGCCGAACAAGGGATGGCGCTCCTACGGCAGTGGCATCGTTGCCATGTGCGGTCTGGCCGCTCACACGGGAAGACCCGAACGGCTCCCGGAATGCCTCGGCACGCTGCACACCGACTTCACCGTTCCTTACTACGCCGCACTCCAAATCATGTCCGCCCTTCATCATCGCAGCCGCACCGGCGAGGGCGTGCACATCGAATTGGCCCAATACGAGACCGCCGTTCGCTTGCTCGATGCTGAGCTAACGGCGGTGCTGAACGGCGAGCAGGTTCCGGAACGTGCCGGCAACCGTTCAACCACGATGGCCCCCCACGGAGCGTTCCCTTCAGCAGGTGACGATCAGTGGGTGGCCATTGCTTGTCGTCACGATGCCGATTGGCACACACTGGTGGGATTGGTGCCTGATCTCGCGGCGCTCGATCGTTGGAACGAGCTCGACGAGGTCGAACAGTGCCTCCAGGCATGGACACGCGAGCGGTCCAAGTGGGACGTGAGCGCTCTACTGCAGGCGGCTGGAATCCCGTCGAGTCCGGTCGAAGACCTCGCTGACCTCTTTGGGCCCGACCCGTCGATGCCCGAGGCCTGGACCGAGGTCGAACTGGCCGGCGGGGTAACCGGTGTCGCACTGAACGAGCCAATGGTGTGGGACGGCGAACGTCTGCCACTGCAACGGTCACCTCAGTGGTTCGAACACACCTATGAGATACTGGTCGAGGAACGAGGCATGACGGCCGAGACCTTCGCCGACCTGGTAGAGCGGCAAGTTCTTTGGTGAGTGAGTAGGGTTTGTTATGAGCCTTGAAGACCGCATAGCAGCCATCGAAGCCAAGGACGAGATTCGGGAGCTGACGGCCAAGTATTGCCACGCAGTCGTTGATGGCGATGTGGAAGCCGTCGTTGCGTTGTTCTGTTCCGATGGCACATTCCGCATGCGGACTTCGGCCTTCACTGGAAGTGACCAGCTGCGGGAGATGTACACCGGTGGCATCGGAGGCAAGACCCACAAGCCGTTCATCCAGAACCATGTGATCGAGTTGCACGGCGCTGATCGGGCGACGGGCCGTTGCTCCGTCGAGATCCGCATCTTCCAAGACGGCGAGGCCCGCACGGCCGCCGGTCACTACATCGATGAGTATCGAGTCGAGAACGGTAGCTGGAAGCTGTTCGACCGCTTCTACAACGCCTACCACATGGCCCCCTGGGCCAGCGGCTGGGTGAAGTAGAGGGAGTCCCGGCGCGGGCAACCTCGGAGAGTGACCAAACCGGATGCCTCAAAACAGAACGAGTCTCGGCCACGCTGCCGGGACTCGCGCTTATTCAAGCTCGTTCTGACCTGAGCTCAGATCTTGTCAGGGCTCAGTTTTTGATAGCTGAGTTCCTGATGGTGTTCAGCCTTGGCCTGGGAGCTTGTCCTTGATGTCGTCGACTTTGTCCAGCGCATCCTTGGCCTTGTCGCCAAGATCACCAGGAAGTTTGTCGCCGTGCTCGTCGACCGCTTCTTTGGCCTTGTCAGCCATCTCGCTTGCCTTGTCGAGCAGTCCTATTGTGAGCTCCTTCTTTTCGGGTGTAGGGGGGGTGTTCAGCGGCGTTGTCGCC
>JBLINY010000162.1:0-8629 GCA_047638695.1 Acidimicrobiales bacterium | reverse complement strand
CCCGGGGTCGGCCGCTTCCTCCAGGAAGACGCCCCAGAAGCCGTATCAGCGCTCATCATGCAGTTCAGTCAACTGAGCAGTTCAGTCAAATGAGCCAGGGCCCAGGGTTAGCGAACGCTTGATCTCCGGCCCCGGTATGCCGACCTCTACAGTGTGCGCATGATCGCCGAGGCCGTTGCGGCTATCAGATTTCAGGGAGGGTCGTGGCTTCGCAGCGCGTTGGCCGGTGACGAGGCACTCAACCGCACCGAGCTCGCCACCGCTGCCGACCCCGGACTCTTCGGTCCGGCCAGCATCGTGTGGCGGGTGCATGGTGACTCGGCGATGCTCATTGGTGGCCTCCGTTCGCTAATGATCCAAACGCTCCACCCGCTCGCCATGGCAGGCGTGGCCGAGCACTCCGACTACACCCACGACCCATGGGGGCGGTTGAACCGAACAAGTCGCTTCATCGGAGCAACAACGTACGGATCGACGGAGGCTGCAGAACGGGCCATTGCAATGGTGCGGACTATCCACGACCGGGTCATTGGTACCGCTCCTGATGGACGGCCATACAGCGCCAACGATCCCCATCTGCTCGAATGGGTCCACGTCACCGAAGTCGACAGCTTCTTACGCGCATTCGACCGATTCGGCGAAGGCAAGCTACGTGACGCCGAACGCGATCAGTACGTGGCCGAAATGGCCGAGGTTGGCCGTCGGCTGGGCATGGTTGATCCACCGATCACCGTCGCCGAGCTCGACTGCCGCCTGATCTCCTTTCGAGCCGAGTGTGAATACGGACCGCAGGCGAAGCAGACCGTTCGGTTTCTGATCTCGCCACCCGGTGTGCCCTTCCTGGCCAAGGGCAGCTACGCCCTCCTCACCTGGGCGGCGGTGTCGCTACTACCTGGTTGGGCCCAACGACAGATGCGCCTGCCCGTACCACCGCTAATCGAGCCTCTGGCGGTCCGCCCGGCGGCAAAGGCACTCACCCGTGTCATTGGTTGGTTCATGCAGAGCGACTCGAGTAGATCCAAGGTCGAGGACGATCTACTCACGTGAAGGAACTCACGTGAAGGAACTCAGCCGCCCGACGCAGTCATCGAACCCAGCCAATAACGTGAGCGGGTGGAGCTCAACGAAGTGCAGCAACTAGTCGAAGATCTGTACGGCGAGGCCGATCGGGAACGAGGTATTCCGTCGACCGTGGCCTGGCTCTGCGAGGAATTGGGTGAGCTGGCCCAGGCCGTCCGCAAGGGCACCCGTGACGAGCAATTGCACGAACTCGGCGACGTACTCGCCTGGCTGGCATCACTCGCCAACCAAATCGACCTGAGCCTCGAAGAGGCCATTCAGCGTTACGTCACCGACCCGCCCTCGTTAGGGGATGAGGAGCTCGGCAATCTGGATGGTGTTTAGCGCAGCACCCTTTCGCAGATTGTCGCCGGCCACGAACATCGCCAGGCCGTTCTCGACCGTCTCGTCTGGGCGGATACGTCCGACCAGTGAGGGATCGATACCGGCTGACTTCAGCGAAGTCGGGACATCATCGAGCAGGATGCCGGGAGCACTCGCCAGCAATTCGGTGGCTCGCTCGGGTGAAATTGGGCGCTCGAACGAAGCATTGATGGCCAACGAATGGCCAGTGAACACCGGGATACGGACGCATGTACCCGATACCAGCAGATCGGGGATGTCGAGAATCTTACGACTCTCGTCACGGAGCTTCTGTTCCTCGTTGGTTTCGCCTCGACCATCGTCGACACCGACGCCGGCCCAGGGCAGGGCGTTGTAGGCAATGGGCTCGACGAAAGCCGAAGGCTGGCCCATGTCGACCGCGCGTCCGTCGAACGCCAGTTGGCGGGGATCGCCGGCCTTCTCGACCTGCTGCGCCAACTCTTCGACACCGGCAAGACCAGCCCCAGACACCGCCTGATAAGTACTGACAACCAGACTCTTCAGGCCCGCTTCCTCGTGGAGGGGCTGCAAAGCGGGCATCGCAACCATGGTGGTGCAATTCGGATTGGCGATGATGCCCTTCGGACGGTTGGCCGCGGCTTCATTGTTGACATCGACCACTACCAGTGGGACATCGGGATCCATGCGCCACGCCGATGAGTTGTCTACGACCACCGCGCCCGCCGCTGCCACCTTGGGAGCAAGCCTCTTCGACGTCGAGCCGCCAGCCGAGAAGATGGCGACATCGATACCGGAAAAGTCGGCAAAATCTGCATCTTCGACCGCTATCTCGACGCCGTTGAACGTCAGCGTTCGACCAGCCGAACGGGCCGACGCAAACAGCCTGAGACTGTCAACGGGAAAATTGCGTTGGACGAGCAGATCCATGACCACTCGACCCACCTGGCCAGTGGCGCCGACGATTCCTACGTGCATGCCCACAACGCTAGAGCCAATGCGCAAAAAGGCGAACCGATTTTTAGCCGTCGAGATCGAAGGCTGTATGAAGCGCCTGCACCGCTGCTTCAGCTACATCTGCCTTCACAACACAACTGACACGTATGGCCGAGGTGCTGATCATGCCGATGTTGATGTTGTTGGCGGCCAACGTTTCGAACATGGTGGCAGCGACGCCTGGGTTCGACTTCATACCGGCGCCGATAATCGAGACCCGACCAATCGAGTCGTCGGTGGACACACCCTTGCCATCGATGGAGGCGAGGAGACCGCCCTCGAGCACTCCCTTGGCTCCCTCAAGATCTTCGGTGGGAACCGTGAAGCTGATATCGGTACAACCCTCGGACGACACGTTCTGCACGATCATGTCGACGTTGATGTTGGCGTCGGCCATTGCCCGGAACAACTTGGCCGAAACGCCCGGACGGTCGGGCACATCGGCCACCGTGACCTTCGATTCGGAAAGGTCGTGGGTGACCGCTCTGATGATTGGCTGTTCCATGCCGTTCCGTCCGTCCTTCTGGTTCTCGGCGTCAATGGCCGGATAATTCGGGATAACCATGGTTCCCGGTTCCCACGTGAATGCCGAACGCACATGCAGGGGCACCTGGTAACTGTGGGCAACTTCTACCGAACGCATCGCCGGTTTTGGGCACCCGGTAGCCGTCATCTCGAGTAACTCATCGAACGTGATGGTCGCCATCTTCTGGGCCCGTTCGACCACCCGGGGATCGGAGCTGAACACCCCTGAGACGTCGGTGTACAGCTCACAAAGGTCGGCTTCGAGTACATGTGCCAACGCGACCGCCGTGGTATCGGAACCTCCACGGCCAAGGAAGGTGACATCGCGTTCGGACGACACGCCCTGCGAACCAGCGACGACGGGAACAATGCCAGCGTCGAGCGCCTCGACGACCCGGTAGGGCTGAATCTCGAGAATCTTGGCGTTGCGATGATTGGTGTCGGTGAGAAAGCCAGCTTGGCTGCCGGTGAACGAGTGGGCCGGTACTCCAGCGCTGGCAAGCGCCATACACATGAGGGCACAGGCCTTGCGCTCGCCAGCCGTGACGAGCATGTCCATCTCTCGACCGGGGCGATTCTCCGATACCTCCGAAGCCAGCCGCAGCAACTCATCAGTTTCCTTGCCCATCGCTGAAATGACCAACACAACTTGGTCACCCCGGCGTCGGCATCGAGCCACGTGATCGGCGACTATTCGCATGCGATCTGGGTCCGCGACGGAAGTGCCACCGAACTTTTGAACCAAAAGAGCCACAATTGACCAAGCTAGCGGCCTCCCGACCGCGGTCGGCAGGGATATTCTGTCGCGCTGTGGCAACCGATAAACGTGAACGACAGCGCTCCAACCGTCAGGCGCGCATAGAAGCCGAGCGCAAAGAATCGACCAGTGAGAACACGAAACAGCGAATATTGCTGGTCGGCGTTGTCGCCGTGCTGCTCTTTGGCGGGTTGTTTCTGCTCTCCCGGGCCGGTGGCGACGACAGTGGTGAGGCCATCGACACACCTGACCTGACCCTCGGTACGACCACCACGACCGATTCGGCCAATGCCCCGAGCACCACCGAGCCCTTGGTCAGCGCCGTATCGGCACCAGAGCCTGGTGGGTCAATCACCGGCGAAACCACGTGCCCGGAAGAAGACGGTTCGTCTGAGCGGATCACATCGTTCGAGAACGCGCCACCAACGTGTATCGATGACACCAAGACCTACACGGCCGAGGTGACGACGAATCTCGGAACCATCGTTTTTGAGCTCGACGCGACGAAAGCTCCGGCCATCGTGAACAACTTTGTTGTGTTGGCCCGCTACCACTATTACGACGACGCCCCGTTCCACCGCATCATCCCCGGCTTCGTGATCCAGGGTGGCGACGCCGTTGGCGCCCAGCCCGGTACCGGTGACCCTGGCTACTCGGTGCCCGATGAGCTGCCAGACGAAGGTGAGTACGAGATTGGTTCGGTGGCCATGGCCAACTCAGGACCTGACACCAACGGCAGCCAGTTCTTCGTGATCACCGGAGAGGACGGGGCGGCGCTGCCCCCTCTTTACAGCCTCTTTGGCACCGTTATCGAAGGCCTTGATGTTGTCACCGCGATCGAGAGCATCCCGACTTCACCGGGTGACGCTCCGAGCGAACCGGCCATTATCGAAAGCGTCACCATCACCGAGTCAGGGTCGTAGTCCGCTCAGCTTCGCTGTGCGGCACACTGTGAGCGATGTCTGTCCGGCCTCCCTCGGCATGGGTTTTTCCTCCTCTCGAAGAGCTAGCTCCGGGGGATGACCTCATTGCCGTCGGCGCAGATCTCGAGCCGGAAACCTTGCTCGACGCCTACGAGGCGGGCTACTTCCCAATGCCCGTGGGGCGCCGCCGAATCGGCTGGTTCTCACCCGACCCCCGAGGCATCCTCGAACCAAACAACCTGCACGTCTCGCGATCGTTGAGGCGATCACTCGGGCGCTTTGACGTAACCGTGGATCAGAACTTCGGCGAAGTGATTCGAGCGTGTGCCGACCCGAGTAGGCCACACGGTTGGATCGATCGTCGGGTCATCGACGCCTATACCAGGCTCCACCACCTCGGTCACGCCCACAGCGTCGAGGTGTGGGATCGATACGGCCTGGCGGGTGGCCTCTACGGCATCGCCATCGGTGGCTTCTTCGCTGGCGAGTCGATGTTTCATCGACACACGGATGCTTCGAAGGTGGCGTTGGTTCACCTCGTGAACCTTCTTGGCGACCGGCCCGGCACGCTTATCGACGTGCAATGGTCAACGCCCCACCTCGCCTCACTCGGCGTCACCGAGATTGGTCGCCACGATTACGCGGCACGGCTGCGAGCCGCTGTCGAGTTACCTCCGTCACAGGTACTCGACCCAAACCGATCCAGCGGGGACAATAGAGTGTGACCAGCTCTACGGATAGCTCCGAGACCCCGACCCGCGACCGCCCGTGGCTTATGCGCACGTACTCGGGTCATAGCTCGGCTAAGGCCTCGAACGAGCTGTACCGAACGAACTTGAGCAAGGGTCAGACCGGGCTCTCGATTGCCTTCGACCTCCCGACTCAGACGGGTTACGACCCCGACCATCTGCTCGCCCGCGGCGAGGTCGGCAAGGTCGGTGTGCCAGTTGTACACAAGGGGCACATGTCGACATTGCTCGACCAAATCCC
Organism: Acidimicrobiales bacterium; assembly: GCA_047638695.1. Taxonomy (GTDB): domain Bacteria; phylum Actinomycetota; class Acidimicrobiia; order Acidimicrobiales; family SZUA-35; genus JAHECQ01. The sequence continues at coordinate 3,037 of JBLINY010000162.1, read as the reverse complement.
CGTTGGCGGCATGAACACGTCCATGACCATCAATGCCACGGCCGCATGGCTGCTGGGGCTGTATGTGGCCAACGCCGCCGACCAAAATGTGCCGTCGACCGACCTTCGGGGCACGGTGCAAAACGACATCGTGAAGGAATACCTCAGCCGCGGCACCTACATCTTCCCGCCAGCAGAGAGTCGCCGACTGATCGTCGACATGTTCGCCTTCTGCAACGAGCACGTTCCCAAATGGAACCCTATGAACGTCTGCTCGTATCACCTGCAAGAAGCAGGGGCCACGCCGGTGCAAGAGCTCGCCTACGCCCTGGCGACTGGTATCGGGGTGCTTGACGCGGTGAAGGAATCTGGTCAAGTACCCGACGACCGGTTCTCCGACGTCGTTGCCTCCGTGTCCTTCTTCGTCAACGCTGGCATCCGCTTCGTCGAGGAAACCTGCAAGATGCGGGCCTTTACCCAGATGTGGGATCGAATAACGGCCGAGCGTTACGGCATCACCGATCCCAAGGCTCGGCGCTTCCGCTACGGCGTACAGGTGAATTCGTTGGGACTCACCGAAGCACAGCCCGAGAACAACGTGCAGCGAATCGTGCTCGAGATGCTCGGTGTCACCCTCTCGAAAGATGCCAGAACTCGTTCGCTCCAGCTGCCCGCCTGGAACGAAGCGCTCGGGCTACCGCGCCCGTGGGATCAACAGTGGTCGCTGCGCATCCAGCAGGTTCTCGCCTTGGAATCCGACCTGCTCGAATACGACGACATCTTCGCTGGATCGCACGTGATCGAGGGCAAGACAAACGAACTGATCGACGCAGCCACGGCAGAACTGGATGACGTGCTCGAACTCGGCGGCGCGTTCGAAGCCATCGATGAGCTCAAAGGTCGCCTGGTTCGATCTCATGCTGGCCGAATGCGTCGCATCGAAACAGGCGAACTAGCAATCGTCGGCGTCAACGATTTCACCGAGTCTGAACCGTCGCCTCTGGGTGGTGCCGACAGCATCCTGAAGGTCGACCCTGCGGTGCAGGCCGAGATGGTGGCCGACGTCGAGGCGTGGCGAAGGTCTCGCGACCAGAGCGCTGTCACCGCGGCCCTTCGAGACCTCGAGGCCGCTGCCTCGAGCGACCGCAACATCATGGGTCCCACCGTTGCGCTGGCTCACGCTGGTGGAACCACCGGTGAGTGGTCCGACACCCTTCGCGACGTGTTCGGTGAATACCGGGCCCCAACGGGTGTTGCGGCCGCTGCTGGCGCCGGCGGCGGCTCCGACCGCCTCAGGGCGACTTCAGCGAGGATGAAAGCGCTTGTGAACGGGCCTCCGAGGCTCCTTGTGGCCAAACCAGGGCTCGACGGTCATAGCAACGGGGCGGAACAGATCGCGGTAGCGGCGCGAGATGCCGGTATGGAAGTGATTTACCAAGGCATCCGGCTGACACCCGAACAGATCGCAGCTACCGCCCGCGATGAAGACGTCGATGCTGTCGGCATTTCGATTCTGTCGGGCAGCCATCTTGAGCTCGTCCCCGAAACCATCCGCCTGCTCAGGCAGGCCGGCGTCAACGCACCGGTGGTGGTCGGCGGCATCATTCCCGAAGACGACCGGCAGTTTCTGCTCGATAGTGGGGCTGCCGCTGTCTTCACCCCGAAAGACTTCGACATTGGCGTCATCATTGACGAGTTAGCCGATCTGGCCATCGCGGGGCGCGACAACACCCCGTAGGGTCTTCCCTTGACGGGTCGACCCAATCAGGGCCTCCTCCCGCTCGCTGGTTGTTTCTGAAAGACTGACCGAATGGCCAGCTCCCTCTTTATTCGAGCGGTCCGAGGCCGATGGAGATTTCGATGAATGGACGACTTGCGCTTCCCGGACTTCTCACCGGTGTACTCGGCCTCGCAGCGGGGCTTGTTGCCTTCGCGGCTGATGTTCCGGTCTTTGGAGCGGTAGCCGGTCTTCTTGCACTGGCGGCTGGCGTTGCCGGATTGCGTTTGGCCCAGCAGCTCAACGATCAGTCGGCCGTGCAAATACTGGTCGAAGACGAGCTTCGGGCCGTCCGCGCTGAGGCCCAGGAAACCGAAGAGCGTCTGGTCTCCGACTTCGATGACGAGTACGAAGAAGTCACCGACACTCTCACCGATGCTGACACCGGGCTCTTCAGTGAGTCATTCTTCAACGTCGCTCTCGAGTCACGCATCGCCGCCGCTCGTCGTCATCTTCGCCCCGTCGCTGTCGTACTCCTCGAAGTGGTCGAGGGTCTTCCCCACAACGATCCGCTGGATGCCGAGGCCGAACTGGTTGCCGACAGCATCCGGGTGACACTTCGTGAGGCCGACACCGCGTGTCGTCTTCGCAACGGGTATTTCGCTCTGCTGCTCGAGGACACCCCCGAGAACGGAGCCATCTGGACGGTCGAGCGAATCCGCCGCCAGCTACTGGGGCAGCAGTCGGGGCTGACGCTCTGGGCCGGTGTTGCCTGCTACCCGGCTCACGCCTTCGGCAGCGCCGAAATCATGTCAGCCGCCGGAGCTGCCCTGATCTCCGCCCGAGAGTGGCGTCAAGACCGCATAGAAGTAGCCACCGTCGCCGCCGACTAAGCCGCCAACGCTTCCCCGCTCCTGTTCCCGGGAGTTGTGAGCGCAGCGAGGTCAAGGGTTTCCGTTCCCAGGAGTTGCGAGCGCAAGCGAGCAACTCAAGGAACGCCAAAGGCCCCCTCAGGGCCGACGCGTTCCCTGCCACCAACGGCCGCTAAAACGCCACCGAGGCGGGGCTGCGGCAGAGGAATCGGCTGCTGCCACTGGCTTCGGCCAGAGCATTTCGACTGCGGCCAGAATGGCCGCGGTTTCTTCGTCTGTGGGCACCGGTGTGATTTCTGCCATCGGTTGGAATCTAGACTCCCATGCCCAAAACAGCGAACAGACAGCCAGATGGCGAAGCTGACCGGCAACGCCGGTCACAATGTCAGAACAGAACCGAGAGGCTGCCGAGGGACGAGGAAGCTCAACCGACGACAGCCAGATGGCGAAGCTGACCGGCAACGCCGGT
>JBLINY010000161.1:0-8634 GCA_047638695.1 Acidimicrobiales bacterium | reverse complement strand
TCGTATTCGCCACCCTCCAACCGTCGTTGAGCCCACCGATCAAATTCCCGGCCGCCACCCGGGCACCGTCGAGAAAGACCTCGTTGAATAGTGCGCGGCCGGTCATCTCCCGAAGTGGACGCACCTCGACACCCTCCTGATGCATCGGGAACGCGAAGTAGCTGATGCCTCGGTGTTTCGGCTGATCCTGGTCGGTTCTGGCGATGAGAATGCCCCAATCGGCGAGATGGCCGGTCGAAGTCCAGACCTTCTGCCCGGTGACGACGAACTCGTCACCGTCGCGCTCGGCCCGGGTCTGGAGCCCGGCGAGGTCGCTTCCAGCACCGGGTTCGGAGAACAGCTGGCACCAGCCGTCCTGGCCGTCGAGGATTCTCGGAACCCACTGAAGTATCTGTGCCTCGGTGCCGTGGGCGAGCAGCGTCGGAACGGTAAGCATCATGCCGATACCGCCCGGCGGTCCGAGCGCGCCTCGCTCGGTCAGCGCTGCGATCACGGCGACCGCTTGTTCCCGGCTGTAACCCCGGCCCCACGGTTCGGGAAGCATGGAGTTCGCCAACTTGGCGTCGGCCAACCGGCGCCACCATTCGCCAACCGTGAGATCGTCGCTCCAGGTGTCGTCGAGCCAACCCGCGACATCTTCTCGAACCGAATCCGGACTCGGAGTAGCGGTCGAAGCCTGGGCCGAAGATGCAGCAGTCATGGCTCAACTCTCGCGCTTTTCACGCCGATCATCCACGGTCGAGCCGGAGTCAGCGAACGGGTCAGCTGTCGCGACTCCCTACGGCGACGAGTGCGTGGCCCGGGCAGGTCTTGTCACCGTCCTGATTCACGACGTCGATGTCCAGCCGGACCAGCCGTTCGCCGCCCTCGACCTTCTTCTCTGTCACGGTGCCCACGACAGTCAACACGTCGTTCTTCTGGTTGATCGCACGGAACTGGCAGCCGATCTCGCGGACCTCGGCCTCGTCGCCGATCCATGCCTGCAGCGCGTTGACGATGTACGCATACCGGAGGTTGCCCATACCGAACGCACCCTGGTCGTTCAGCGCTGCGCGCCCGGCCTCGTCGTCCATGTGGATATACACGAACTCGTCGTTCACCGCGGCATATCGATTCCAGCTCATGAAATCCGTCTTGCGGGACCACGCCGGAAGCTCGTCGCCGACCGCAATGTCCTCAAAGTACACGTTGTAGCTCATGTCGTCCTTCGCTCCCTGGTAGCGATCAATACCTGATGCCGGTTGCGACCCGCCGTTTCACCAACTCTTCCGCCGGGTTACGCCACTCGGTTTCGGTGTAGGTGAACAGCGTCTGCCCGAGCCGAGTGTCGCGTTCTTCCCAGTCGCGGAGTCGAGTACGAGCACGAATGACGTCACCGGAACGCATCGGCACGCCGTAGCTGTCAGTCTGGCCACCGTTCATGCCTCTTCGACCTCTCGACGAACGGCTCGGGGAAGGTTCGGACGCCGCCGAGCGCCGACTCGATGAACGCGCGCGCTGCACCGGCCAGGCAAACGGATTGAAGTCCGGCGGGGCGATGATCGTGCCCCAACGGGTCGTTGCCGCGTACCCGCTATCCCAGAAGATCGGCGGCGGTTCTTCGGGCCAGTAAACCGCGATCGCCCACCGGCGAATGTCCGACTCAGCGATCACCGGCGAAACGGTTTCAGAGCCCCAGATCCCTTTGCGTCCGACCATCGCATCGGTCACCAGCGTCTCGAGGTCGCTCTCAGCTGCCATCGGCCGCAACTGTAGCTTCGACACCGCGACGACGCCCGGGAAGCGACACTCTCGCAACATCGAGCAACTCGTATTCGACCTAGGCTTGGCGAAGCCGAGCGGCGGGACTGGACAAGAGTTCATCGAACGGATCACCCATCTGGATTTCTATGCCGGCTGGCCCAAAGCGACATCGGACATGGCCGTCGCAACAGGCCTTTTTCTACTCCGGAGACTGACGCCACGAGGTCTTGAGAGTCGAGCGAAGAGCAGGCCTCCTCCCAGCGGACCGATCCTCCCTCTCACACGCGCTATCGCCAAAGATCCCACACTCCCCCACCCGCCGTGTGCCTAACTCGGTGCCAAACTCCTCGGTATCAGCCGGTCAGGCTCGAACTGACCGGACAGTCACTTGGACAAAACCCCTGGCACCCGGACTGACCGGATCCCCTGGACAGAAAGCGTCGGCCTCTTAATCCGCAGGTTCCGGGTTCAAGTCCTCTGAGACATTGGGCATCAAGGCCTCTAGCGTCCACAAGCTGTGGGTGGACCGTCGCGTGACGCCCAAACGCGCACGGAACGCGCGCGGGTTTCGCCAGACCGCACCGGATTGGCTGGATTCGGTTGGCCGGTTTGGAGACTGGCCTCGGTCCTGACCTGCAATTCTGGACCTTCTCGGATTGTCAGGACGGGTTTCGCCGAACTTAAAACCCTAGGGTCTAAAGACAATGCGGGTTCAAATCTCGGCCCCGGGCACGGCTGTGATAGATGCGGCTAGATCGACTACACCAGTTCGCTCTCGAGATCTGGTTCGTCCACGGAGCCAGCTGCTGCAGACGGCGGTTCGTGGTGACCGCCTTCCACGTTGAGGTTGGGCAGAATCCGATCGAGCCAGCCCGGCAGCCACCAGTTGCGGGTACCGAGAAGCTGCATGGTTGACGGAACCAGGAGCATGCGGACAAGGGTGGCGTCGATGAACACGGCCATCGACAAGCCCAATCCGAAGAGCTTGATGATGCGGTTGTCTTCGAAGATGAAGCTGCCGAACACGACGACCATGATGGCTGCGGCTGCGGTGATGACCCGAGCCGTCATGGCCAGGCCGTCGGCAACCGAGTTGACCGGGTCGCCGGTGCGCTCGAACTCCTCCTTCACCCTTGAAAGGAGGAACACTTCGTAGTCCATCGAGAGACCGAAGACGATGGCGAACATCATCATGGGAATGAACGGCTCGATCGGGGCTCCTTCGATTCCGAAGACGCTTCCGAACCATCCCCACTGGAAGACGGCCACCACAATTCCGTACGCCGCACCGATCGACAGCATGTTCATGATGACGGCCTTCAGCGGAACCATGAGCGACCGGAACACGGCCATCAGAAGGAAGAAGCTGAGGGTCAAGACGGCGCCGAAGAAGATCAAAATACGACCGCTGAGGAACCCGGTGAAGTCGATGTTTGCGGCCGTGAGGCCGGTGACTTTCGGGCTGAGATCGGTTCCGCTTACGGCAGCCGGGACCACGATGTCTCGGAGCGTCTCCACCAACTCTTCGGTCTTGATGTCCTGAGGTGACGTCGTCGGCTGCAAACGGATCATGGCCGCTTGAAGATTGTCCGGGTCGTTGGGGAATGGTGGAGATGCAAAGGCAACGCCATCGGTTGCGTTCAGGGCAGCCGAGAGCCCGGCAAGCGCGTCGAGATCGTCTGGCGAGTCAATGGCGGTGACGATCAGGAAGGGGCCGTTCGAGCCCGGACCGAAGCCGTCGGCCAGGATGTCGTAGGCCTTTCGAGTTGTCGTGTTCTCCGGGAAGTTGCCCTCGTCGGAGAAGCCCATGTTGAGAGACAACAACGGAACGGTGAGGAGCAGAAGCAGGGCGGTGCCGCCGATGGCCCAGGCCCATGGTCGAGCCTGAACTGTCCGGCTCCACTTGTACCAAATGGTGTCTCGGATCGCGAGCTCCTTACGAGCAGGCAACTTCTTCTTCAGCGGGCCGGCAAAGGGGAGATAACCGGCGATAGCGATGACCAACGCCAGGGGTAGCCCGATAAGGAACGGCTGGATGCTCAACCCGAGGCCGAGCAACGCAACGGCAACGAAGCCAGCCGAGATCATGCCCCTCCAACGAGTGACGTTGACCTTCCCACGGACCAGGCCGAGTGCGGCCGGCAACAGCGTGACGGAGCTGGCCATCACGATTCCAACGGTGATTGCGGCGCCATAGCCGAGGCCGGAAATGAACGGCAGACCCACGAGGAGCAGTCCCAGGAGTGAAACCACGACCGTGGCGCCGGCGAAGATAACCGATCGGCCGGCGGTGTCGATGGCCACTGCGGTAGCCCCTTCAGGATCGAAGCCCTGTCGGAGCGCCTCGCGGTAACGAGTGACAATGAACAGGGCGTAGTCGATACCGACCCCAAGGCCGATCATGAGGCCAATGGTGCTGGCGAAATCTGGCACCGAAGTGATGTTGGAGAGCAAAGCAATAGAGATGCCACCAATACCGACCCCGAGTACCGCCACGCCGATCGTCGTACCCATGGCAACAACCGAACCCATAGCGACGATGAGCACGACCACGGCGAAGGCCAAGCCCAACAGCTCGGACTCCGGTGGTTCGAACTCACCGAAGGCGGCGCCGCCAATCTCGACCTGAAGGCCATCAATGTTGCTCAGCTCGCCTTCGAGAATGCGATCGTGCATCTCGACACCCATCAGGGCTGCTGCCGTTTGGTCGGTGGACTGCGGGACGCTGATCTGTGCGTAGGCGATCTGGCCGGCCTCTGCGATCTGGCCCTCGGCCCCTGGAGCGTAAGGTGAGCGCACCTGGAGGCCTTCGAACTCCTCGCCATCGCCAGACTCGGCCATGAGTTCGTCCATGTAGGCCGTAAGGGCAGCCTGCGCCTCGGGGTCGTCGACTCCCTGCTCGGCCTTGATGACGATGGTTCCCTGCAGGCCAGAACCGGCGCCGCCAAACGCTTCGTCAATGATGGCGAAGCCGTCGGCTGATTCCGACTCAGGAATCTCGAAGCTTCCATCGTAGGAGGGGCCGATGGCACCCAGCGATCCAGCGGCAACAAGGAGGACGACAATCCACCCGCCGATGACTTGCCACGGATGGCTGAAGCACCAGCGACCGAGCTTTGCGTACATAGAGGTTCTCCGTGGGTGAAAGAGGGGTGAGAGGATGGCGTGAGAAGACGGATCGTCGTCCTTGGAACCGTTTCGCTACGACATCGTAGTGTTTATAGAGTCACCCGCGCTCAGGATCAAGAAGTTTGACACAAGTCACATCGAACCAGGCTCATTCGGCGGAGTTATGACCTTCGGCCCGGTACGTCCATGAGACATGACGGCTAAGATGAGAGCCCCATGGCCCGGCCTCTCAGTACGCAAGCACGAGAAAAAGCACTCGACGCCGCTCGAGAAGTCATTGCCCTCGACGGAATCGAAGGGTTCACCGTCGATGCTGTCGCCAAGCGTTCCGGGGTGGCCAAAACAACGATCTATCGCCACTTCTCGACGGGAAACGAGCTCCTGATCCATGCCGTTGATTGCATGGTGCACCCTTTGCCAACACCCAATACCGGCTCGTTGGCTGGTGACATCGATGCGTTCATGCGCTCGGTCTTAGCCATCCTCGAAGATGACGGGATGCGGCGGACGATTCTTGGTGTCATCTCTGCATCCATCTCAGACCCAGGCCTCAAACGAGTGCATCAGGAGATGATGGGCGAGCGCATGACTCCTATCAAGACGATTCTGGAGTTGGCGCAAGGGCGGGGCGAACTCGCCGCCGACCTCGATCTGGACCTTGCAATCGACTTCATCGAAGGACCGTTCTTCTTTCGGAAACTCGTGCGCCAAGACGCGCTCGATGACGAACAGATTCGAGTCCTGGCCAAGATGATCGTCAGCGGTCTTCAAAGCCTGTCTATACAAATCGATCCGAACGAGTAGCGCTTCGGCTGGTGGGGGCGTCTTCCAGATCACCCGCCGAACTCAACCAGCGAGTGGTCCCTGGTGACAGGCCCGCGGACATACGGTCACATGGATCGGGCCCGAGTAAACACCGCTCAGTCGTCTTCTGATTCCGTCGGTTTCTTCTTGGTGAGTTGTTCGAAACCAGAACGGGCATCGGCCAGGTGATGAGTCACGTCATGGAGCAGGTAACGACCGAGACTTTCGACGGTGAAGGCCGCACCGTCGCTGCGCTCGGCTGTACGACTCCAGACCTCGTCGCTGAGCTTGTCGAAACTGTCGGCAAGAGCGCCAGCGGCGACCGCAAGGCTGTAGGCCACACGGGCCGGGTCCTGCTCGTGGTACTTGCCCTTGATGGCGGCCCGGTCTTGATCCCAATCACGGAACTTGGGGTTCTTCTTCTTGATCATCAGGCCAAGCCGGTCGCCGAAGAGCTCGTACACGTCGCGCACATGAACTCCGTACTCGAGCGCCGACCAGACGGGTGATGAAGGATCGCCATCGGGCGGCCGCTTTGCCACGATGTCACCAGATCCAAGCAAGGTTCGCCACGTAGCGGCGTTCACCCGAATCTTGGCTCCGATCTCGGATCGATCGAATGAGCCAGCCTCGTAACCGCACTGATCGCAGGTGGCGTTCAGCACCCACGTCCAATCCTTCTGGTCGGGCTCTGGCTTCACAGGATCAGACACATCATCCTCCTCCTCCAAGGCTGCCCTCACCGTAACGAGTCACTTCACGTTGTGCGCCGAACTGTCAGCTCCGAACCCCAAATCCGTGTCTCTTCAGATGCTGAATCTGAGCCTCTGCGACGGTCTTCTCTCTCCCCAGGCTCACCGGATCGCTGGCGTCCGGCCGCCTCGAAAACGGTTCGTTCGCTGACCGCGTCGCCATTGGCAAACGGACCTGAGTCGGCGCCACAGCTCCAGTCGAGGAGCTGTATGGAACGGTCGTCGAGCACCCGGTCAAGCACGACGAACTCGAGATGAGCGAGCGCCTTGAAGCCGTGGACGGTGCCCGCTTCGGCGGTGTCGACGATGCGGTAGACCCCGTGGTCAACCAGCCCGAGAACGACCGCTACGAGTTCACCATCGACGTTCAGCATCGCTAGTTCGAGCGGCCACCGCTCGCCCTGGGCATCGGGGCCGCCGGAATCGAGGAGCGACATCCAGAAGTGCCGTCGACGACTGCGATCCCCAGATCGACCAATGGTGTTGTCGGTCTGATCCGAATCCCAGACGGCACGCACCTGATCTACGGGCTCGGGCGAAACGTCCGCTGCCGCGACGAAACGAGCGACCGACTTCCGTCCACGAGCCCGCATCGTCTGCGCTGTCCGTTTCGATGCTTCAACGCCGGCCGGCGACAGAACATCCACCCGCCCTCAAGTTGTCGGAGGATCGGGTTCGACCGGTCAACATGTTCGAGCCGCAGCGACCAGGCACTCGCCATGCCCGTTACCTCAGCCGCTATGGCCGCGGCGATAAACCCGGCCGCCTCGTCGCTTGAGACACCCAGGAACGTCGCCCCGTTCACCACCGGACCCATAGTAAACGCTTCCGTCACACCGTTCTCGACCCGGGTGGCAAGCATCGCGCAGCCCACCAACCGGCCGTTCTCGCGAGAACGAGCGCCAATGAAGCAGCGAGTAACGCCGCTGTTCACTTCGCACCAGCGTTGGAGCCAGCGCCACCGGCTCGTCACAGGAAGTGCCAACTCGGCTGCCAACTCGTGGATCTCCTGGCCAAATACCTCGATCTCCTCGACCCCCCGGCGGAACTCGAGCTCATAGGGCTGTCGCTTGACTTCCTCTGAAACTCGGGCCCACGAGTCGAGCCCGTTGGCCGGGGCCGCAGCCAGGTCGCGCAGCCGTTCCTCGAGCGCACCGGACACCAATGGGCGGCAGTAGTGGAACCCTTGACCGCGATCGCAGCCGAGTTCACTGAGCATGTCGGCATGTTGCTGGATCTCGATGCCCTCGGCCACGGTGTAAGTGCCAAGGGCTTCTGCCAGGTTCACGATTGTCTTGACCAAAGGGGCAGACTTCCAGCCGGCTTCCAGCTCGTGAATAAAGGTCTTGTCGATCTTGATGGCGTCGATCGGGAAGGTGCGGAGATAGCTGAGCGATGAATAGCCCGTGCCGAAATCGTCGATCGCCAGGTTGACACCGAGAGCCTTGAGATCGGCCAGGCTTTCGGCCGTTCGCTCAACGTCGAGGGCCAACATTGACTCGGTGATTTCCATTACCAGGTCCCCGGCCGGAAGGCCCGAATCGGTAAGCGCACGATCAAGGGTCTCGGCCAACGACTCATCCTGGAGCTGCCTCATCGAGAGGTTGATGCTGACACCCAGCTCTTCGCACCCTTCGATCTCGCGCCATCGAGCCGTCTGGGCACACGCCTCTCGGATCGCCCAAGCCCCCATTTCAACAATCAGGCTGTTCTCCTCGGCGAGAGGAATGAAGCGAGCTGGATAGATCAACCCATGTACGGGGTGATGTCACCTGATCAGAGCTTCGGTCTGTGTGATGCGTCCGGTCTTGAGGTCGAAGATCGGCTGATAGTGCAATACGAACTGGTTCTTTGTGAGGGCCTCTTGCAGGTCTGACTGAAGGCCGAGCCTCTCCAACGCCTCGGTGTGCATCGCTCGGTCGAAGAGCTCATAACAAGCCTTGCCCCGCCGTTTGGCCAGGTACATGGCAACGTCGGCGTTGCGGAGCAGCGTGTCGGCGTCGGTTTCGAAACCGAGACCGCTCGAAATGCCAATGCTGCACTTCGCCGGGACGGACCGAGACCCAACGTCAACGACCTCAACCAGGCTGTCGAGCATCTGCTCCGCCAACTCTGCATCGTTTGCTCTGCCTCGCGACTCCACCGGAACTGCGAATTCGTCTCCGCCAAGACGGGCCACTGTTTCTCCAGGTCGCAGGCATGCGCT
>JBLINY010000160.1:0-8841 GCA_047638695.1 Acidimicrobiales bacterium | reverse complement strand
TCTGCCGAGCGCGTCCTATCTGCCGAGCGCGTCCTATCTGCCGAGCGCGTCCTATCTGCCGAGCGCGTCCTATCTGCCGAGCGCGTCCTATCTGCCGAGCGCGTCACTCCGATAGTCACCCTTGACGTCGGAGGAGAGGTCGGAGGCCGACGAGCCGCAAAGCGCACCATGGAACGCTCAGCCGGCCGATTCTCCGCGTGTTTCGTCTCCAAGGTTCTCTTGGTCGATTGGGTCCAGAGCACCCAGTTCCCTCAGTACATTCTCGATCGCCGGTTGATCGACGAGCTCGCCTCGATGTTCCCGATAGGTCAGCTCGCCAAGCCCGGAGAGGAGCTTGTTACGTTCCCGACCTCGCTCGAGGGCGTTGACCCGCTCGACGCAGTCAGACGTGACGGACTGCACAGACAACTTGAGCTTGGCGATAAGGGACACAATGGCTCCTGTAGGTAGCGGAACGATCTCGGGACGCTGTGTACGGTCAATTGTGAGCATCATGGAGCTGCGGCTGGCTCGTCGTCCTGGTCCGAGGTCAGCGGCTCCTCGGGCAGTTCCATTATCCTGGAGCGACGTCGGCGGCGAGCAGGAATGAGACCTCGCATAGCCTCGAGGTTGCCGAAGCACAACAACCGATCGTCTTCTTCCAGCAGACGGCTCGATTTCGGGTTCGGGATGACCGACGTGCCCCGGTGCAGCGATAGCACGGTGATGTCGTTGTCGCGGAGGCCCGAATCGGCGATGGTCTTGTCGACATATCCGGACGCTCGCTTGATCAGCAGTTCGGCCACTCCGTATCCGGTGCTGACTGAGAGGCGTTGCCGTACATCGAGTTCGGGGAAGGCGACCTGGTTCGCGATGTGATCGATGATTGCGCCGGCGATATCGAGACCAGTCGCTGTCTCGATCCCCTCAAGCCCCGGAGAAGAATTCACTTCGAGGATCAGCGGGCCGTTGTCGCTCTCGAGCATGTCGACGCCGGCAACCCGTAGCCCCATGATCTGCGCAGCTTTGACGGCGACTCGCTCGAACTCCGGAGTAATCTCAATCGCCTCGGCGAGGCCGCCGCGGTGCACGTTGCTACGGAACTCATCTCCCTGAGCTGTGCGGCGCATCGCTGCGACGACTCGATCGCCGATTACGAGGGCCCGCACATCGCTTCCTCTGCTCTCAGCAATGAATTGCTGCAGCAACACGTTCGTTCCCGTGCTCGCCAAGGTTTCGATAATCGCTTCAGCGACCTTGGCGTCGGGCGCCAGAATCACCCCGATGCCCTGCGTCCCCTCGAGGAGTTTGATGATGGCTGGCGCTCCACCGACCCGATTGATCGCGTCTGCAGCATCCTGCCGGTCACGAACAAAGGTCGAGGCCGGAATCTGCACGTCGTGGCGCGACAGGATCTGTAGCGACCGAAGCTTGTCGCGAGAATTGGTGATGCCGTTTGAAGAGTTCGGGGTATAGACATCCATCTGCTCGAACTGGCGCACCAGAGCGGTGCCAAAGTAGGTGATCGACGCTCCGATGCGGGGCAATACGGCGTCGTAGTCGGCCACTGGCTTTCCCCGATACTGCAAGTCTGTCTCGTCGCCGGAGAGGTCGATGGCGAACCGGAGGGTGTTGCGGATCCGGACGTCGTGACCTCGGTCAAGTGCTGCCACCTTGAGACGTTTCGTGCTGTAGCTCTCGGGAGCTCGGGACAAAATGGCGAGCCTCATTGCGGAACCTTCTAATGTTTGGGTGTGGTGCGCTTCACCTGCCGTCTCGCTCAGGCGTTCTCGCTTGCGCTCTGCCGAAGCCTCAGCCTCCGATCGACCTCAGCAGTCACATTCTGCGGAAACGGCAGGGGTCTGGAAAGACGCGACGAGGCCTGATTTTTGGCATGAATGCGTCATGACATCGATGATCTGATCGATGGGTCAAACGTTACCGAACTTCGTTTTCTGGGTCGGATAACATTCGACGAATCGGTCTTAGAGATAGCCGTCGGTTTAGGTGGTTCGCAGGCGGATGCCAGGGCTAGGTGACCTGGCGAAGAGTTGTCGCACGAAGTCGACGGCCGCGCTGATCATGGTCCACGGCACCTCGGGTGGCTCGCGCCGCCACGCAACCATCCGCCGCGAGCGACTGAGCTCCGCCGTCTCGTGTCGCGTCTGGACACGGAGAACCCGACCTCGGGCTACCGGCGCATCCACGGCGAACTCTGCCGCCTCCGCAATCGAGTCCCGCAGCACCTCGATCACAACCGGGTCTCAGCTCAGTCTGACTATCGTTACCGTTGGCGGTGACTCACCGCCCGCGGTCACGGTTCTAGCGTTCATCGGGATTGACCTGACACTCACGCGGCAAACAAGTAGGGACTCGTCATGCTCATCTTTGTCATCATCGTCATCGCGGTCATCGTGTTGATCGGCTTCTTCGCCGTCAGCATCTACAACAAACTCGTCAAGTTTCGGGAGCGGGTGCGCAACGGTTTCGCCCAGATCGATGTCCAGCTCGAACGACGCCACGATCTGATTCCCAACCTCGTGGAGACGGTCAAGGGTTACATGGGCCACGAGCGCGAGACGCTCGAAGCCGTGGTCAACGCCCGGGCGACAGCCACCCAGGCCAGGATCGAAGTGTCGGGCGACCCGGAGAATCTCGAAGCGATGGGGCGCATGGCGTCGTCGGAAGGGGCGCTCGGTGGAGCCCTCAGCCGGCTGATGGCCGTGGCCGAGGCCTACCCCGATCTCAAAGCCAACCAAAACATGGCGCAGCTCACCGAGGAACTCACGACCACCGAGAACAAGATCGCCTTCGCCCGGCAGAACTACAACGACCAGGTCAACTCCTATCAGACCTACAAAACGACGTTCCCGCCGGTGTTGTTCTCGAACACGTTCGGCTTCAAGGATTCCGCCTACCTCGATCTCGATGAGAAAGCTGAAAAGCGTGAGAACATCCAGGTCTCGTTCGACGACGACGACGGCCCCACTCCCCCGGGAGCTTGAGCGACTGAGATGGACTTCCAAACCCATCAGGAGGAAGCCAAACAGAACACGGCCAGGCTGATCCTGCTCTTGGCCTTCGGCGTCGCGTCGATCATTGTTGTCGTGTCCGCCCTCCTGGTCGCGCTCTTCTATTACAGCTCCGGCGAGTTCCAGCCTCTCGCCGCGATCGGCGTCGCGGCCCCCGTGACGACGGTCGCCATCGTCGGGACATCGTTGGTGAAGTCGGCCCAGATCAAGGGTGGGGGCGGCTCCTATGTAGCAGCATCGCTAGGTGGACGGCCGGTCGATTTCAACACGCTCGATCCGGCTGAGAAGCAGCTCAGCAACATCGTCGAGGAGATCGCCATCGCCTCCGGCATGCCCGTGCCCGCCGTGTTCCTGCTCGACGAGGAACCGGGGATCAACGCCTTTGCCGCTGGCTGGACGGCTGACAACGCTGCCATAGGGGTCACCCGAGGGGCGCTGCTCCACCTCAACCGCCGGGAGCTGCAGGGTGTAATCGCCCATGAGTTCTCCCACATCGCCAACGGCGACACCAGGGTCAAGACGAAGATCATCGGCTGGGTCTTCGGCATCGCGGTGATCACGGTGCTGGGCCGAATCCTGCTCCACTCGTTGTGGTGGGCGCCACGAAGGCGCAGCAAGGAAGACAATTCGGCGATGGTCATGATGGTGGCCGCGATCGCCCTCATCGTGATCGGGTCGGTCGGCACGATGTTCGCCCGAATGATCCAGGCCGCAGTCTCCCGCCAGCGGGAGTTCCTGGCGGACGCCTCCGCGGTGCAATACACCCGCGATCCGTCGGGCATTGGCGAAGCGCTGATCAAGATCGGGGCCATGGGCAATGAGAACAAGATCCGATCGGCGCATGCGACCGAGGCCAGCCACCTGTTCTTCAGCTCGGCTTTCGGAGGCGGCTTCGCCTCCCATCCACCGCTCAAGTCCCGGATCGGCAAATTGATACCGAGCTGGGACGGCCAATTCGGGGCGCTCGACCCCGTTCCGGCCGCCGCGTCGACCGGCGGAGCAAATGCCCAAGGCGGTCGAAACGCGGCTGGGCCGAATGACCGATGGGGTGGAGCACTACCCGGCCATATCGCCATCCCTGGGATGCCGAACATGGGACTTCCCATCGATCCCGCCATACTCCTGGCCGGCGCAGACGGCGGTGCTGGAACGACCGGTGCCTTAACGAGCAGTGCCGGGACCAGCGGTGCCGCAGTTGGCGATGCCCCAGTGAGCGGTGTCGGCGGCGTAGGCCCGGAGCAACGGGTGGGTGGCCCTTCCTACGACGGTCCCAGCGATGCCCACATTGCCTACGCCCGAAGTCTGTTGGCCGACATCCCGGAGGAGACGCAGAACTACCTCCATACTCGCCAAGGAGCAGTGGCAGCCGTCATCGGTTCGTTGGTCTCGACCGACCGACTGCTGCGCCCCCACCAGCTCGACTTCGCAGGCAAGACGATCTCGATGGACCCGGACTATCTCGACGCGGCGAGCAAGGTCATATCCGGTCTGGACCGGCGGCTGCAGCTACCGGCCATCGATATCGCGCTCCACTCGATCCGCGAGACACCGTACGAATACAAACTGTCCCTAGCCGAGGCGATCCGGGCCATGGAGAGTTCCCGCCCGGACCAGGATCTGTTCCGGTGGATCCTTCGTCGCGTGATGCTCCGACACCTGGAAGACCAGCACGACGACGGCTCCGCTCGCCACAATGCCAAAATCACCGACCTTCAGAGCCAGGCCACCACGGTGTACGCCGTGCTCTCTTGGTTCAACAGCTCCGGACCGGGCCAGGCCCAGAGCGCGTACGAAGCTGCCCTGGACGCAATCGGCGTGCAAGCTCACCCGGTTCCGGCTCTCGAGACGTTGACGTTCGAGGTGATCGACGCCGCCCTGGGCGACCTATCCCGCTTGGATCGACCCGGCCGCCAGCATTTTGTGGAAGGAGCGGCGGCACTCGTCCTCCAGGATCATCGGACCACGGCCGACGAAGCGGAGCTGATCCGAGTCGTCGCCGACGCGGTTCGCCTCCCGGTCCCGCCACTGCTGATCGACTGACCGACCAACACGGTTAGGGATCGGCTGATCGCCCGGCCAGGGTGTGGCGATCATTCTCGCTGTCCGCTGGTATCTCCGATACGGACTCTCCTACCGAGACGTCGGAGGCCTCTCTCCGGCCCATAACAAACAACAGCACGTCATCGGCCTACAGCCGTCGCCTTCGGCCGGCGGTTAACCCACAGCGGAGACGATCCGCATGGGTGCAACTCACTGCAGCCTGAACTCCCCGTCTCGCCAGGTCAGCGCATCACGACGGAGTCTTCGGCCCCACCGGCCCCCGCAGAGTCATTGGCTATAGACCGAGAGCGTTTCGCAGGATCTCGTCAATCGCATGTCTGCTCACGGAGTCGAGGCGACCCAATCGCTCCACCAGACGAGCAATCGACACCGCTCGGACCTGCTCGGCTTGGAACGCCGTCGGCACGGCCAGACCAGTGTCGTCATCGGGTTCTACAACAACATGCAACGGCACCGGCCGGATCGTGGACGTCCCAGGCACCACAATCACCATCCTCAGATTCGGATGATGCAACCTGTCTTCAGAGACAATCAGCGCCGGACGCCGGAACGCCTGCTCTGGATCCTCAGGATCGGCCCCGAAATCGACCGACCAGACGTCACCTCGAACGAACCGCCGATCAGCGTTCATCCAGACCATCCGCCGACGCCGCGTCCAGCTGCTGACTCTCGGACTGATAGCCGGCAACCTCTGACGAACTCAGCCCGTCGAGCGCATCTCGAACCGACGACCACCACTCGTCACGACCAAGCCGATGCACGGCGTCGGTCACGACCTCGAGCATCGTCGTTCCCCGCTGCTCGGCGATCCGGGCGATCTCATCCCGCAGCTCGCTGGGAACCCGCAACGTCGTGGTCGTCTTCGAAGGCGCCATATCAGTAGCCTACCACAGCTACCTCCCAAGCGATAGGTTCCCATTTGAGAGAGCCGATCAAAGAAACGAGCCGAGCGGAAGGCCCTCGAGCCAACCACAGAGAAGCCCCGTTTCCGCTGCTCACAAGGTACAACCGAGTCTCCGGCACCCAAACGCTTCTGCCGCGAGTTCAAGCAAGTTCAAGTGCGGCCAAGCGCAGCCAAGCGCAGCCACAACCGGGACCACCTCGACGCTCCCCTACCCAACGTGTCGCTACACGCCCTTCGCCACGGCTGGGCCACCGCAGCCCCCGAAGCCGGCGTCACCCTCAAAGTCGTCCAAGACCGCCTCGACCACGCCAGCGAACGAATCACCGCCGACATCTGCACCCACGTCAGAGCACCAATGCGCCGCAGAACGAGTCGCCGCCCTCCTACTGCCGCATAACGGCAGGGACGATGAGCCATATTCCGAGCCGCCCCAAACCACTCGTTCTTGGGCAACAGACGCCAGCTCTAGTCTGTTCAGACCGTGCCGTTAGCAAACTGTTAGCGGTTGAGTCTCTTAACAGCCTGACGCTCGCTCGCTAGCAATCCGCGAGGGCACGAAGCGCTCGGCAGATCTCATCAAGTTCCTCGATCTGGAGTTCACCCGCTCGCAGCGTGAGAAACGAGCGCCGTATCGGCTGAAGATTGTCAAACGTCGCCACACACTCGTCTGGAAGCCCGTGACTCTCACCGAGGCGGACCTCTGTTGGGATCTCGCGAATCGTGCGAGTCACCGGAGCCACGACAATCCAATTCAGGACTGGCACCGCATCGCTTCGTGTCACGATCAGTACCGGTCGTCGCTTGTCTTCAGCCTCCGCCCACCAGACCTCGCCCTGATTTGGCGCCACACTCACCAGGGTTCCTCCGCAATCATCCGCATCGAAGATTCGTCCGCCCAAGCGACCTCCGCTTCGTCTTGCGGACGATCGCGGTAGCCGCGAGCGATTGTCGAACCAATCTCATCGCGACGACAGCGGTCGACAAGCCGTTCAAGACCAAGGCGAACCGCCTCGGAACGGCTCGCAACAACACCGGCCTCGACGAGCTCATCAACGGCCGCCGCAAGCCGATCATCAACCCGGGTCACCAGTTGAGCCATACCAGCAACATAACAAACCGCACTACATATTGCATTACAAACGAGACCATGCATTGCTTTCGACACTCGCGTTGAGGGATCGAGTTGGAGGTCGGCGATGGGCTCGTGAACGAGCACTGGAATCAAACCTGACCAGGCAAGAGACACATATCGGCCCTCATAGGATCCCCCAGACACCCGGCGCGTTCTCATCCACACACAGCCCGCGACACCCAAAATCTACAATGTGTATACTAGAGCGTATGACAACGCCCGTGCCCACGCGATTCACAGACGAAGAACTCGCCCTCATCGACGAACTCGTCAACGAAGGAGTCGGAGAAAGCCGGTCCGCCGTGATTCGACAAGGAATACATGACCTCGCCGAATCGACCCGCCGCTCACGAGTCGGAGCCACCATCGCAGACTCATACCGAGCCACCCCCCAAGCCCCAGAAGACGATGAACTCGCCATGGCCAGCGCCGTAGCGATGACCGAAGCCGAACCGTGGTAGCCCAAGCCGAACTCTGGTTGATGGAAACCCCGAACCAGAAACGACGACCCGTCCTAATCGTCTCCCGCGATGAAGTCATCCAGGTCGTCAACAACATCATCGTCGCCCCAGTCACAACCACGATCCGCGACATTCCCACCTGCATCCCCGTAGGCACCGACGAAGGCATCGACCACGACAGCGTCGCCACCTTCGACAACCTCGCCGCCGTACCCAAATCGGTGCTCACAATCCGATTAGGCCAACTCAGTCTCAACGGACGCCACCAAATCTGCGAAGCACTCGCAGCAATCGCCGACTGCTAGTAACAAAATCCAACCAGACGGCAGCGTTACGTTGAGGGATCGCTCCGCGACTGAAGATCGTGAGCCGCTGGCAACATCAACGAACCCCGGAAACGCAGCCTGACCACGCGCGACGCAATATTCGGCCCCCACACCCGGACCTGCCCAAGTTTCTCCCTCCCCACCGGGGGCGTCAGGATCGCTGACCGGTCGGTCAGGCCGGCGGTACGATCGAAAGCTCGGAGGCTGGCCAACCATGCTTTGCGACAACGCTCAGGGGCCGATGAAGCCGGGACTGTTGGAGAAATCGCATGTCAACGCAGGAAGACCGTGCTCAGATCATCGATGCGTTGTATCGGTATGCGTATCACTTTGATCGAAACGAGCCAGATGCAGCCGCCGCAATCTTTAGCGAAGATGCGGTTGTCGACTACGGCCCCGAAACGGACAACATCGAGGGACGTGCCGCGCTGGCCGGGGTAATAGGGATCGGGCTGGCTGAGACGTTTGCGGCAACGAGCCATCACATCACGAATCCGATGGTGACGATCGATGGCGATGAAGCAACCCTGATTGCGTATGTCTATGCATGGCACCGCTACGTGGATGGTTCACCCGATGGCTACCTGTGGGGGCAATACCACACGAAGCTTCGTCGCACCCAACAAGGATGGTCATTCTACGAAATGGTGCTCAAGGGAGCCGGCACTGTTGACTTCCATCGAGCCACGATGCATCCGATCGACCGTCGCCCCTAGCGCGTGTGCGAGGCCGAAATCTCGGGAGCGATCCCTAGCTTGCTCTAAAACGCGAAGAGCTTCGCGCCGGCTCGCTCGGTTTGGTTGAGGGGCACTGTTGCATTAAGGGGCCGCGCGGGTAGGTGACCATCCACCGGTCGTCGGGTTGTCCCGATTTTGATGTCGGGTGCATCCAACAACGACGACGCAGTGGAGGTCTCTGGTCATCATGACACGCGCTCTGGATCCTG
>JBLINY010000159.1:0-8856 GCA_047638695.1 Acidimicrobiales bacterium | reverse complement strand
CGCCGCGGCGAGGGCCCGACAACAAGACCCCAACTGGGCCGCTGACTATCGGGCCACCCGCCCCAAAGTCGAACGCAAAATCGGACACCTCATGCGACGCCGCCACGGCGGCCGCCGAGCACGAATGTGTGGCCTGGACCGCGTCGACGCCGACTTCACACTCCTAGCCGCAGCCGCGAACCTGGCACGCCTCGCCGTCCTTGGAATGACCACCACCCCCATCGGCTG
Source organism: Acidimicrobiales bacterium (assembly GCA_047638695.1). Lineage (GTDB taxonomy): Bacteria > Actinomycetota > Acidimicrobiia > Acidimicrobiales > SZUA-35 > JAHECQ01. The sequence continues at coordinate 8,628 of JBLINY010000159.1, read as the reverse complement.
GGCGAACGCCTGAACACAAAAACCCGCCGCGACCCCGTCCCACCCAAAGCCCTGCTCCACCAGACGACACACCGGCCACACCACCGAACACGAGCCCACACACCCACCCAAAGGCACCGACAAGAACCTGCCATCACCCCCACCAGCCGCCACCGACCCTCAGACCACCCCTGTTCAACACCAGCCACCTAGGGTTGTCGGCCGTGGCTGTCGAGATCACCTGCAACGTTGACACCTTCAAACTGTCGCTTTCCGGCAAGGACCGAATCTTAGCGATGCGCGGCCGGATCGAGATTCCGATGTCTGCGGTGCTGTCGGCCAGCGTGCAAGCAAAGACTCCACTCATCAACGAGCTGGCCGTTCGGGTTCGTGGCTCATCGATTCCCACTCGGGTTCTCAGCGGCAGCTACACCGTGTGGCCCCACGCTCGGATCGAGAAGGGCGACCGGCACTTTTGGGTGACCTACGCGGCTAGCGAAGTCCTTGTCGTCGACACTTCTCTGGCCCGTCCCAGGCGGATCGTGGTGCAAACCGAGCGACGTCGTGAACTGGCGGTAGAGATCGGAGAACTGGCAGCAACAGCTCGTTCTGCCAAGTGAGCGGTGCGCCGCGTGCGAGCCGTCATCGAGGAACTCCAGGAACCCTCGAACGAGGGGATTCGAACTACGGTCTTGCCGTGTTCGTAACTGAGGGAGCTGTTTTGGGAACGAGACAAACCGGACGTCAGCTGATCTGTCTGCTGGCCGTTCTGGCCGTCATCGCCGGTGCCTGTTCGTCGGGAAGTGGCGGCACGACGGCAAGTAGTGCTCCGAGCACGGTGCCGCTCAGCTCCTTCGCCCCAGAGGAGTGCATTGAGAAGGGCTGGGCCCAGGAACCGCTGCTGGCCGAGAGTCTGGCTGTCGATCCCACGCTCGAACTCGACACCCTGCCTGATGTCGAAGAAATAAAGGCGATGGACGTTGTTGTCGGCTGCTTCAACCGCGACCAGATGGTGGCCGCCTTCGATGGCACGACGGCACCGTTCGAGATCTCGACGCCCTCGGCGGAGTGCATGGCCGACGTGATCATTTCCAACATGAGCGGGGCAGCCTTCGTCGGCGTGTTTGCCTACACCCAAGACCAGAAACCCGATATCACAGAGGTCGACATTCGCACGCCGACCGTCAGTGTGCTCGTGGCCTGCGTCCCGCCGGTGAACTTCGGCTACGGCGTGGTTCTGGCTCCGTTTCTCAAGTCGAATCAGAACGGGGCGGTCGATGTCGCTTGCGCCGAGCGGTCGTACAACGAACAAGCTGACGGTGTTGAGTTCTGGGGGGCCAGCTACGACCAACGGGTGCTCGACGACAACGGCGAGGCCACCAACCGGATTCTGTACGAACCCGGTCTGTACTGCGTGAGCTTTGGGACGGCCTATGCGGCGTCGGTTTCCGTCGACACGGGTGAGGACCTATCGGCGGCAACGGTGGCATGCATCGATCGACAACTCGCACTCGACGAGGCCGTCGATGTTCTGCTCAGTACCGGTTCGAACCAGGAACTCATTAACGCCGCTGCCCAGGGATGTCTTTCGCCTGAGGAGCGAGCGGTGTTCGGCCTCGAAAGCGGCGAGTGAGCGCGGCGCCAGCAGGGGTAAGTCGGGCGCTGTGGGAGGCGACCGAGCGGTTCCATGCTCTCTGTTATTTTGCCCCGGAGGTGCGTGAGGAAGGTGCCGCCGCTGGTCTCAAGGGCTTCTGGATGAATTACTTCGCGACCCGGGTCGCCCCGGTGGGCGCCGTCGGTCCCGACATCGTGCAATCGACCTTCTTCTACTACGGCCCGACCCGAGTTCGCCGTGCGATCCCCGATGCCTGGGAGTGCGCCTCACCAAGGCAGATCATCGCAGCCCGCTACCGGGGCATGGACCGCTCGCTTCGAGCCACGTACGGCGACGCCATCACCGGCGACGTATTTGCCGAGGCGGCGGCGATAGCGGCCGAGGCGGTGCAAAACTGCGATCCGATCGGCCGGCTGCTGCATGCCGGCTGGGCAAGCGTCGAACGTCCGGCCGAGCCTCACCTGTCGCTATGGCACGACTGCACCCTCCTTCGCGAATACCGCAGCGGCAATCATCTGATAGCGGTGTGCGCCGAGGGCCTTGACGGATGCGAATCGGTTGTGTCGCACGTCGCAGCCGGCGGTGCTCCTCGGGCGTGGATCCGTGACGAAGCAGGTTGGACCGAGGCCGACGAGCAGGTGGCTGTCACCACGCTCAGGGACCGAGGCTGGCTTGATGACGATCGTGGCATCACCGAGGCCGGCCTCGCCGGGCGACAGCGCATCGAGGATCTGACCGACGAACTCGACTGGCCGATCTGGCGCCAGCTCGGGAGCGAGAAAGGCCAGCGCCTCTTCGATTTGCTGAGCCAGTTGGCTTCGTCGTTGCCGCCCGACGACCAGCTCGATTGGAAAGAACACTATGAACGCTGAGGCCAGAGGACGAGACGAGCCAGCCACCGGATACGACAACTTTCCGGCCGGCTATTTCGACCCGGCGGACGCCAGCGACGACGCCATCTTTTATCAGCCCGATCGCCTCGTCACCCATATCGATGAAGAGGCAACTGCCGCTGTCGGTGCCCTCTACACTGAGCTTGGCATCGATGGCGTCGTGCTCGACCTGATGTCCTCGTGGATCTCGCACTTCGTCGAGACGCCGCAGGAGCTCACCGTGCTCGGCATGAATCCGGGTGAGCTCGATGCAAATCCACAAGCTGTTGAACGCGTTGTCCACGATCTGAATCGCAACCCGGAGTTGCCGTTCGCCGACGCCGCATTCGATGACGTTGTCTGTTGCGTATCGGTCGACTATCTCACGAAGCCACTGGAAATCTTCACCGAGGTGGCCCGGGTCTTGCGACCGGGTGGCCGCTTTGTCTGCACCTTCTCGAATCGATGCTTCCCGACCAAAGCGGTGCGAGGGTGGCTGACGCTGGATGACGGGCAGCGGATGGAGTTGGTTGGCGTCTATTTCGAACGAGCGGGTGGCTTTGCTCCGGCCACCCTCGATGTTCGACTGCCCGTGGGTCCGAGTGATCCGTTGTATGCCGTATGGGCGACCAAACTCGGACCGGGCGAGCCGACAGAGTAAGACTGTCCTATGCCTCGCATGGATCAGCAGACCCAGGATGAGTTCCTTGCCTACCCGCATGTTGGGGTCGTCGCATCCCTCCGACAAGACGGCCGCCCGTACACCGTGCCGGTCTGGTTTCACTGGGACGGCGAGTTCGTCTGGCTTACCGGCACCGACTCCCGTGTCTGGTGCAGGCAGATTGTCCGCGACCCGAATGTCTCGCTGTGTGTCGAAGCAATGGCTCCCATCGCTGGTCACATTGGCATCGATGGCTCGGCTGAGGTGTTGCTACGGGATGGGTTCGACATCTGGCCGATGTCGCGGACCTTGGCCGAGAAATACATCGGCAAAAACGATCCCGCCAACGATGCTGCCGTCGACGCCTTTTTTGCCAACATGCAGACCGAGCCTCGCCTGCTGATCAGAATCACCCCCGAGGTGTGGCGAGCGATCGACATGCGGGTCTACGAAGGCAAGAGGGCCGACCGCAATTTCAAGCGCAGCCAGTCGAACTGAGAGGCACGTCGACCTGGGTGATCTGCACACCGTTGACGGGATCGAGATCGACGATCAAGGCGTGTCCTCCTGGTCGCCCCGATGGGGCGCCGCAGTACCAGGCCGAGACCGGCCCCTGAGACACGTCGGTTGTTACGTGCCAGTGACCGAGGGCCACATAGTCGGCCTTGGTCGCGGCAATGTCACTCGGAGTGATGAGAGATGAGCGATGCGACGGCTCATCTTCATCGATGTAGTGGCCGTGACCCATGGCGATGAACCAGGCGTCGTCTTCAGGACGGGGCACGACGCCATGAAGTGGCTTGAACTGCGGAGAGTGCTCGTCCATGGCTCGTCCCCACACACGAAGGGCGCCGCCGAACATGTCGTGGTCGCTCCCGTCATGATCATCGAGCAGTAGCACATCGGTGACATCGACCGCCTGCCGGAAGCGGTGATAGATCGATCGCTCGTCGTGGACGTCGTGATTGCCGACCATCACCACACACTCTCCTGGGAGACGATGCAGGAGTTCGTAGACGGCGGCGACCCCGGTTCCGCTGACCCGGGCGTGGTCGAAGAGATCGCCGACGACCATCACGCCGTCGACATCGTGCTCCTTGGCGAGCTTCTCGAGGCCGTGGAGCGGGCACAGGCAGACCTCTGCATGCTCGGCCTCGCGTTCGCCCACACCGAACCCGTCGATGTGGACATCGGACGTGTGGAGCAGTCGAAGGGAGCGTCGACTCACGAGTTCCGCCGACGCAGGGTGACGGATCCGGCAACAGCAGCGGCCACGCCGGCCGCCGCCACGCCCGCCGTGGTGGCGCCGCCCACCCCCTGGGGGTCGGCCTCATCAGCGGGCTTGATGGAATCGGGACGTGAACCGGGGAGGGCTTGCACGTCACCGACGATATCGGGCCCTGTGCCGAGGGACCGAACCGTGCTCGGGCCTGGGTCCGTGCTGGTCGGAACCGATGTTGCGGCTGTTGCCTGAGTTGTGGTCGAGGTGCTCGTTGGCGCCGATGCAGCGTTTCGGCGGGCAGTGACGTCGCTCATCAAGCCATCAGAGACGTACACAAAAAGTGCCTCGCCGGGGCAAGACGTCTGGCTCATGCTGCGATGCCCATTAATGGTGGGCGTCGACACAGCGACACCGAGAGGGTGACGGTTCGAACCCTTGGAAGTGAAGCTGGCGGTGGCACCGGGAGAGGTATCGATCTCATGTCGGTCGGCGAGCCAGGCGAGGGTGGCTCGTAGCGACTCGAGCGCGGCCTCGGTAGGCAGTTGGCCGGTGAACGTGCCGACGAGGGAGACCAGCTGCGAGAAGCCCTGATTCCCGCCGGTTGCATCGCCGCTGACGGCACCGGCGATGGATCCTGATCGTGCTTCCCATACTCCACCGAACCGATCGATCAGGAAGTTGTAGGCGACGTCAGGCCAACCCTTTTCCGGACCGGTGTGGAAGTCGTACATGCCTCGGATGATTCCCGGCACAGCGGCTTGGCCGTAGTTGTTGGGCCCCGCGGTGTGGTGCACGAGGAGGAAGCGGACCTCCTCGCGAGGAAGTGGCCCGGCAGTAGGCCGGCCATCGCCAGCCCAGTCAGATCGGGGATGGATAGCAAGACCGGGTGCACTCTGGCGGGCCCGAAGGGACCGCGGCAGGGATAGGGCCATGGGTGCGGCGAGAAGTCCCTGCACAACTCGTCGACGGCTGTACCGGGCCAGGCTGAACGTGGCGCGGGCGAGCTCTGGTTGAGCAGGGTGTCCGGGAGCAGGGTGCCCGGTGGCAGGGAGGCAGAGCTCGCACACGGCTGTCATGGTACGGCACGACCGTGGGCCAGTAGGGTTCCGCGATGCTCGAAGGCATTCGTATTCTCGATCTCACGCAATATCTATCCGGTCCATCAGCCACCCTGTTGTTAGCTGGACTTGGTGCTGACGTGATCAAAGTCGAACCCGGTCCGGTCGGCGACCTGTCGCGCCTGCTGCCCATCGTGAAGGACGGCCACAGCTCGTACTACGTCCAACAGAACCGGGGGAAGCGCAGCGTGTGTGTCGACCTTGGTAAGCCTGAGGCTCACACCCTGATCCGCGATATGGCCATGGAGTGTGATGTCGTAATCGAGAACTTCAGCCAAGGTGTTCTCGAGAAACGCGGCCTTGGCCCCGACAGCTTGCGGGCCCTCAAGCCGGAACTCATCTACGTTTCGATCTCGGCCTACGGCCGCACCGGTTCGAAATCTCACCTTCCCGGCTACGACCTGATCGGCCAAGCTGTCGCCGGTTCGGTCGCCCTGACCGGCGAGCCTGATGGCGCTCCTCTGGGGTCGGGTGCTCCGATCGCCGACATGTCGGCTGGCATGATGGCCTTCGGTGCCATCGGTCACGCTCTGTTCTCGAGGTCGCGCACTGGCGAAGGCCAGTTCGTGGATGTCTCGATGGTGGAAGCGGTATTCCAGATGCATCCCTTTGCGATCCAGGGGCCGAGTGTCACCGAAGGTAAGGCGCGTCTGAAACGAACAGGTCGACACTTCGGCTCGGTGCCTCCTGCCGGCACGTACCAGGGGCCCGATGGCTGGTTGGTACTGCAGGTGCTCGATGCTCAGTGGGCTCGGCTGTGTGAGGCAGCAAGTGCGATCGCTCTGGGTGACGACGAACGCTTCACCACGGCGAAAGGTCGGGCCGACCACCGGTATGAGCTTGTCGATATTCTCGAGAGTTGGATGCAGACCTTCCCCACTACGGCCGCCGTCTTGGCCCATCTTGAAGCTCACCGGGTGCCGTCGGCTCCCGTGATTGATCCGGCCGATGCCCACCTCGACCCGTGGTTCCACGAGCGTGGAGCCATCACCGAGGTCGAAGATCCGTATTTGGGAACCGTGCGAGTGCCGGGATTCCCACTGCACACCACCGCTGTTCCGGATCGTGTGGTCGAACCGCTGGCGCCGACACTGGGTCAGCACAACAGTGAAGTTCTCACTGAGCTCTTGGGCTACGACGACGACCGGATCGCTGAGTTCACCGATGCCGGCGTCCTTCTCGAACGCTGAAGCCGAGCGAGCTCCAGCTCTCGCTCATGGCCCGATCGCGTTGCTGGGGATCGTCACGATCGCCGTCTATGGCACTTGGTACTACGCCTTCGGCGTGCTGCTCGATCCAATCATTGCCGACACTGGATGGAGCGAGACGATGTTGGCCGGCGCTTTCTCTGTCGGCATCTTTGGGATCGGGGCAGGCTCGCTCTTCGGTGGCCGCCTCCTCGACCGGCTCGATACCCGGCGAGTCTTCGCAATCGCGGCGTTGGTCGGGGGCGGAGCGCTGGCGATGGCTTCCTACGCCTCAAACGTTTGGGTCTTTGTTGGGTTGTCAGCCCTTGGGATGGCTGCCTTGGGAGCGTTGGGCTTCTATCACGTGACCATGACGGCGGTGGTCAGGTTGCATCCCGAGGAGTCGGCTCGCGCCATCGCCGCTCTCACGATCTGGGGTGCGCTTGCCTCGCCTCTCTATTTGCCACTGACCGCCTGGCTAGTCGAGGGCCAGGGCTGGAGGGTCACCGTCCGACTGTTGGTGGGATCGGCCGTGGTCGCCCTCTGTGTGGCGGCGGTGCTGGTGCCAATCCCGACGCGTCAAGGATCGGCAGCGGCCCCAATCAGCATCGCGGAGGTGGCGCGAAGTGCGATCGCCACGCCAGCCAGTCGCTCGTTCACGCTGGCTGTCGCCCTCATCGGTGTCAGCATTTCGGTGATCTTGGCCTATCAGGTGCCCGTAATGTTGGCAGCCGGACTTCCGCTGACGACTGCCGCCACGATGGCGGGAGTTCGAGGGTTTTCTCAGTTGGGTGGCCGTATCCCGCTTGGATTCTTGGTCGCTCGAATCGGACCACGGCAATCGTTGCTGGTTGCCCTGTCGCTGATCGCTATCGGAACCGTGGTCTTGGCCTTTTCCGGCCGCGTCATCGTGGCGCTGGCGTTCGCGGTACTCGCCGGTCTCGGCATTGGTGCCTACAGCCCGTTGCAGGGCATGTATTCGGCCGAGCTGTTCGATCGTGAGGCGCTCGGTTCGTCAATGGGGATGTACACCAGCGTCTCGATGTTGGCTGGCTCGATCGGCCCGGTTCTGGCCGGCGGCATCGCCCAACTCACCGGCGACCGCCGCTGGGTGGCCGGGTTGGCTTCGATGTGCGCCGTCGCTGCGGTTGTCGTACTGGCGAGAGGCAGTCGAGTCGCTCGTATCCAAGGCCATCGAGAGGTCCACTAGCAGGCCTGCGAAACGCGTTTACTTGTGCCTGTTTGGCTCTACTCGATTGGCTAGCGAGCGTTATGGGCTAGAGAACGCTATTACCTAGCGACCACGTTCGCCGTACTCGGCACTGGCGGCAAGACTGGCAGCCAAGGCCAGATCGTCGCCTGACGCCAGTTGCTCGACCCAGTAGGCGAGCCCTGCTGCATCGGGACCTCGGCCCAAGAAGCGCTGATACAGCTCGATGACGCGACCGCTCCGACTCTCCTGTGATTGATACAGACGGTACGCAACTACCCCTGAACCATCCGATGTTGCCAGCCCAGCCCAATAGGCCAACCCGGCATCGTCTGCATCCCGGCCCAGTAGTACGACGTAGAGGTCGGCCACCCATGGCTCGAACGTCGCGCCTTTTCGTTGTACATATTCCGGGCTGCCGTAGAACGCAGCGGCGACCGAGGCGACGGGTGTTCCGGTCTGGAGTTTTCGAGCCCAGTAGGTGCGGCCTTCTGCATCAGCAGATCGCCCGAGGGTGTCGAGGTACAGCTTGTCGATGACGGTATTCGTCCATGCCGCGCTGGAGGACAGGTCACGAACGAAGGAGTAGCGGCTAAGCCCGCTGGCAAGCTGAAGTGACCAGCGGTCTAGTTCGGCACTGGTGGCCGGTCGGTCGAGGAAGTCTTGGTGAGCACGATCGACGTAAGGATCGAACTCGCGACCGAAGGTTGTGGTGGCGTCGCGGCCCAGCACTGTGACCGAGTACCTGAACACTCGCTGCGTAC
>JBLINY010000158.1:0-8946 GCA_047638695.1 Acidimicrobiales bacterium | reverse complement strand
GTGTGGAGCTCGGGGTAGGCCTCGAGGTGCGGGGGCTTGAAGTAGTCGGTCCACAGGATGAGCAGCTCGGTCTTGGCGACCTGGGCCTGGTCTTCCTTGATAGCGATGTAGCGAGACTGCGTGTTCTGCGCCTCCAGGGTTGTGGCGGGGCCAGCGTCAAGCAGCTTCTTTGTCATCGACAGCGCGGCTTCCGCTGCAATCCGAACCGATGAGGGGTCATAGACGCCACAAGGGCCGTCGCAGTGGGCACTGATTTCGTCAGCGGGAAGCGACCCGGCGAGCTTCGAGATTGCCTTCAGCAGCATGGAATTCTCCTAGAGATTTGCGGGGTAGTCAGCGCACTGTACACCGGCTGTTGAAGCGATTGTCCAGCTCTCAGACGAGTTCGATGCCAACGACGTAGGCCGCGCCGACGCCGATGCTGGCGATCGCCACCACAACAGCCAAAGTGGCGTACACAACGAAGCTTCGTTCGGCCGACAAGAACCCGGCGCAAGCGATGAGGGCCAGAACCGCATTGGCGAGCATCAGACCGACAACCCAGACGCCCAAAAGCACAAGCCCGTACCCCACGCCGCCAATCGCCGTCGACGCAACAAAGACGGCAATCTGAGTAGGGCTTTCGACACCCAGGCCATGCATCATGCCAATGCCGGTCGCCGTGCCATGACCGTAGCTGACACCGGGTTTGTCGGGCAGGGCCAATGCGTGGGCGTGGGCGTGGGCGTGTCGAGAGCCACCACCGCGACCAAAGCGACGACGAGGCGGAGGCACCGTACTCACCAGAGCCGGGGAATCGGCCATCGAAGGCTCTTCGACATGGGCGTGGTCGTGGGCAGCCTGTTGCTCGTGCTCGTCGTTGATATGCGAATGGTGATGCTCGTGCTCGACAACAATCGACCGCTGGCTGGTGGCGTTCTTGACACGGCGAATGCCGGCGAACGTGCCGTTGATCACCAACATCCACCGGCTTTGAAGTCGGAAGTTGCGTCCGTTGCGAGCAAAATCGACGAGAATCGTGACGCCGAGCGCGATCAGTGTGAGCCCCACGATGCGCTCCATCCAGGCGTCCACTGATGCCGGTAGCGCCGCGCCGGCAACGATGGCTATCACCCCAAGGCCGAAGACGACAACGCCGTGACCGACCGAGTACAACATCGACAACACGAAGCCGCGTCGGCGACTCTGTGCCGCACCGGTGAGGTCGGCAATGGCGGCGATGTGGTCAATATCGAAACCGTGACGGAGCCCAAAGCCGAGTGAGGTGAGAAGGAGAGCCCAGGTCATTGGGCTTTGGTGTAGCCGACGTCCAGCCGGTTTACCACCAGCGTGACGACATCAGCGCTCGATGCCGAGCTCGCGCAACACGTCGTCTGTATCAGCGCCCAGACGAGGGGCGTGATGGCGAAGGGTGGGGTTCTCACCGTTGATACGGATGGTGTCCCGAACGTAGTGATAGCTGCCCTCGGTCGGGTGCTCGTCGTCTTGAATGAGACCAACAGCCTTAAAGTGCGGGTGGTCGCCAATATGTTCGAGCTGAACGACTTCGGCCATCGGGATCGAGTGTTCGGTGCAGAACGCACTCCACTCGGCGGTGGACTTGTTCTTCACCACCCCGTCCATCAGCCCGTAGAGATCATCGGCATAAATCACCCGTTTCGAGCGAGTCTCGAAGCGCTCGTCCTCCAGGTACTCGGGCGCGCCGCAGAAGTTCCAGAACTGATGCCAGTTGTCCTCGCTGTAGGGAAGGATGACGATCCAACCATCCGATGTTCGACGGGGCTTGCGGTTGGGCGTGCGAATGCGGTTGTAGCTGAACTCACCCTCATGGGGTTCAAAGGTGTGGCCACTCAAATGTTCGACCAGATTGAAAGCGGCCATCGTCTCGGCCATCGGGATCTCGATCATCGAGCCCTCGCCAGTGCTAGCTCGCCCAAACAATGCCGATGACACGGCGAAGGCAATGTGCACCCCGGTCACCTTGTCGGCATAGATACTTGGCACCAGTTTTGGCTCGCCGCCCGACCATTCGAAGGTGGACGCCAACCCCGAAACGGCCTGGATCACGTCGTCGTAGGCGGCGTGGTCGGCGTTGGGCCCATCGCTGCCATACCCGTTCGATATGCAATAAATAATGTCGCTGCGATGGGCGCGGACGCCAGCTTCGTCGAGTCCAAGGCGCTCGAGGGCACCGCGGCGCATGTTGGTGATAAAGACGTCGCTCTGGGCGATGATCTGGTTGAGAGCATTGCGGTCGCGGTCGTCCTTCAGATCGAGAACGATGCTGCGCTTGTTGCGATTGAGATTCATGCCGAAGGCACTCATCTTCGGTGAACGCATTGGCTCGTAGTCGCGAACTATGTCGCCTTCAGGACCCTCAATGCGTAGGACCTCTGCGCCCATGTCGGCCAACATGCGGGTCGCCAGTGGCCCCATAACAACGGTAGTGAGATCGCAGATACGGACACCTGCGAGGGGTAGAGCGGTCATGAATGGTCCTGTTCGGATGGCTGGGTCGGAAATGGGATCGGGCACGTTGCCTCGACGGCCTCGCGCGTTGAGGAATCGAGGTCAGTAAGAAATGTGGCGTGGAAACGGTTGATGGTGTTGCTCATGCCAACGGTGAAGCAAATCTCGATGATCTGCTTCTCGCTGAAATGAACTCGCAGATCGCTGTAGATCTGGTCGGTGATGGGTTCCATCCGTGTCGACGCCTGCGAGTAACGCACGATCGCCGCTTCGTCCTCTTCGTAGACGCCTTCCGGTAGCGGCGTGTCGGCCAGATGGGCCAGCTTCTCTTCGGTTAGTCCGGCTGCTCGACCGAGCAGCACATGGGTCGGGATTCAATAGTGGCAATCGTTGACCAGCGATGCCGTCAAGTAGGCCAATTCTCGTTGGGCGGGTGTCATCGAGTTGCGGAAGTAGCTGACTTTTCCGAACTCAGCCATGGCTTTGAGAGCCTCTGGGTGGTTAGCCATAGCCTTGTAGACATTGGGCTCGATCGATTGGCCTCGAACCAGAGTGACCTGTTCCAGGACCTCTTTGGCCAGCGGATCGGTGTCAGGATCCGTTGAGTTGTACAGCCGAATGCGTGTCATGGCCCGACCATACTTCTGACCGCGGTCGAGCCGAGAAACTAGGGTCGGCGGATGGCTGACACCGCTCCTCCTCCCGCCGAAATCTGGACGATCACGGTTCCGGACCCCGTGGCTGGTCCGGAACGGGCCAAGCGATTCGAGGCCCAGGGCTACGACGGTATCTGTGTTGTTGACTCGCAGTGTCTCAGCCCCGACTCCTTTATCGGCCTTGCCCTCATGGGGGCGGCGACGACCACACTTGGGTTGGCCACTGGCGTAACGAATCCGGTGACCCGACACCCGTCGACCCTGGCGACGGCCGCTCTCTCGCTTGCCGCGTCGGCTGGTGATCGCGTGGTCCTGGGAATCGGCAGGGGAGATAGTTCGCTGTTTCACATTGGTCAGGAACCGGTGAAGCTGGGAGGGTTCAAGACCTTTGTCGACCAGCTCGCCGGTTACATGCGAGGGGAGGAACTTGAGATCAACGGCACACCCAGTCGGCTGCGATGGACCAAACACTGGAACCCGCCGGCCGTGCCGCTCGACATCGCTGCGACCGGGCCCAAGATCATCCAATACGCCGCCACCGTGGCCGACATGATCACGTTCGCAGTGGGAGCCAATCCAGAGCGCATCAAGTGGGGAGTCGATCTCGCTCGTAAGGCTCGGACCGAAGCCGGACTCGATCCAGACACGCTGCGCTTCGGGGCCTATGTGCAGTGCGCCCCCCATCCCGACATCGATAAATCAACCGAACTGCTCCGGGGCACGGTCGGGACCTTCGCCCACTTCAGCGGGATGGAGGGCAGCACCGAAGATGGCCAACGGCCCGAAGATCGTGAGCAGTTCGAGTTGCTCCATGAAAACTATGAGCGGAAGAAGCACACGATGGCGACGGCCCGCCACGCTCAGGCCCTCGACAGCGACTTCATCGCCCGCTTCGCCGCCGTTGGACCGCCCGACGCCTGCATCGAGAAGCTCCAAGCGGTCATCGACGCCGGGGCTAGTCGCCTCGTGTTCACGTTCCCATCTCGTGACACCGACGAGGCCGACCGCAAGCTGGCCGACGACCTCTTCGTCAACGAGGTCATGCCCGCCCTCCAATCGTAATTGTCTGAGCTAGTTGAGGCGGCGGGGGTTGGGGTAGATGACGTGCCAGAGGATCAGCAACACCAGGCCGACACAGACGCTGATGGTGAGGGCCATCTGAGGGTCGGTGCGACGGGCGAGCAGGCCGAGGCTCAACATGCCAAACGGTAGTGAACCAATAGCCATGCTCAGTACGCCGAGGGCACTCCCCCGCTTTGCATCATCGACCAGCGAGACCACCAGGGCCGACTGCGTGGTTCCGAAGCCCGATCCCAGAAGGCCGGCAACGAACAGCGCCGCCAACGCTGCCGGATACCAGGTGACATTGGCAAAGACGACCAGCATCAGCATCGCTCCGAATGAACCGCCGATGTGGAGAAGGCCGCGACGACTGGGCTGCCTCCGGGAGATCACCAGTGCGCCCACCATGGTGCCAGCACCTATGGCCGAGGCAAGCACACCCGTGAGCACAGCACCGACCCCGAGATCATCGGCGAACGCTGGAATCAGCGGCACAAATGAGTAGTAGAAGAAGTTCATGACGACCGTCGTCGCCAGAAACTGGCGAAGTGATGGATTGGTACGAAGCAAACCGAGCGCCTGACGCCATTCGTCCATCAAGCTGGTTGAACGGACGACGGCGGCCGGTTCGGCTGTTTGGACAAACCGTCGCGAGGTCCGCAGGTTGAACAGGGCCGCCACACAGATACCCATGACGCCCAGGTACACCGACGCGGCTCCGAGGGCTTCGATCATCACCCCGCCAACGAACGAGCCGACCATGTTGCCGGCATGGAGGGCAAGGGTTTCAAGGGCGGCGGCATTCGTGAGCAACCCGGTCCCGACGAGGCCGTAGGCGAGTGACCGCCGTGTTGTCATGTCGAGCACATTGCCGATGCCCACCGCGAAGATGAAGAGGTACGAGACCCCGATTGGGGCCCGGCCACCCGCCACCAGTAGCGCCATCAGGGCTGACACCGGAACAAGAACCCCGAGCCAAATTGCGATCGTACGGTGCCGGTCGAATCGATCGGTCAGCGCGCCGGCGGCTGCGCCGCCGAGGAACATGGGGGCCATGAACGCTACACCGACGAGTTGCACCAACAAGGGGTCATCGGTTTGCTCGTTGACCCTGAAGCTGGTGGCAAACACCGCCATCCACCGCGCGGTATGCCACATTCCGCCGCCAGACCACAGCGAGCGGTAGCCCAGTACCGAAAACGAAGAAACTGGCAGCTGCCGAGCGCGCTCACGCACCCTTCAACTACCAGTTCCGTCAGTTATCAGTTTCGTCAGAAACGATCAGTAAATCTCGATCAGGCCGGCCGCGCCCTGACCGCCACCGATGCACATGGTCACGACACCCCAGCGAGCGCCGCGGCGCTTGCCCTCTTGCAGGATGTGTCCTGCGCAACGGGTGCCGGTCATGCCGAAGGGGTGACCAATAGCGATCGACCCACCATTGACGTTGTACTTCTCGGGATCGATTCCGAGCTTGTCACGGCTGTAGAGGCACTGGCTTGCGAACGCCTCGTTCAGCTCCCAGATGTCGATGTCGTCGACGGTGAGGCCGTGACGATCGAGCAACTTCGGTACGGCGTAGATCGGGCCGATACCCATCTCGTCGGGCTCACAGCCGGCGACGGCCCAACCCTTGAAGGCACCCATCGGCTCGATGTTGCGGCGTGAAGCTTCCTCGTCCGACATCATCACGACGGCAGCGGCACCATCGGAAAGCTGTGAGGCGTTGCCGGCGGTGATGTAGTTGCCCTCACCTCGGACGGGTTTGAGCTTCGACAGGCCCTCCATGTCGGTGTTGGGCCGGTTGCACTCGTCGCCATCGACGGTGTAGTCGACGATGGTTTCTTCCTTCGTCTCCTTGTCGACCAGCTTCATCTTGGTCTGCATGGGAGCGATCTCGTCTTCGAACAGGCCATTCTCCTGGGCCCGAGCCATGCGCATCTGGCTCTCGAGCGAGAACTCGTCCTGGTACTCGCGGCTGATGTTGTAGCGCTCGGCCACGATGTCAGCGGTTTCGATCATGGCCATATAGATGGCCGGGTACTCGGACTCAAGCTGCGGATCCATGTTGATGGAGCCGCCAAAGCCGGGGCTCGGAATCGAGATGGACTCGACGCCACCGGCCACAACGACCTCGGCTCCGTCGAGCTTGATGTGGTTAGCGGCGACAGCGATCGAGTTGAGACCCGATGAGCAGTGACGCTGAATGGTGTTGCCACCGGTGGTGACGGGCAGACCGGCCAGAAGGCCGGACAGGCGACCGAGGTTGCCGGCGCCGTGGGCGCCATTGCCGAGGGCGACGTCTTCGACTGCCTCGGGCTCGACGCCCGACTTCTCGACGGCCGTCTTGATGGCGTGGGCAGCCATGGACATAGCGGGGGTCATATTGAAACCACCCCGAGCGGCCTTCGCCAATCCGGTACGGGCGTATGAGACGAATACTGCTTCGCGCATGGAGGGTGCTCCGATTGTCGATCTGAATTTGGGACTTGCAGTAAAGCTACTTCCGTGCGACGCGTGGGTCACGTTGGGTGCCAGTTTTCCTGCACCACCTCGCCATTCCTGATCCCAGGCTTGCGCCCTGTCTGCTCAACAAGTGGAATCACGGCCCATGGCACCGCAATCGGGCAATGAGAGACCGGGCTCGCCGGGGGCAGCACAGCGGATCGATTGCGTTGGTCTTGGCTTGTGAGCGAGCGCCAGGCTTTTGGTCGACTTCGGGTCGTTGAGCTCGCCGGATCGGCTGCGGGGGCTTACTGCGCCAAGATGTTCGCCGATCTCGGCAGCGAGGTAGGGCTGAGTGGCCTCGACGCACGGCGACCGTTCTACGACGATGGCAAGCATCTACTTGCCGACCCTGTTGAGGCAAGCGGCGTTCATGTGGCCGACGCCGACATCGTCATCCAAAGCAGCTCGGTCGACCCGTTGGCGCAACTTCTCGAGCCGGCCAGCAGCACACAGATTGTCGTTCGAATCTCGCCCTTTCCGAGCGCCGGCCCCTACGGGGCGTGGCGCTCGACCGATCTGGTGGACGCCGCGATCTCCGGCCATCTTCGACTGAGCGGAGATCCCGGCCGCGAGCCGCTGCAGGGCGTTCCCGACATCGTGCACCATGCGGCCGGTGTCATGGCCTTTATCAGCACGACCGCGGCCCTCATCGCCCGGGTTCGTTCAGGGTCGGGACAGGTCGTTGAGATCACTCACCAAGAGGTGTTGGCAGCGCTTCATCAGTTCACGTTGTGTCGCTTCACTCACAACGGCGCCATTCTCGAGCGACTCGGCAATCGGTACGCCGGCGCAGGAACACCAATCGGCGGATACGAGTGCGCCGACGGCTCGATCGGCATTGCAGCCCCGCAGAGTGACCAAATGGAGCGACTGCTCGAAGTCACTGGTCTTGTTTCTATGCTCGAACGAGACGACGTTGGCTCGCTCGCCGAACTCATGACGAGTGGCGAGCTCTTCAATTCGGAGTTCCGGCCCTACCTCCTCACCCAACGGCGAGATGAACTGGTGGAGCTGTTCCAGGCGCTCCGAATCCCGTGTGCCCCGAGCTTGTCGATGGAGGAGCTCCTTGCAGACGACCATCTGGCCTCCCGGGAGTTCTGGCAAGGGGCAGATGGGTATCTGCTCCCCGGGCCGCCATTTCGAATGAGCGACCATCGCTGGTCGACCGAGCCAAAGAGCAGCCAGGGTCCACTGCCAAACGGCACAGGACCGGCCACCGATCTGTCCGACGGGCCGCTCACCGGGCTCCGCGTCATCGACATGACGCGGGTGTGGGCCGGGCCTCTTGCCACCCGCATCCTGGCTGATCTGGGTGCCGAGGTTGTGATGACCGAGGTGCCCTGGACTCGGACGCCGCTCGAAGTGCCAGATGCGTACGTGGAGGCCACTCACTTCTTTCCCGACGATGAGGCGGGCGCACGGCCATGGAACCGAAGCGCCTTTCACAACAAGTACGCCAACAACAAGCTTTCGACCGTCATCGAGCTCGACAAAGAAGAAGGTCGCGCCCTCTTCGCCGATCTGATTCCCACTGCCGATGTGCTCATCGAGAACTACTCGCCCCGCGTGATGCCGGGGTTCGGATTCGACGAGGACACACTTCATCGTCTCAATCCAGATCTGATCTACGTCACCATGCCCGGCTATGGCCGAGATGGGCCCCTCGCCGACTGGGTCGCCTATGGCCCGACTATCGACAGCCATGTCGGTCATACCTCCCTCACCGGCTACCGCGGGGAAGGACCCTGGAAATGCGGCATTGCCTGGCCCGATCCAATCGGAGGAATGCATGGTGCGGCAGCCGCCCTCGTCGGCCTGCTCGATCGCCTGTCCGAGCCCGAGAGCCGGGGTCAGACGGTCGAGGTCGCGCAGATCGAGTCGGCGATCAACATGATTGGTCAGCACGTCGTCGGTTCACAGCTCGACGGCGCCCCGCAGCGCTGGGGCAACCGCCGACCGGGCCGAGGACCCCAGGGCGTCTACCCGTGTGCTGGCGACGACCGGTGGATTGCGATCTCGGTTGTTGACGAGCGCTCGTGGAACGGGCTCTGCGACGTTACCGGCTTCCACGACCTCCGGCATCTTGATGCCGAGGAACGATGGGCAGCCCATGACCGAATCGACGCGAGACTCGCTGTTTTTACACGTGCAGCCTCCGACATCGACCTGATGCATCGGCTTCAAAGCGCTGGCGTGCCCGCAGGAGCGGCCAGCGATGCAGCCGATGTGATGGACGATCCGCAGCTAGCGG
>JBLINY010000157.1:0-9250 GCA_047638695.1 Acidimicrobiales bacterium | reverse complement strand
TTTAAAAGCCAGGCCAAGGCAAGAGCCGACAGCATGGCCAGGACGTTGAAGCTGAGCAGCAATCGTTGAGGCCAGGTTCGGCGGGGGCGGCTCATGCCAGTTGCCTCATCCGCCGTTGCCTCATCCGAGAGCCCCGGGTTGGAACGCGAACAGCACACCGCCCGTGATCGACACATTGGCCGTGGACGAAACCAGCAAGTTGCTCATTCCTCTCGGTGAGGACGACCACAGAGTCTCGCCGCTTAGTGGGTATTTCAAGCCACTGGTTGTGACTCCCTCGGCGTCTCCACCGACCGGCAGCAAGCTGACAAGATCGCCTTCGGCGCCCTCGAGGGTCGCCTCCGTGTGGACGACGTGCACCAACGACTGGCCGATCTGGGCCTGCATCCTGGTGGAGGCAAAGCGTCGATCGGCCAGCAGAGCGATGCCGGCCAGATAGTGATCGCTGCGCCCACCGTCGAGCGCGACGACCATAATGCGATCAGGTCGGGTCGCGATTGCTTCGATTAGCGCCAACTCCAGATCGGTCTCGTTCTTCACAGCAGCGTGGCGGCGAATCGTGGCACCGCCGCGCTCGGCCAAAGCCAGGCCTTCGGTCGAGACCGAATCGAAGTCACCGACAGCAAGGTCAACCCGACGACCCACCTCGGTCGCTCGGTCGATCCCGGAATCTGCAGCGATGACCACATCGGCAGCAGGCAGCGCCGATTGCTGGCTGCTGGTCAGCGGAACGCCGCCGCTGAACACAAGGACGGTTCCTGGCATGACGGACAAAGCGTAGGGGTCAGCTCCGCTACTAGCGGGTCATGGGGTGTATTCGCTTCAGATAAGCAGGCAATCGGAGCAAGACGTCGGCGCGTACGGTCGCTACCGTTCAAGAACATGCTGAAGCGAACGCTCTTCTCCGACGAACACGACCTCTTTCGCCAGAGTTTCCGATCCTTCGTTGAGAAGGAGATCGTTCCACGCGCAGACGAGTGGGAAGCCGCCGGCATAGTCGACACGGCCATGTTCCGCACAGCTGGCGAGAACGGGTTCCTCGGCATGGAGATACCAACCGAGCTTGGTGGTGGCGGCATTGACGACTTTCGTTTCAACTGCATCATCAACGAAGAGATACAGGCCGCCGGCGTGATGGCATCGGGCATGTGCATCACCCTGCACAACGACATCTGTCTGCCCTATTTCACCGATTACACCAACGACGAGCAGAAAGGCCGCTGGCTGCCCGGGATCGCGTCGGGCGAACTGATGACAGCCATTGCCATGACCGAACCGGGCACCGGATCTGATCTCGCCGGTGTGCGTTCCACCGCCATCAAAGACGGCGACACCTACCTTCTTAACGGCTCGAAGACGTTCATCACCAACGGCATCAACTCTTCCCTCGTCGTCGTCGCCGCCAAAACCGATCCAACCCAGGCCCACCGCGGGATGAGCTTGCTCATCGTCGAGGAGGGCATGGAGGGGTTCTCCCGTGGCCGCAACCTCGACAAGATCGGCATGCATGCCCAAGACACCGCTGAGCTGATCTTCGAAGACGTCCGGGTCCCTGCTGCCAACCTGCTTGGCAACGAGGGCGAGGGCTTCTTCATGCTGGTGAACAACCTGCCGCGCGAACGCCTGTCGCTGTCGGCGGGTGCCGTGGCCCACGCCCAGGCCGCCTTCGACTGGACTGTGACCTACTGCAAAGACCGCGAGGCCTTCGGCCAACCGATTGGTTCGTTCCAGAACTCGAAATTCAAGCTGGCCGAGATGAAGACCGAGCTCGACATCGCTCGAGTGTTCATCGACCGTCAGGTCGAGGCGTACCTCGAGGGTGAACTCACCGCCGACGACGCGGCGGAAGCCAAGTGGTGGTGCACCGATCTCCAGAACCGAGTGGCCGACACGTGCCTCCAACTCCACGGCGGCTATGGCTACATGGAGGAGTATCCGATTGCCCGTGCCTGGCGCGATGCTCGCGTGCAGAAGATCTACGGCGGTACCAACGAAATCATGAAAGAGATCGTCGGTCGGTCGCTCGGCTTCTAACCGAATGCGAACACTCGGGGCATCGACAGAGACCGCACCGCTACTCGTCGCATTCTTACTTGGACCATTGCTCATCGCAGGCGGACTCCTTGTAGCGGCCGTTGCCATCCAGGGCCTTCGAGGTTCTCTCGCTCGTAACCGCGGTGCGGGCATTCGCACCCCTCAGACACTTGCGTCCGATGAGGCCTGGGATGTGGCCCACCGGACCGGCGGCATCTGGATGCTGGTTGGAGCGTTCGGCTCGATCATCCCGGGGATCGTCGTGTTGTTCCGGCCCTCGAATGGAACAGCCACGCTGGTGATCATGGCCGGCATGGGCATCATGGTTGCCTTCGTCATCGTCGGCGGCGCCGTCGGCTCGCTGGCCGCCAGCCGCCTTTCCACTCCGAAGGATTAGAGGCCGAGTTCTCGTTCGATGTTCGCTAAGCGTTGCTCGAGATCGGCGACGCGAAATTCGAGATCGCTGACCGAATGCGAAGCAGCCGGGGTGGTGGGAGCAGCCGGTGTAGCAGCCGCTGAAACGACTGGGGCCGAGACCGCTGCCGTTGGGACGGCTGCCGGTGTCATCATCTCCGGTGTCGTCATCGCCGGTGTCATGGGAGCGTCGCCACCGAGAAGATGCGTCCAGCGATCCTGGCTCTGGCCCGATCCACGACCCACGTTGCGAACCATTGGCTCGTCCCGGTCGGCCAGGGCACCCAACACCGTTTCGATCTCGTGCAGGTCACCAAAGTCGACGTAGCGTTCCGTGCGAGTCTTGAGCTCGCCCGCCGACTGCGGACCCCGCAACATCATGATCGCCATCACCGCGAGTTCGCGACCGGTGAGGCCCCAGGCTTCGTCCAACGTGTGGCGATGTTTTTCAACACGGCCACTACCGGTAACCGTGCGGGCCAAGCCGGAGGCACGAACCAGAAGCATGGTCTCGGAGACCGTGCGATCGGTGTAGCTAACAACGGGCTCTCGGCTGGTCTTCTGATTGCACCCGTTGGTGAGCGCGTTGGTCGACAACGGATAGTTGTCTGGGGTGGTGGCCGACTTCTCGACCAAGCACCCCAGCACGCGCACTTCCTCAGCCGAGAGATCCATCGTTAGGGGTTCGACCCTACGAGAACGCGCTGTGGCCGGTAATGGCTTGACCCATCATCAGCGTGTGGATTTCGTTGGTGCCTTCGTAGGTGTACACCGACTCGAGGTTGTTCATGTGGCGGATTACCGGGTACTCGGTCGTGATGCCGTTGGCGCCGAGCAGGGCACGGGCCTCGCGTGCGACCCGCAAGCTCATGGCCACATTGTCCTTCTTGCCAAAGCTCACCTGGGCCGGACCCAGCGTGCCGGCGTCCTTTAGGCGACCAAGGTGGTAGGCGACCAAGGTGCCCCGTTGCACCTGAATCATCAGATCGACCAGCCGCTGTTGCGTCAGCTGGAAACGGCTGATCGGGCCGCCAAACTGTTCGCGTTCGCCGGCGTAGTCGAGAGCCGTCTCGTAACAATCGCGGGCGGCACCGACGGCGCCGAAGGAGATACCGAAGCGAGCTTCGTTGAGGCACGAGAGCGGACCACGCATCGAGGCGACACCTGGGAGAACTGCCGCAGCAGGAAGCCGGACGTCTTCCATAATCAACTCCGACGTCACCGATGCCCGCAGCGAGACCTTGCGTTCGATCTTCGGGGCTGAGAAGCCAGAGGTGTCGGTGGGGACAACGAACCCCCGCATGCCCTGATCGGTCTTGGCCCATACAACGGCGACGTCGGCGATGGAACCATTGGTGATCCACATCTTGGTGCCATTCAGCACCCAATCGCCGCTCGGCTCTTGCTTGGCGTTCGTGCGCATTGACGACGGGTCGGAACCCGAGTCGGGCTCGGTGAGACCGAAACAGCCGATGGCCTCGCCGGCTGCCATTCGCGGCAACCACTCTTCCTTTTGTTCCTCTGAGCCATAAGCCCAGATCGGGAACATGGCCAGCGACCCTTGAACGGACACGAAACTACGCAGACCAGAATCGCCTGCTTCCAGCTCCATACAGGCCAGCCCGTACATCATCGCCGACGAGCCGGCGCAGCCGTATCCCGTTAGGTGCATCCCCAGGAGGCCCATGTCGCCAACGGCCTTCGCCACCTCTTTGTGGGGAAAGGTGCCGGCGTCGAACCATTCGCCCACCTCAGGCTTGATCTTCTCGTTCACATAACGACGAACGGTGTCGCGCAACATGATCTCGTCTTCGGCCAGGAGGCCGTCGGTGGCGAGGAAATCACGTGGATCCTCGTTCTTCGGTCGAAGGGGTTCAGACATGCCCCTAGGGTACGCGAGCAAAGCGCTAGGGCACGCACGCACCGTGACCGGCTTGACGCAGTGTTTCACGGAGGGCCTCAGCCATGGCATCGAGGTCGGCAGGATCGGCATCAGCATCGGCAGTGCGGAAGTCGAGCTGTTCCATTCCCTGCATCGGCACGACGTGCAGATGTGTGTGCGGGACCTCGAAGCCGGCGATCATCAAACCGATTCGCTGACACTCGATGATCGCTCGTTGTGCCTTGCCAACGTGGGTCGACACCTCCATCAGATGTTGGATCGTGTCGAGCTCGAGATCGAGCCAGTGATCGACTTCGGCGCGGGGAATGACCAGGACGTGGCCGGGATGCAACGGTCGGATGTCGATCATGGCGATACAAACCGG
The DNA here is from genome assembly GCA_047638695.1 of Acidimicrobiales bacterium. GTDB lineage: Bacteria > Actinomycetota > Acidimicrobiia > Acidimicrobiales > SZUA-35 > JAHECQ01. The sequence goes on along the minus strand of JBLINY010000157.1, from coordinate 4,535 downwards.
ATCGCTCCAAACGAAACGACCGGGGATCTCGCCTTCAATGATGCGGGTGAAAATCGACGCCATAGGAGGCGATGGTAAATGATGAGCCGATGGCTGACTCCACTGACTCAACCGAGACTGACTCAACCGAGACTGACTCAACCGACACTGACTCAACCGAGACTGACTCAACAGAGCTTTTACTAACCGACATCTCGGCGGGGGTGGCGACGCTCACTCTGAATCGCCCGGAACGCAAGAACTCGCTGTCGGCCGAGCTGGTCGATGCCCTGGGCGACGGGCTCGACGCGGCCATGACGAACGACGATGTACGGGTGGTGGTCCTGACTAATAGCGGCAACACATTTTGCGCAGGCGCAGACTTAAAGGCGCAGGCGCCGGGAGTCAGCGCTCAGGCCAAACACAGTTTTGTGGGCGTGATGCAGCAGATCATGAACGCGCCAAAGCCCGTCATTGGTCGGGCCAATGGTCACGCCATCGCCGGTGGCGTCGGACTGATCGCGGCCTGCGACATCTCGGTGATGCGAGACGACGCGAAGATCGGCTTCACCGAGGCCCGCATTGGTGTCTCGCCTGCGGTTATTTCCGTGGTCTGCCTGCCAAAGATGAGACGAGCAGACGCTAGTGAGCTCTTCCTGACGGCCGAACGCTTCACACCGCAGCGGGCTGCCGACGTCGGACTGATCAACGCAGCTGTGCCCGCCGATCAACTCGACGAGGTGATCGAGGAGTACCTCGACAAGGTCGTTCGGGGTGGCCCCCTCGCCCTTGCGGCTTGCAAAGAGCTGATCACAAGAGTGCCGAACATGAGCACCGAAGAAGCCTTTGATTGGGCAACGCCATTCTCAGCCGAGCTATTTCAGTCGGCCGAAGGACAGGCCGGCATCGCGGCGTTCAACGAGCGCAAACCGGCACCCTGGATTCCCGCCGAACGAGCCGGCACAGAGAACCGCTAGTTGGCGAACACGGTTCGCGAACACGGCTTGTCAGCGACCGCCCCCTGGTCAGTCGATGAGGGGGTAGACCGACGGCGGCGGCCCGGGAACTCCGGGGCCCTCGCAGAACCAGCACGACGAATCGGCAGGACCGGTCCAAGCGACCTCACAGGGCATGCAGCTCATACGCAACCCGGCTCGGCGGTACCGGGCCGTCGCGAGCGTCGGGGCCGTCAGTGTCGACCCAGGACGCTCAGAGGCGGAACCGTCAGAAGCGGACGAGTCGGGCTCATCAGAGTCAGCTCGTTGAGAGGTGGAGGCGTGAGGCACCCCATACCGGTCGGCCCGCCGCACCCCTTCTTGAGAGGAACGAGTCTGTCTTGAGCAGACAAGTCTGTCTTGAGCAGAACGGCCTGGTAGCGGCAGCGGGTCAGGAGCTTCCTCAGTTCAGGACGTTCGATCGTCCGCAACGATCCGTGCGCATCTCGATTGGACGGGTATCGATCTCGAAACACAGCAATTCGGCCCCTCTGCCATCAATCGTCCATCGAGTGATCAGTCCCGTCTCGGCGTCGATCGCATACGTGACCTCGGATCCGGCGGCCTCGGCCTCCAGCAGTTCGTGGGCCACGAAGAGCGGGTCGATCAGCCACGGACCGGTTTCACTGGTCGGCGACCCGTCGATCCATGCGATCTCGACCTCGTGACGAGCGATGTCGACCAGGTCGGGCACCAGGTAAATCTCGACCGGCGCCGCATCGCAGCCATCACAAATCGGCGAGACCGTGACGTACTCGAAGGGGCCAGAATACGACTCGACGTTGTCGGTCGCTATCTGCTGTAGATCGGCTGAACCGGTCGGTTCGGTCGCCACCGTCGCCGACCCACACGGAATCTGCGCACCGCCGGAAATACGGATGCTGTACTGCACCTCGGCACCGTTCGGCACCGTTCGGTCGACGTGCGGCGAGGCAAAGTCCACTGCATCGGACTCAAGAGCGACGCCGTCGCGTAGCACGATGACCTGAATCGACTCCACCGACTCCCACCGGACAACCGGCCACCCGAAATCGTCGGCGCTCACCGAGCAAGCGACCTCGCCCACGGCTGCGGCCAGTTCAGCGGCGCCGCAGGTGATGGCATCCGACCGAGCACCGCCCGGCCCGACACCCTGCACCTCGTAGGTGTGGGAGGTACCAGCAGCGGCTGTTCGATCGGCATGGCCCCCGCTGCCACCGTCGAGTCCGTCGGACGGGTCGCTTTGGGAAACGTCGGGAACGGCCGACTCGCCATGTTCGACCCGGCGATCCGCCAGCACATCGGTAAGACCAGCGGACGCAGCAGCCACAGGCGAAACAATCAGATCAACACCGTCACGCAGGACGGCGACGCCCCCCTCTTGGTCGGCCCCAGACCACAGCGTGGTGATGGCGAAGGAGTCGGCGACCACCGAGCATTCGCCAGGCGCCTCGGGCGCACGACCAGTCGAGCTCGACTGATCGGCAACACCGAACACACAAACACCATCGAACGAGCTACCGATCGCTGGCTGGGCGATCCGAATCCAGTAAGCCGACGAATCAGCGTCGAGGGGCTCGCGATCGACGATGACGGTGACTTCATCGTCAGCTGGCACAACCGACCAACGCTCCGGTGCACCGACCAAAACTCCAACCGTAGCGAAGGCTTCGCCTGCGGCATCGGAGAGCCGACCCTCGGCCCCCTCGACATCGGTGAGCCCAAGTTGCACCGGGCCGCACGTCACGGTCTCTGCTGAACCAAAAGCGCTTGCGGTCTCGGAGTCGCTCGCAGCGGTCGAGTCTGTTGGTTCCGCATCATCAGTACTGACGGAGTTACATGCACCCAAAAGAGCAACAAGCGCGAACACGAGCGGCAGTCGCGAACGACGAGAGATCGAACGACGACAGACGGAACCGGGCATAGCCACGATCTTGGCAGGCCCTGACCCCCAGCCGGTGGCGCCGAGATGATCTCCGCTCAACGATCCGGAACGTGACATGAATGACCGGTGCGAGCTGAAGGCCGACTCGTTATCCTTGCGGCTTCACATAGGGACCGTTAGCTCAGCTGGCTAGAGCGCTCGCTTCACACGCGAGAGGTCACAAGTTCAAGTCTTGTACGGTCCACGGGAACTCTTCGGCCTAGCGGCCTCGGGAGTTCCATGAGTTCTTCGCTGCGCTCATAACTCTTCGCCGTTCGCTCGCTGACGCTCGCTCACTTACACAGTTGTTCGCTTGCGCTCACAACTGCCGTCGGCACACCACACATCGCTCGGTCACTTTGGCGGGCACGCACTCCTGGGTCCGATCTAGGGTCGGGCATGGGGATGAAGCTGATTATTGCTAATGGGGCGAACGACACGGTGACGCCGGCGCAGCTGCTCGAGCATTGGCGGGGCCATCACGCGCAGCTCGTCGGCGAGCACATCGGCCCTCAGCGTTACGCAGTCACTGAGGTGACCAAGCCTCAGCAGGGCTACCACGGGATCGCCACCATGCACCTTCGGGACGACCAGGCCAAGGCCTTGGATCCCGCGCCGCCAGAACTCAGGGCCGACCCCTTCTACGACATGATCGGGCCCCGCACAGTCATGCAAGCCACTGAGCACGTCATCGTCGATGGCGAGCCTGTCCCGGACGGGATCAAGATCACTGCCTTTGTCCCTCGGTCACCCGATGTCACCGCCGATCGCTTCTTCAGCGTCTGGCTCGACGACCATGCCCCGAACGTGGCCAAACACCTCGCTGCCACCGATGGCGGTTTGCGCTACGTCGTCAACCACGCCACAGACGCCGCCGACGATGCACCCTTCCATGGGGTAGTTGAGCTGTGGTACCGAGACGCTGAAGCCATGCGAGCCCACCTCAGCGCCGTGCCCGACGACGACTTCACCACCATGACCGGCGACGCGCTGTTCCTCTTGGGCCATGAACAGGTCCTCATTAGCTGATCGGCAGCACCCGCATGTTTCAACCCTCAGTCACTCGAACCTCACTGGGTCGAACCTCACTGAGTCGAACAGTACGGTTCGGCCTATGAAGGTGGATGCGAACCTCTTGGGTGATCTCGCCGACGTGGTGGGCAAGGTGCGGGAGGTCGAGGCAGCGGGCTACTCCGGTGCGTGGACGGCGGAGATGGCCCACGATCCATTTCTGCCGCTGCTGCTCGCGGCGCAGAACACCAGCGAGCTGGATATCGGTACGTCCATTGCAGTGGCTTTCGCTCGTAGCCCGATGACCGTGGCCAACACGGCCTGGGATCTTCAGGCCTATTCGCAGGGTCGTTTCGTACTGGGCCTCGGGAGTCAGATCAGGCCGCACATCACGAACCGCTTCTCGATGGAGTGGTCGCATCCAGCGCGGCGCATGCGCGAGTACGTCCTGGCGGTTCGTGCCATCTGGAACACCTGGCTGACCGGCGAGAAGCTCGACTTCCGCGGCGAGTTCTACACCCACACGGTCATGACCCCGTACTTCGCTCCCGAGCGGCGCGACCTCGCCGGAGTTGGACTCCCCAGGGTGTTCGTCGCCGGCGTCGGCGAGCTCATGACGGAGGTCGCCGGTGAGATCGCCGACGGAT
>JBLINY010000156.1:0-9257 GCA_047638695.1 Acidimicrobiales bacterium | reverse complement strand
ACCCGTCGCCGCTCACGCAGCGCGGCGGTAACCTAGAATCTTCCGGGGCTGTAGCTCAGTTGGCTAGAGCACCTGCTTTGCAAGCAGGATGTCGTGGGTTCGATTCCCATCAGCTCCACTGCAAAACGCCTGGTCAGGGCATGTTTTCCTGCCTCCGTCGGACCGATCCTCAGCGGACCGATGGCTCAGGGGCACCTCAGGGGCACTGGAGAACACTCGGGCCAGCCAGCGCACACGGGGTATGTGCCGAGGCACCCCCGCCTATACACAGCCTGTTATCTGCGGGTTACTAGTTTGCCCTCCCCACCTCACCCTCCAGGTTGCCTCCACTGACCCTTCTCTCTCAGCGGATCGGCTCGCATCGAGTCGCTAACGATCACCGACTCTCGGGCTGTAGCGCCTCTCTGGATAGCCCCTTCGCCGCACTACGACTGTTGGCTCTTCGCTGAAGCGCTCGTGCTAACGAAGGAGACAACCCGCGATGATTGCGTGCCGCTGAGGTCAACGACCGCGTCGGAGCTGCAATCGACAAGGCGTTGCGGGTCGTGACAGAGCATCTTGATACCGGTGATCTCCGGGCCGCTCTAGGGATGCTCCGGCTCATACCGCCGGAAGCCCTCTACCAGCCTCCTCCCGCGACTCAAGATCCAAGAGAACGAGAAGACGTCGGGGCGATTCTTCGGGCGAGGCTGGCACAACTCGAAGCAACGACCGGCGCAGGAGTCATCACCTGAGCAAGTTGCTGCTCAAAGAGGCGAGGTCATCCGAAGGTCCCTGAAGCGACTAATTCTCGTGCCCAGAAGACATGTCGGGCCAACGAACCTAAGTAGACGATCTCTCGCGGCATGATTGAGAAGGCGTCGCGTTGGTCTACCGGGGGAAGACCTTCGACGAGGTGATTGAAGAACTCGTCGCGGTACGGAAACGCTTGCGGGGATGGTCCCCGACAGTTTGAAGCAAGAACGACCGCGTCCACGATCTCATTGGACGCAAGGTCGGCGTACTTCTCTGCCAACGCAGCCATCGCCGCCTTCATAGGGGCATCGTTCAGAGCATGGTTCGTTGGGAAGAGTTCCTCCGCGTCGTCGTTGAGCGCGAGCAGCAGCAGCGCCTCGCTGAAGTAGTTCGCTGATGGTCCTCGAGAGCGAATGCGCTTCCGCACTTTCTTTGGAAACTCCTTCTTGTTTTCTGCAAGCCCACCGGCAATCCAAGACCCGAGATCCCAGTCCCCTATGCCGAGATTCTGAGGACGTCGAAGGGATGCGCTGAAGTCGCTGGCGACGCCCGCGTCTGCGATAGGCGGGAGTTGGTCGGCCGAGCACGACTCATTGACAAATTCGCCGCAGTGCTTGCACTTGATTGCAGCGATCTTGATCGTCTCCGCGCAGTAGGGGCAGACCTTCTCATCCTCTGCCTCAGATCCTTGCCCGTTTGACACAGTCGACATCTCAAGCCCCCAGAGCTTCGGTCCCAGATCGGCGAGTATGTCAGAAACGGACCGCACTCATAGCGCTAGCCCACAGTGCTGACCGCAGCTACTCAGCATGGGCGAGAAACTCCCCGCAGTGCTTGCACTTGATGGCAGCCGCTTTGATCGTCTCTGCACAGAACGGACAGATCTTCTCTTCGGCAACCGGCCGCGGGTGTGTTGGCGCCCAAGCCGGTGGGGACTGTGGCGGAAGCGGCGGGGGCGAGGGCGCGTCCATCAAACTCGTTTCGGCATCCATCTCGTCCAGGATGGTGTCCAATGCCGATTCGCTGGACTCGTGAACGACGAGATCGCCATCGCCATCGATTTCGTGTGGAATCCCGGCAGCGATGAGGCGTAGCGCCAGAATCGCCCTTTCCTTTCGAGTCCAACCTGACCACTCGAGAGCTAACCGCTCCAACTCCGGGTCGAGTTCTATACGGTCAGGCCCTCCGAACTCATCGACGGCACCCACGCTCGGCGATGAGGGAACCAATGGAGGCGCAGAGACGTGCTGCGGTCGACTCAGACTCGAGTAGTCAAACGGAATGCGATCGTTCGTGTAGCGCTTTTCCTCCAACATGGCGGAGATGAACGGCCAAACGGAGAGAGCAATCATTGCTATTCCGCCGAGGACAGCGAGCCAGCCAGCGGTCGAGGCTGACATTTCCCCACCGTTCGTGCTGCTGGCGGGGTAGTCAAAGCAGGTGAAGTTGAGCTGTCGTCGCTGTCCGCCGAAGTCAATCGATTGGCACTCGGGGTCGCTCAGAATTCCAGCCCCGGTGACCAAGAATGTCAGCCCGCCAAAAATTGTGAGAATTCGCCACATGCCTTGCGCCCCCGTCCCTAACCCGCGGCAATGAGCAGATCGTTGATGACTTCGGCCTGGGCGAAGAGGTCGTGATGCATCTCAGACGTACCACGTCGACGGTGCTGCTGGCAGGGGTATCGCACGTCGTTCCGGGTCGGGTCGTGGTGCTGCGGCGACGAGTGGGACCGATGGCAGGTCGGGGTCGGGTTCTGTCGGGATGATGGTTCGTAGTTGAGAGGGCTTCGGTTGATAGCCGGTCATGTCTTGGAGCACGTCGCCGTAGAAGCTCTCGATGGCGTTGATGACCGACTGCACGAAACCGGGGCTCTTGCCTGATCGACGGTTTTGTCCGAGTTCGCTGCGACCGATGATCCGGAACCGGTGGGGATCTTTCTTGTCCTCGCGCAACAGAATCGATGGGTCTTCGGCAATCGCTGCGAGCGGGCCGGCGATGCCGTTCTGTCCGCCCTTGGGGTACGCCTCGACCACGAGCGCGCCTGGCGCCTCGCGAAGCTGTCGAACGAGCCAACTAATCCGGCCTTTGGCACCCTTGTCACTCGGAGCGTCGACATCGACTGACACGATGTTCTGACGGGCTTTGAGATCGACTGTGATGTGGATGTCGCCAACCGTGTTCGGCACCCGCAACGTGCCGCTCAGAGTCCCGTCGTTGCACAACGACTCAGCGAAGAGTTTCGGTCGAAGCTTGGGATCGTTCTGTTCAGCCCGTGAAAGCACCTCGACGACGTCCTCTCCGATATCGGCCCCGAGTCGAAGCGAGACAAAGCTCAGGAGTTGGTCCCATCGAATCGCGATGTCGGTGACGCCATCGGACTTCGCGTTGAGGGTTCCGTTCCGAGCCCCGTCGCGCACCTCGATCCAGTTGACCCCCATGTCATCGAAGCCCAACGCTCCCGATGCGCTGTGCTCGAGATACCGGATCAACTCACCCAGAATCCAGTCCTGCTCGGGGTCATCGACCCCGCGATGAGTCTTCTCGGTGACTGCCAACGAAAGCACACGAGTCCAACTCAGATGATGCACCGCCACCTTCGAGTTCGACTTGACCTTCAGCCCATCTGTCGGATGCACACCGTGCGACGAAGCGATCTCGTTCGAGATTGTGATCACCGCGTCAAACCCCTCCCGACGGGCGATGTCCCAATACGCGTTGATCTGATCGGCAATCAACTTCGCCTGACCGGTCTTGACCTCTACAAGGGCAACAAACGGAGGCTTCGAACCGTACGCGACCTGGATCAACCCGTCAGGACGCACCGCCTTGCCAGCATCGTCCTTGAACGTCGGCTCGATAAAGGTCTCCACGACGGCCTTCTCAGCGCGAGACGCGCCCAGCGGCGACAGCACCGCTTGAGAGAACGGCCTGACGATGCTCAACACGGCCAGCAAGGCCGATGTAGCCCGCTGCTCGGCCTCCTGCTCACTCCCTATACCCGACACCGGAATGATCCGTGCCCGTTGCCAACTTGTCATCGCCGCCCCCTAAGCCATCCGTCGGCAAACGTAACCGACAGGCCCGCGCCCTGCCGCAGACACTCGCTGGGTCGAACGCGGCAAGCCCTTGACCTCCTAGCCAAACGCCGATGTCTTCGGGCTGACCTGCCGAAGATCCGCACCGAGTGCCGGGTGTGGCACGACATCGGCGCTGAGAGGCTGGTGAGCAGCGACGAGGCTGTCGATGCCCGCCGCCACGTCGTCATCGGTGCCGGGCATCAGGTGCCCGTAGCAGTCCATCGTCACTGTGATGGAACTGTGCCCCAGCCGACTCTGCAGAGCCTTGGGATGCGCTCCCGCCTGGATAGCGAAGGTCGCTGCGGTGTGGCGCAACTCATGGAAACGCAGGCCGTCAAGCCCAGCCGTGTTGCAAGCTGGCATCCAGTAGCGGCGGGCGAAATTCGACTTCAGGATCGGCCCTCCCCCTACCGCTGTGAATAGGAACTCCTTGCTGGCGCGTTCCTCAAGTTGTTCGAGGAGTTCCTCAATGAGAAAGGCCGGGATCGCGACGGTTCGCCGCGACGACTTCGTTTTGAGTTCCACACGCTCGGGAGGGCGGACCGCCGCGGACAGTTGCTCGATCACACGTACCTGACGGGATTGGAGGTCGAGGTTGTCGGGGTGAAGGCCGAGCAGTTCACCCTGCCGTAGCCCGAGGAAGGCCGCGGTGCGGACGAGCGTTCGGAAGTGCGGGTGGATCGCGTCGACGAGTGTGTCGAGTTCTTGCAGCGTGACGAATGAGGCTTCGCGTTGCGGGGCCTTCGGAAGCTGGAGGGAGATGAGAGGGTTGGCGGGGATGAGTTGCTCGGTGATCGCGTCGTTGAGGATTCGGCGCAGAAGCGTGAAAGTCTTGCTTCGCATCGACGGCGATCGCCTGTCGTCGGCGAGGTACGTCCGACCCTGGTCGATAGTGAGACGGCTGAGAGGGATTGATCCGAATACGGGTTTGAGGTGGTTGGTGATCATGCCCCGGTACAGGGTGCGGGTCGCGGGGCGCAGATGCAGTTGTGACGTGAACCAAGTCTCGGCATAGGTCCCGAACGGCACGTTTCCGTCGCGGGGGTCTTTGTAGGTACCGATGTCCAACTCGCGTTGGATCTTGGCCGCGAACCGTTCCGCGTCGAATTTGCGAGCGAACGCCTTGCGCCGATGATTCTTCTGTTCATCGCGCCAGCGGACCTGCCATAGTCGGCCGCTTCGCTTGTCGGGTTCTGTAGCCCATCGGTCAGTGACTGTCGCCATCTCTGGCTCCTTCCAGTTTGTCTCGAATCTCTAAGGCGTCGAGAAGTGCCTCGGCCTTGGGAGTCAGGTTCCAGTTCTTCTTGCCCCACGTGGTCGGCTCTAGGAATTCTCGCTTTCGAGCCTTCCCGACGAGTTGGCGGAGGTATTCCTGGTCATACTCCTTCTCACCCAGCCATTTGCCCTTCTGAAGTGCCAGCCCCATCAGGAAATAGGCAGCTGGAGCGCCGTGCTGATCGTTGTAGAGCCAGGCGATCACGAGCAGCGTTTCGTCAGTTACCGGGTTTCTTCCGTGAGGCTTCGGCTCCTGAGCGTCAGCCACTGGGCCAAGCGCTCCGTCAGCTCCGAGTCCGGTCTTCAGATCTTCGAGCAAGCGCCCAAACTCGCGGCCAACGCGGGTCGTCGGGAAAGCCTTGAGATCCTTCACCTTCAGTACCCGGCCTCGGGCGGATGTCATATTCTGGATTCCGACCAGCACGCGTCTTGAGCCGACGCTGTCATAGACGAGGGTTGCCTCAATACCTGTCTTGTAGTCGTAGGCCACCACGTAGAACTTCGCTGGGAGGACGCGACCGTCGGAGATGGTTGGACCGCTGACGTGCTTGATCATCTCGATGCCGAGGCGGCTTTGGTCGGACCAGTTGACCCGGTGATCGAGTCCCCAGAGGTCCGTGCCTTCCGGCCCGTCCACCTTCACCCATCCCACAACAATCACTCCCAACCGTTCGCAAAGAAGTATATCTCCTTTCCGAACAGTTTTCGCGTTTTGTAAGGTCACGGTTCTGTGAGGCTCGGTCCCATGAACAAATCCACAGACCCCAACGATCCGCTGATGAGCTCTCAGGAGGTAGCCGATCTCCTCCAGATACCAAGAGCGACGCTGAACAACTGGCGGTACAGACGGCAAGGCCCAACCGGCTTCAGAGTCGGCCGCCACACCCGGTACCTCCGAAGCGATGTCCTCGGCTGGATCGACGCCCAACGAGAAGCCGACCCAAGCGCGAACACGGAGGCAGCGCTATGAGCTCTCCGGCCAACTCGATCGCTGCCGCTCGAGCCATCTTTGCGCCCCGGGAGGACGAATGAACGATGACGCGAAGCGGCCGCCCCAGTGCCCCCAGGACGGCCGTAACCCGATTAGCTCCCCCGATTGTAACCCAGCCATAAGGCGCACTGGCTGTCACTCTGGCAGCTGTTGTCAGCCGATAGTGGCGCTGCTGCCCGGGTACTCCCCGCGTGCCGCTGAAGACATCTGCGACGACGCCCGCCACTACGGCGAGTGGCACCGATCGAACGACGCGATGTGGAACGAACGCGCCGACCGGCGCCATCTCGAGTTCGTAAAAGGGCCGTTCCCGTGTCGGTGAGCGATGGCGACGCGGTGTCGGTTCCGCCGGTGTCCGGGTTGGTGGACTGGCATGAACTGCTGACGAACGGCGCACCCGATCCAGAGTGGTTGCTTGAGCCGTTGCTGCCGTTAGGCCGTCTCGTGTCCGTTGTTGCTGGCGCGAAGACAGGCAAGTCTCTCCTGCTGCTCGAGGCAGGGCTCGCGCTTGCCACCGGACGACCCTTTCTCGACACGCCGAAGGGCGAACCGAAACGGGTGCTGTATCTCGATTACGAAATGACCGAGAACGATCTGGCCGAACGCGTCGAAGACATGGGCTACGGGTTGGAGGAACAGGCGCTTCTCTCGGAGAACTTCGCCTACTACCTGTCTCCGAACCTGCCGGCTCTCAACACCGCAGCCGGAGCGACGCAGCTCCTCGCGCTCGCTGACTACCACGAGCCCGATCTGCTGATCGTTGACACGCTCTCGCGAGTGTTCGAGGGCGACGAGAACGGCGCGGAGGCATTCCAGAAGCTGTACCGGCTCGCGTGGATGCCGCTCAAGCAGCGAGGCGTCACGGTGGTCCGAGCCGACCACACCGGCCACAACGAGTCGGGACGCGGCCGGGGATCGTCAGCGAAGGGCGACGACGTGGACGTGGCTTGGACGCTCAAGAAGTCAGACGCCGGAGTCAGGATCGAATGCAAAGCTGCACGCGTTTCGTGGGTGCCTAAACGATTCGACCTGATCAGATCTGACGATGGTACGGCACCGATCCACCGCATGGCCGCCGCTCGAGGCTGGCTGCCAGGAACCGCCGAATGGGTCGACCTGCTCAACGAGATTGACGCACCCGCCGACCTCGGAGAACGCAAACTCCGGCAGTGGCTCAACGAACCCGGCCGACTCGCCGCCACAGGCAAGGACAAACCGCCTCGCGGAAACGTCCTCACCGCCGCGATCAGACTCCGCAACAACGACGCGGGCGCGGCGCCGGACGCGGTCAAATGAGTCCGTCGGGACGCTGTGTGGGACGCGGCGCACGAAATCTTTGAAGATAAAGGGCGGACGCGGTGCCGGACGCGATTGGACGCGGTGGCCGGGCGTAGGTGGGACGCGTCCCCCCCTATAGGGGGACGCACCCACGCCAACCCGCCAGTGCCTCGATCGCTCGGCGCGATCCTGGCCGTTGCAGTACGTTCGCATGCATGACTGTTCGCCTCAACGCCGGAGCCATACCCACCGCTCGAGGTTGGCGCTGGTACCGCTCCACCGTCGCCCTTGACGCCGAGCTGGCCGCCGGATGATCCATCAGATGACTCGCTCCGTCGCCGCTGTTGCTGCCGCTCTTGCCCTGGCCGTCTGCGCAGTCGGATTGTGGAACGTGGCCGGGGAGCAGCGCACTCAAAATGAGCTTACGGCCGAGGCAAACTGCCGTGAGGCGGTCGGACTCAATCGGACCGACATCCAGGCGACAGCCGAACTCAATCGGGACGGCCTGACCGACAGATACGGTATGGCGAATCCCCCGGTCACTGCAGAGCCCGGCGAACTCTCGCCGGGTGAACTTTCCGACCTTCTCAGCCTCTGTTTGCCGGGTGGCACATGTCCCGCCGACCCGAGCGACGAGTTCGTAGTGTGGGCCGAGCTTCTCCAACCTCATCGCTGTGAGGCGACGCCATGACCGCCGGACCGACTGTGACGTTGGCTGAGGCCGCCCGCCGTTCCACCTCTCACAAGCCACCATCCGCCGATGGCTCAAGGCCGACAAACTCGAGGAAGTCGAGCGCAGACGGGACGCGTCTCTCCCCCTTTAAGGGAGACGCACCCAGCGCCAGGTTGATGGCTCCGCCGACCGTTCGATAGGCGACCAACGGTCCGTTCCGCGCATCGATCACCACCCACGATCGTTAGCGCGATTGCGGTCGGAGATCTCATAGTGAAGAATTGCCAACGTGCCACGGCCCATCAACGTTCGAGTAACCCCGCGCATTTGTCACCAACTCGGCCGGCCGTAATGGCCTGGTACAAGTGCGCGGAATGCGGTCTGCTGAGCAGCCAAGTCGAGACCACAGGTGGGGTCTGCTGGACCTGTTCGCCGCCCACCCGCCAACAGCGAGAGGACTCCATCCGGCAACAGCTGGCAAAACGCGTTCAGTCAACGGTGAGGACGGGGCGCGAGGACTTCATCAGGCAACAGCGCGCGAAACGCGTTCACTCAACGGTGAGGTCGGGCGGCGAGGACTCCAGTGATTGGCTCACGAAGGCCGGTTACACAGTTGGGAGGTTCGTGCCGCTCCTTTTAGTCGCAGCCGTGATCGCCTTCTTCGTCGGAATCGCCAATGTAGGCGATGGCCTTCAGATCGGCGGACGGGACGGCTTTGTATACCCAGGGGGCGGAATCGCTCTAGGCGCAGCAGTCGTAGGCGCGGGAGGGATGGCCGTCTTGCACTACCTCGGCTCACGCACATGGCTCATCGGCCTCGCTCTCATCGTCGTTGGTCTTGGCATCGCGGTCGGTGGAGCGCAGTCCGTCGAGGAGTTTTGTGGCGATCCCTACGGGTGGGGCTGTTCATAGCTTCGCGCCTGTCGATCCGCTCGCCCATGACCGAACTAGCGCCCTTAGTCTCGCCTCGCTCGACAGTCCTCTTGGGGGCACCTCAGGGGCACCAGATACTGCACAACGTCGAGAAGCGTTGGGATCCTACGGGCACACGAAACCAGTGCTGACCTGCTGCTTCATCAAGAAGGCGCTGGTCACGGCATGTGCCTGATTCTGCTTTGCAAGCAGGATGTCGTGGGTTCGATTCCCATCAGCTCCACTCCGAAACACCGCGCGGCGGGTCAAGTGATCCGCGAATGAACCGCTGTCTCGAGTACAGATGGTCCCAACT
>JBLINY010000155.1:0-9332 GCA_047638695.1 Acidimicrobiales bacterium | reverse complement strand
CTCAGGGCGGGCCAGGGTTATGCGGGCTACGCGATCGGCCGGCACCTCGTAACGGACGCGCTCCCAGCTGGTGGTATCAGTGCTCATGTTGGAACTCTGCCATTTCTGTGGCCGATGTGCTCGACTGGGCCGGTGGCAACGACGAGCGAAACAGTGGCGACAATTCCCGAGACCGTGGCTGAGGCCTACCTCCTGGCCCTAAAGGCCCGGGGCGTTGACTTCTTGTTCGGGAACGCCGGCACTGATTTTGCTCCGATCATCGAGGCATTAGCTCGTGCCGAGGCCGACGGCCTCGATGTGCCTGAGGCGGTCGAGATCATTCACGAGACGCTCACTACAGGAATGGCCTACGGGTACTACCTCGCCACCGGCAAACCGCAGGCGGCGATGGTGCACGTCAATGTGGGTCTGGCCAACGCGGTGATGGGGATAATCAATGCCAGCAAGGGCCGAGTGCCGATGTTGTTTACGTCCGGCCGCACGCCGCTGACCGAGCACGGCCGAGTGGGCTCGCGTAACGCTCCAATCCACTGGGGCCAGGAGATGTTCGACCAGGGCGGCATGGTGCGCGAGTTCGTGAAGTGGGACCACGAGTTGGTGGCGGGTGAACAGGTCGTTGATCTCGTCGATCGCGCGCTGTCGATTGCCCAGGCCGAACCGAAGGGTCCCACCTACCTCTCGTTGCCTCGAGAAGTTTTGGCCGAGCGTTGGCCAACTGATGTGGCGGCCGACCTTGTGTCGGGTGTGACTATTCCGTCCGCTCCCCATCCCGATCCGGTCGCCATCGCCGAGGCGGTGGCGATGCTGGCCGAAGCCGAACATCCGCTCATCGTTGCGTCGGGCGGCGACGAGGCCATTTTTGCTGCGGTCTCTGCCTTGGCCGAGGAGTTCGCCGTGCCTGTTTGCCAGTTCTGGCGCACCAGTCCGGTGATCAGCACGACTCACCCGTTTTTCGCCGGTGAGAGCCCAAAAGCCGAGCTTGCTCGAGCCGACCTGGTGATCAGTCTCGACACGCTTGTGCCGTGGATGCCCGCATCGATGCCGCTGAGAGACGGCGCCCGAGTGATCCAGCTTGGTCCCGATCCGTTGTTCAACGACACACCAGCGCGGTCGTTCCCTGCCGATCTCATGATCACCAGCTCGGTCGCGCCGGCCCTCACCGCGATTCATGCCGGTCTCAAACTGGTGGCGGATCCGGATCTTGTTGACGGTCGACGCCAAGCACTGGTGCCCGAGCTGGCTGTTCGCCGAACCCGTGAGCGGGCTGCCGGCGCCTTCGCCGGAGACGGCGCAGCGATGTCACCGGAGTTCATGAGTCGGGTGATCGGCGAGACGGTGGGCCCCGACGCCATTGTCGTGAACGAGTTGGGTCTTGCCCCGGCGACGATGGACTTCACACAACACGACTCATACTTCGGACCTGCCATCAGCGCAGGTCTGGGCTGGGGTGTGCCGGCGGCCCTTGGCATCGCGCTCGCCAACAAGCGGGCCGGTAACAAACGCCAGGTCGTCGCGTGCACGGGCGACGGTTCGTATGTGTTCGCCAATCCGGCGGCATGTCACCACACAGCGGCTGCACTCGGGCTGGGCTTGCTCATGGTGGTTGCCGACAATCGAGTCTGGAATGCCGTTCGACGAGCAACGATCGCCGTGTACCCCGAGGGGCGAGCGGCGACCGCGGCCAAGATGCCGCTGAGCTCGTTGGAGCCGGCGCCCGACTACCCCAAACTGGTGGAGGCCTACGGCGGGCACGGCGAGCACGTTGATGACCCGACCGAGCTCGCTGCGGCGTTGCGACGAGCCCTGGCGGTAACGGCAACCGGGCGACAGGCGTTGGTGTCGGTCCACTGTTCTTATTCTGACCAGGCGAATCGCTGACCCGTCCGTCGCGGCTGCGACCAAGATCGCTGATAGGAGAATCGTATGAAGATCGTGCTTGCAGGCGAAGGTGCCATCGCCCAGAAACATGCGGCCGCATTGGGTCGAATCAACGATGTCGAAATCGTCTCGGTCGCTGGCGGCAACGCCGCTGACACCGAGGCCTTCGCCACCGAACTTGGTGCCACACACTGGTCGACCGATCTGGCCGAATGTTTGGCCCAAGATGGCGTAGAAGCAGCGGTACTCGCGACGCCAACCCAACTGCATGCAGCACAGGCAATTCAGGTGTTGGATGCCGGCAAGCATGTGCTGGTTGAGATCCCGATGAGCGACTCGCTTGCCGACGCAGAGGCACTCGTTGCCGCCCAGAAACGCACCGGCCTCACGGCGATGGTGTGCCACACCCGCCGCTTCAATCCGAGCCATCAGTGGATGAAGAACCGGATAGACCGCGGCGAGCTCACCCTGCAACACCTCGTGGTCGACACGTTTTTCTTCCGCCGCGAGAACAAGAATGCACTGGGGAAACCGCGCACTTGGACCGATCATTTGTTGTGGCACCACTCGTGTCACACCGTCGATCTCTTCCAGCATCAGACCGGGATGCCTACTGCTGCTGCGTGGGCCCAACAGGGGCCGATCCACCCCGAGCTCGGGATCGCTATGGACATGTCGATCGGTCTACGGAGCGAGACAGATCAGCTCTGCACGCTGTCGTTGAGTTTTAACAACGACGGCCCGCTCGGCACCTTCTTCCGCTACATCTGCGACAACGGCACCTACATCGCTCGCTACGACGAACTGGTCGACGGAAATGAAGACGCCGTTGACCTCAGCGGCACCGTTGTCGGCCCTGACGGCAATGACATCACCGACGGTATCGAAGCTCAAGATCGCGAGTTCTTCGCCGCCATCGCCACCGGGCGCGAGCCGAACGCCAGCGTCCAGCAGTGCCTGCCGGTGATGGCAACGATCGACCAGATGGAGCGACGGCTGAACCAAGTGTCGTCGCCGAACGAGCGCAGCCAAGGCGCCGGCCGATGATCATCGACTGCCACGGGCATTACACCACCACACCGCCCGCCGTTGGCGAGTATCGCGACGCACAAAAAGCAGCCCTCCTCGACGACCCCGCCCATGTAGGGCAGGCAGGCGAGATCGTTGTGAGCGACGACGAGATTCGCGAAAGCCTCGAGGGAGCCCAGCTGCGGTTACAGCGTGAGCGTGGCACCGACCTCACGATCTTCTCGCCCCGAGCTTCATGGATGGGTCATCACATCGGCAACGAGCACACATCGAAGTTCTGGACCCAACACACCAACGACCTCGTGAAGCGGGTGTGTGATCTCTATCCGCAGAACTTCGCGCCCGTCTGTGCTCTGCCTCAGACCCCAGCGGCGTCGGTGGACGTGAGCGTGGCCAACAGCGTTGCCGAACTGCGCCGGTGCGTTGAAGACCTGGGCTTCATCGGATGCAATCTCAACCCCGATCCGTCGGGCGGGTTCTGGACCGGCCCGCCACTTGATGACGAAGCTTGGTTTCCCCTTTACGACACCATGGTCGAACTGGACGTCCCCGCCATGGTGCACGTGAGCGCCACCTGCAACGACAACTTTCATGCCACTGGCTCGCACTATCTCGGTGCCGACACCACCGCCTTCATGCAGGCCATGACCTCCGGGATCTTCAACCGCTTCCCAAAAATGCGTTGGATCGTGCCCCACGGTGGGGGAGCCGTGCCCTATCACTGGGGGCGATTCAAGGGCATGGCCGAAGACAGCGTGGCCAAGACGAAGGGTTCGCTCGCAGCCGAGGGCGGCGTATTCAGCACGGTTGAGCAACTGATGAACAACATCTGGTTCGACACCTGCGTCTATCACCAACCGGGAATCGACCTGCTCACCAAGGTTGTGCCGATCGACAACATTCTGTTTGCTTCAGAGATGGTCGGTGCCGTGCGTGGCATCGACCCCGAGTCGGGCCACTTCTACGACGACACCAAGCGCTACATCGAGAACGCCGACCTCACCGGCGATGAGCGCACGAAGATCTTCGAGGGCAACACCCGTCGAGTGTTCCCCCGACTCGACGCGCTCATTCTCTAGCGAGATTACCCGACGAGCTTCTTTCGTGGGCTCGCTTGGCTCGTCTACTTACGAGAAGTCGTACAACTTGGCGGGGTTCGTCACCAGAATCTGATTGCGGGTCGCTTCGTCGGGGGCGTAGGCGGCCAGAAGGTCGAGAAGATGACCCTCGTCCGGCATCACGGCCATGTTGGGATGGGGCCAGTCGGTGCCCCAGAGCATGCGGTCGGGGGCGGCCGCGATCAGCGCCTGGGCGAACGGGACGACATCGTCGAATGGCGCCACCTTGCCGGCCGTCAGCCGTTCGGCGCCCGAGATCTTCACCCAGCATCGTTCGTCACGCTGCACCAGATCGAGCAGATACCGGAACGCCTCTTGGTTGGTGCCAAGTTCGGCCGGCACCCGGGCCATGTGGTCAATGACGTACGGCACCGCCATGGCGTCGAGCAGGTCGGCGTAGGAAGGCAGGTCTTTAGCGTCGAAGTGCAGGACGATATGCCAGTCGAGGGCGCTGACGCGATGGACGAGCCGCCAGAAGACGTCGAGGTCGGGCGCACCGCCCAGATGAGCGACGAAGTTGAAACGCGTGCCGCGGACGCCCGCCTCGGTGAGCGCCTCCAACTCGGCGTCGGTGAACGACTCATCGATCATGGCAACGCCTGCATAGCGACCCTTGCCTCGCTGCATAGCGTCGAGCATGGCGGTGTTGTCGGTGCCGTGGCAGCTGGCCTGCACGAACACGGCGCGACTCAGACCCAGCCGGCTTTGAAGCTTCTCGAACTCGTCGATGCCGGAGTCAGGCGGGGTATAGGAGCGAGTGGGGGAGTAGGGAAACTGAGCTCCTGGGCCGAAGACGTGGCAGTGGGCATCGCAGGCATCCGGAGGCGGCGTGAACGCAGTTGGCGTCGACGCGGCGGGAATCGGCCCCGGAACATCTGGAACCAGGAGCTCGTCGTGTGGGGGGTTTGGTGTGCTCATACGTTCCTCTAAAGACTCAATCGTTGCGGAAAGCTCAGTTGCTGGAAAAAGCTCAGTTGCTGGGAAAAAGCTCAGTTGCTGGAAAAACGACACCGTCCATCAACTTGCGGGCGGTGCGGATAATGCCTGACCGTTCAGCAATCGGCTGATCGCCCTCGAATCGCAAGGTGATGGCGGCTTCGAACATGCCCGTCGGGTGCTCGACTACGACGTTCTCGCCGCTCTCGTTGACGGCTGCAATCTGGTGCCCGGGGGATCCGGGCAGTCGACAGGCGGTGGCCACACTGACCGCACCGAGTACCCCGATGGCATCGTGACAGCGGTGGGGGATGAAGGTTCGTGTGTTCACCGCACCTCCGGCCACCGGAGCCGAGACCATGGTCAGTTTGGGGACGGTTGTGTCGGCAACGTCACCCAGGCCCATCAAGGGTCCGGCTTCCAGCCGGATGGCTTCGAGTTTCTGTCGTAACGGGGCGTTTGCTTCCAGCTCGGCCGGCGATTCGGTGCCGGTCACTCCCATAGCCGCGGCCCGCATTACGACGACCGGCATCCCGTTGTCGATCAGCGTTACGTCGACGCCCTGGATGGTGTCGACCACGTTGCCCGTCGGTAGGAGGGCACCGCACGACGAGCCCGCCGTGTCATCGAAGTCGAGGCGGATGGCAGCCGCCGTGCCGGGTACACCCGAGATCGATGTATCGCCGGAATACGTCACTCGACCTTGTTGTAGCTGAACGGTGGCGGTAGCAATGCCCCCCGTGTTCAACAGTCGAATGGTGAGTTCAGCGTGGTCTCCCGACGGCATGGCGACGAGGCCACGCTCGAGAGCGAACGGAGCGACACCGGCCAGCATGTTCCCGCAGTTCTGACGATCGCTCACCAAAGCCTCGTCGACCGAGACCTGTAGGAACAGATAGTCGAGATCGGCCTCGGCGGCGGCAGAGGCACACACAACCGCCACCTTGCTGGTGAGGGGGTGGCCGCCCCCAACCCCATCGATTTGTCGCTCGTCCGGCGACCCCATGACGCCCAACAGAAATGCATCCCGTGAAACGACGTCGGTCGGTAGATCGTCGGCAACGAAAAATAGGCCTTTCGATGTACCGCCGCGCATCTGCATTGCCCGCACGCCCTGATCGAGTTCGTCGTTTGCCACGGCGACAGTGTCGCAACTTGTTGTGCGAGATGGCGACTGTTGGGAGGATTGTCGCTATGGCCCGCATCGAACCCCGTGCCCGCGAGACGTTCGCCGAGAACGAGGAAGGGTTTGCAATGGTCGAACAGGTGATGGGTTTTGTTCCCAACTCGATGTTCACCATGGCTCGTGTGCCCGGCCTGCTGCCGGCGTTCCAACCACTGGGCGCAGCGGTGTTTCGGGATGGATGACGAATCGCCGGCCGCTTTCGGCAGCACGGTGCTGGCTTCCGCTGGCTGGGACATCGGAAAGCACGGGGGCTGACTCGACCATGCGTCTCTTCACCAACAAGAAGCGACCGGTTCACCTCGGTCCCTATCCGCTCGAGCGGCTTCCCCGGCTCAGCTCGCCAAACGCGGCCCCGCTCGGACTTGATCGATCGCGGCGTCGACCAACGGAGCCAACGGCCCCGGGACCGACGTCGGCGAACAGCGCCTATCAGCTGTATGTCGAGATGTTCAATCAGCAACGGACGGGAGAGAAGGCGCCGGAGGCGCCGATCCCCGATGACCTGACCGAACGGTCGAACAACATCAAGGCCGGCCTCTACTTTCTTGACGCCGACATGGTGGGTACCGCGGTGGTTCCTGACGGGGTCGGCGACCCAAAGCCCCGCGTGGTACATCGGGCTCGGCGGCACCCGAGCGGCCATTGGGCGCCTCAACGGCGACCATCGACCCCTCCGTATGGGCCGTTATCCGATGGAGAAGATCACCCGAGTCGACGAACCGACCACGTTGATCATCGATGATGAGGTCCAGCGAGTTCCCGTGCGCGGCGGCGGGTTCCCGCGGGCGGCCAACGGCGACCTCGGACCCAAGTTTCAGAAGGATGTCAAGGTCTTCGCTTTCAAGACGCCGCAAGCCCAGGCATACGTTCATCAGATCGGCGCCATGGCGCAGTACCAAGACGGCGACGTGGCGGACTCGGTCGATCCGGCGGCGACGAATCTTGATGGCAACGCAGACGCGGTGAAAGCTCTGGCCCACCACCTCGGTGGCGACATGGTTGGCGTGTGCGAAGTGCCCACCTACGCCTGGTACTCGCACAAAGGCAACGGAGAGGTCAAGAGCCGTATCACCGCAATGCCATCGTGATCTTGCTCGACCAGGGTTACGAGACGATGGAGGGAGCCAGCGGCGACGACTGGGTGAGCGGCGCACAGTCGATGCGGGCCTACATGCGGGGAGCTCAGATCGCCGGCATTCTGGCCGAACACATCCGTTCGTTGGGCTACGGAGCGAGGAGTCAGACAAACCGCGACTCCGATGTGTTGCACATTCCACTGGTCCTTCAAGCCGGACTCGGAGAGATGAGTCGCATCGGCGAGCTGGTGCTCAACCCGTTCGTCGGCCCTCGTTTCAAGTCGGTTGTGGTTACCACCGACATGCCGCTGACCGCCGACCGACCGATCGACTTTGGTCTCCAGGACTTTTGCACCAAGTGCACGAAGTGCGCTCGCGAGTGCCCGCCGGCCGCCATTCCGTTCGGCGACAAGATCATGTTCAACGGGTACGAGACGTGGAAGCCCGATGTCGAAAAGTGCACCAAGTATCGACTCGGGAACCTGAAGGGCGCGGCTTGCGGACGGTGCATGAAGACCTGTCCCTACAACATCGAAGGAGTACTTTCCGAGCGGGTTTTCCTGTGGGCGGCCATCAAACTTCCTTTCGCTCGATCATGGATTGCCAAGCTCGACGACAAAGTGGGGAACGGATCGATCAATCCAATCAAGAAGTGGTGGTGGGACCTCGAGTGGGTCGAAGGTCGCACGGTGGTGCCGACGCGCGGGACGAACGCTCGAGATCTTGACCTGGAAGGAGGTCGGGTTGCGGCGACGCAGAAGATCGCGTTGTACACGCCCGACCTCTTGCCAGCCGGTGACGCCATCGGTGTGCCCGTGAAGTTGGTACGGAAAGACGCTCTTGAGCGTGGCGAGCAAGCCGAGACACCGGCCGCGGCCAAACGGCGCATTGCTAGGCGGCGCATTGCGAGGCGGCAGTAACTTCACCCTTGCGTGACCAGTAGATTCCAGTCGATGGATCGTATGCCCGGGGAGTCAATGGAGGAGCCCGACCCGCGGGTGCTGGCCTTGGCTTGGCTTGCCGTCGACCCAGATGCGGCCGCGAGGCAGGCAACCCGAGCGCTGCTCGACGGCGATGGCAGCGAGCTCACCCGGTTGTTTGGCAGGCGACTGGCATTCGGGACGGCGGGGTTGCGAGGCCCTATGGGTCCTGGCCCGGCGAGCATGAATCGGGTGTTGGTTCGCGTCGTGGCGGCTGCTCTCGCTCAGGTCATTCTCGACCACCAGGGCATCATCGATCATCAGGGTCCGGACGACCCCCATGTTGTTGTTGGGTTCGATGCCCGCCACGGCAGTCGGGCCTTCGCCAATGACACCGCTCGCGTACTGGCGGCACGAGGCATTCGTTGCACGCTGTTCGCTGACGTTGTCCCAACCCCGCTGTTGGCGTTCTCGGTCAAACACCTCGGGGCATCGGCCGGGGTGATGGTGACCGCCAGTCACAATCCTCGTCAGGACAACGGCTACAAGGTGTATTGGCGCGGTGGCACCCAGCTAATTGAACCGATCGATTCGGCTATCGCCGATGTCATGATGCGCACGCCGCTGCTGCGCGACGACGACCTCGCCGCTGCCGATGACTCGGCCATCGCTGTAGCCGCCGACTCACTCGTCGAGGCTTACCTCGACGCCATCACCGGTCTGCTCCGCCCTACTCATTCTGGATCGGTTGATTCTGGATCGGCCCATTCTGGATCGGTTGATTCTGGGATTGTTGATTCTCGATTGGCTGGTTCGGGCGACCGAACCCTGACGGTGGCCTATACGCCGCTGCATGGCGTTGGTGGCGACACTCTCCGGCGGGCATTCGAACGCGCAGGATTCGATTTGCCGGCGGTTGTTGGATCTCAGGCCGACCCCGACCCCGACTTCCCGACAGCTCCCTTCCCGAATCCAGAAGAGACCGGTGTGGTCGAGCCCCTCTTGGCCCTCGCCAGCTCGATCTCGGCTGATGTGGCGCTGGCCAATGACCCCGACGCCGACCGGCTCGCCGTCGCCGTGCCCAATGGGGCATCTTGGCGATTGCTCACCGGCGACGAACTCGGGTCGCTGGTGGGCGCGCAACTGGGGTGTAGGGCCGCGCCCCCGGGTGTTGTCGGGTTTGGTGTGT
>JBLINY010000154.1:0-9368 GCA_047638695.1 Acidimicrobiales bacterium | reverse complement strand
ATCCAGAGGAGGTTACGCTGAGCGGACACTTCCAGGCCCGGGTGGTGGAATTGGCAGACACGACGGACTCAAAATCCGTTGCTTTCACGAGCGTGCGGGTTCAAGTCCCGCCCCGGGCACTGCTGGAACGACGAGCGCACGCCGAGTCGCTCGTCCCCGGCTCGAGTGGACTCGACCTACTCAGACCCGACGGGCAATGAGGTGGAGGAAGAGCGGGATTCGATACCACTCGCTTGTCGGGTCGGGATCGGTGATTTCGTCAAGGCGTTCGCTGATGAGCACGTTCTCTGTGAGGAGGTTCGTGTACATCGAGAGCGGCCGGTGCGTGCCATGAAACGTCATCGTCAGTCCATCGCGTTCGACCTCGTCGGCGTCTCGGCGTGACTGCATGTACGAGCCGTCGATCACGAATGTCGGAGGTTCGCCCGTTGCGCCTTTACTCTCTCGCCAGCTGCCTGCCGAGCTGGCGGGATGGACGATCGCAAGGTGAAGTCGGCCGTCCGGCCGAAGCACCCGTCTGCCCTCTGCGATCGCAGGTTCGAGCCGGTCAAGGTCGTGGAAGGACATGAACCCGACGGCAACATCAGCGGCGTCGCCCGCTATTGGCAGCAGCGACCTGATCGACAAATTGTTGACGGTGAAAGGTCCAGTACGAATCGTGACCTGGGGTGCGCGCCCATGCGATCCACTCGACGGCTGAGTCGTCCCATGCGTTCGCGAGCGATCGATTCATGGCTTGATCTAGTCACGGGTGGCAGCGCGCATTCGCAGAGGCGGCGCCGTTTCGTCTACACGTCTCTGGGATACCTCGTGACTTCGGAGAACGGTCCTGTTGGAAGTCAGAATCCGTTGCTTTCACGACCGTGCGGGGTCAAGTCCCGCCCCAGACACCACTGAAACGACGAGAGAAACGAGTCTCCGACTCAGCCGGGACACCACCCGATCGCCCCGGACAGCGTGAGAGAGCGAAGGTCGAGCTCGGCGTCGCCGACGGGGAATTGCACGTCTTCGATGGTGAGGGTTGCGTCAAAGCCGGTCTCACAGACTTTGAGCGGTCCCGCGGGCACATCCTCGACGCTCAACGAAACGGACCCGGCCGTCGCGGTTTCGGAAACTTCGATCGCGAAGTCGCGGCTCTGGATGTCGTTACAGGCACTCGACCCGAGACCAGATCCACTTTCAAGGGTCGCCGTGGCTGCCGACGTTGGGTCGGCAAGGTCGTAGCTGCGTTCGAAGCGGCCATCGACACCCTCGATGTCGGCAAGCGCGCCCGGGATGTCGATGCGGACCAGTGTCCGGTCATCGGGGGAGGCGAAGATGAAGACGGCGTCCCCGCAGCTGATCAAGGCCTCTATAGACGCGAGGTCGGGTGGACCGCCCGGCTCCGTGCTCGGTGAGGCGGGAGCCGTCGTGGTCGTCGAGGTGGTCACGCCGGCGTCGGTGGTCGAGTCGTCGCCACACGCGGTCGCGAGAAGACCGAGAATCGCGAGCGAGGAAAGGATGAGTCGAACAGGAATCGTTGGCATACTTGTCTGACGGTACCGTCGTCGCTCCGGTTCCCCGGTTGGCGCCAAAACCACGCGGAACCCGGTCCCTGAGTATTGACGCCGCGCCTTAGACTTGCGCAAAGTGACCGGGTCGGTGCACAGTCTCTTACGGTTGCAGGAAACGGCTCAGTCAAAACCACGCACCGTGGTGAATCTTGGTTGAGTCAGTGGTTGGGACAATCCAGCACAAGAAAACGTTGCGTTGGCGCGGCGAGGACGTTGGGGAAGAGATGAAGAAGCGGAGCTCATACCGAGCGACAACTGTTTTGGCGGTTCTTGCGATGCTCGCGTCGCTGACGCTGACCGCGAGCCCGGCGAGTTCGCAGGACGCCGACAGCACTCCGGCTGACCGACCCCCCGCTGCCCCGAGCGACGATGACGCGTCCGGCGATACGGCCGGTGCCGATGATGTGGCACCGACCGGCCCCGATTCCCACGAGCAAGCCGCAGCTCAGAACGATGTGCTCGAAGACGCGGCGGCCGCAGCCAGCGACGACACCGTCCCCGGCCCGCCCATCGTTCCCCAGTCGACCGGCGTGCCGACGATTGTCACCGAACCTGACGCTGACGCTGACGGCGATGCCGGCCCCGTTTTCGACGCGCAGCCGGCGGAGGGCGCGACCGCCCCGGTCTCATACGCGAACGCCGCGCCGGGAACATCGTCGACAATTTCGTTCGTCGACGCCGCGCCACTCGGTGCCGTCTTGGCGGAAGGCATCCAGTTCACCGCCGCGGTGCAAGAGGAGATTGACTCCGCCGCACGGGCGCGCGTCGTGACCCTCGCGGTGCCTGACCTTTCGAGCGATCTCGCTGCGGAGTCGGTCACAGTGCAGCTCTTCGACGACGTCTCGCTGGAGATGGTGACCGCAGTGGCACCGAGTCAGGGTCAGCTGAACTCGACGATGTGGAGCTCCGTGCCGGCCGTGGGCGCCGACGGCAATCCCTTCGGTGTCGTGACGATGATCGACGACCGTGTTTACGGCGGTTGGTGGCACGGCGACACCGCCTATGAGATGATCCCGCTGGGTAACGGCGACCACCTCCTCTTCGAGGTGGGTCGCGACTTTGATGGCGACCCTGAAGCCTGGGACATGGGACCGGTGGTCGACAACGGTCCGAGTGGTTTGACCGGAGCCGAACTTGGTCTCTCCGAAGATGACGGCGGCGACCTGACCGAGGACACCATCGCCGCGCCGAACATCGATGTAATGGTCGCCTACGACGCCGAGGTCGCGACTGCCCTCGGGAGCCACCAGGCTGCGGTCGACCTCGCGATCCTCAACATCAACCTCTCGAACGTGACCTTCCTGAACAGCGGGGCCGAGGCGCCCCAGAACTTCACGCTCACCAACGTCTACGCCACGGGCTACACCCCGACGACCTCGACGGGGAATACCTACAAGACCCAGCTGGCCAACAAGACCGACGGGACCTTCGACGCCATCCACACGGTCCGCGACGCGAACTTCGCCGACTTTGTGGTGCTCCTGTTCGATCGCACGATGTTCGGCTCCAGTGGCGGCACACTCTGCGGCACGGCGCTCTTCCCGACGAGCGCGAACCCGGCGGAAAACGACGCGTACAACATCACCAAACGAAGCTGCGCGACGACCACGGCGCTGACCTTCCCCCACGAACTTGGGCACAACCAGTGTGCAGGTCACGACGTCACCGGTGGCGGTTGCACGACCTACACCGTCGACAACGGCTACGTCGACGCGAGCACCAACCAGCGCACGATCATGGCCCGCAACTCCAACACCTGCTGCACGAGGCGCCCAGTCTGGTCGAACCCATCCATCACCTGGAACGGATGGACGCCCGGCACGGCGAGTACGGACAACAACTTCGTGCTTGAGCAGGAAGACCTCTCTCCTGGCACGGTGTCGGGTGGCGTGGCCAACTACCGGGTCAACCCGGTCGGCACCAACAGCGCCGTTGCCGGCACCGACGGTGTGAGCTGCGCCTTCAACACGATCGAGGACGCGATCACCCTCGCTCCGGCCGGCTCGACGATCTTCATCTCACCAGGTACGCACTCGGCTCAAGCTGCCAACGTGAACTTCAACATCTCCAAGAATCTCGACCTCGAACAGGGAACTAACCTGTGTGGGCCGACCGTCAGCGGGGCGGCGAGCAACGTCGTGCTGACCCTCGCGGCCGGCTCGACGGTTGATGCGGTGCTGGAAGTGACGAGCGGTGCGCAGGTTCGCATCGAGCGAATCACCGTCCAAGGCGGCAACAGCGCGGAAGGCACGCTCGAGGTGGAGAGCGGCGCCGACGTCACCCTCGATGCCGCGGTAGTGCAAAGTGGCAACAACCCGTCAACCACGACTGGCGGCGGCGGTGCTCGCATCATCGGTTCCACGTCGTCTCTGACGCAGATCAACAACAGCCAGATCCAGAACAACTCGTCGTCCTTCGGTGGCGGCGGCGTGTTTATCGACGACGGACTGCTGGTGATGAACGGTCCTGACGACATCGACAACAACAACGCCCTGGACGGCGGAGGGATCTACGCCCAGAACAACGCGACGATCGATATGTCGTCCAACGCCGACGTGTTCACGAACACCGCAACGGACCAGGGCGGCGGCGTCTATCTTGACGACTCCAACTTGACCGCAGTCGACGCGGGTACGAATGTCCTGTCGAACTCAGCGGGAACGGGTCAGGGCGGCGGCATCTACGCCACCAACGGGTCGATATCCGTTTTCAACAGCGGCTCCGCTATCGGTAGCAACACCGCCGAATACGGAGCGGGCGCGTGGGTTGGTGCTGCCGGCTCGGAGATCGAGGTCAACGACGGCGCTTTGGTGACGTCCAATACTGCGACCGTCAACGGTGGGGGGATCATGGTCTCTGGGGGAGCACTCGCCGATCTCAACTCCGGGTCGTCCATCGTCGGCAACACCGCGGCTGGGGTTGCCGGGGGTGTGGCGGTGCTCTTTCCTGCGTCGCTTGACGCCGACGGCGGCACACCGACGGTCGACCCGGTACTGATCGACAACAACACTGCAGGCACGTTTGGTGGTGGCGTCTACTCGAGCGGAACGTCCAATCTCGACACGGTCCACATCGAGGACAACGACGCGTCCGATGGTGGTGGCATCTACGTCGTGTCTAGCGGTGTGGTCAATCTGACGGAGGGCTTCTCGTGCGTCGGCGGAGTGGCCGATCTCGGCTTTGAGCGGTACTGCAATGAGCTCAGTCGCAACACCGCGACCGGGACCGGCAGTGGCATCGCGGTAGCGGGCGGCACACTCACCGCGGTGCAGATCGGATTCCTGGCGAACACCGGGGGACGAGGTGTCGTCTTTGCTTCTGGCGCGGCCGATGTCGATATCCGCGCCGCGATGGTGTTGTCGAACTCAACGGGGGTCGGTGATGGAGTGGTCACTGCAATCGACACCGCGAACATCAACATTGTCGGAGTCACATTCGCGGACAACGATCAGCCCGCGATGGACTCCGATGCCTCGACCTCTATATGGAATGTTGCCCGCGTCATCAGCGACACCGGTGTCCACGGCCTGACCAACACCTCCGGTTCGTGCAACGTAAAGTTTCCCGGTCAGCCTGGAGGGATGCCCGGACAGGTCAGCGTCGATCCGCGCTTCGAACCGAGTCCCGACAGCGCCTATATGCCTGCACCCTTTGGCTACGCCGGAGATCGCTGTGCGCTGCTCGGTGGGCACGGCACCGATGTTTTCGACTCCAGTGTCCAGGATGCCGATGGTTTGGCATCGGCGACCGAATACGACATCGGGGGGATCGAAGCGGATCGTCAGCCCATCTTGCAACCGTTCTTCTCGTTCGCCTCGGAGGGAGACACCGGAATCAGCATCCTCCCGGTCCCGGTGAATCTCGATATCGCCAGTTCTGAACCCATTACGATCGATTGGCAGACACTGGATACTGGCGGTGTCGGCATCGCGACCGCGAACGTTGACTACATCGCAGCGTCCGGAAGTCTGACATTCCTTCCGGGATCGACGCAGGAGTTCATCGACCTGACGATCATCGGAGACACGGTCGCTGAGGTCGACGCGTTGTTCGGCGAGTGGGTCCTGCTGGCTTTCTCAAATATCTCTGAGAACGCCGAGTTCGATAACCAGTTCTTCTTCGGCGTTGGCATCGGCATCATCGGCAATGACGACGGGCCGACCTAGGCCTTTAGCGGTCGTGAATATCGGATGACGGCAACGGCGCCAGTCGAAGCGAGCGTCTGGGGTCGTTTCTCGATCTGCTGATGGCGAAGAAGATTCTGGTTCTCCAGCGCCGAATTCCCCGCTGCACACTGAGATACATTTCGACTGTCGAAGGGGCCGAGAGTGGCGGAGACAGGGAGAGAACTGGTCGAGCGATTCGGTCGTGCGATGGAGCGGGGCGACTTGGACGAGCTCGTCGGCCTGTATTCCCATGACGCGATGATCGTCTCGTACTCGCGGCTAGCAGTCGGGGGCGACCAGATTCGCGAGCTCTACGTCGACTCGCTGGCCTCACATGGTCGTTACAAGGTCGATTCGATCAACCAGTTTCGCGACGCGGGCGATCTCGTTATGTGGGATGGATTGGTCGAGACCCAGGCCGGTTTCCTAGAGACCACCCACGTCGTGCTGCTCGACGGCGACGGGCGCATTCGCAACCACGTTCCTGGCGTCCGTGGCTACTGGGGAATGTGAATACGCCACGAGACGGATCGTTGGCCCACGCCTTGGTGGCTGCCGCGAATCCTGCGAGGATGCAGCATGAGCCGCAGCGTGTCCCGTAGTCGTGTGATTGATGCCTCGCCGGAAGACATCTTCGCGATTGTCGCCAGCCCGGCCGGTCAGCAGAAGATCGATGGGTCCGACTCGATCCGCGGAGTGATCGAGGGGCCCGACCGTCTGGAGATGGGCTCCAAGTTCCGGATGAACATGAAGCTCGGCGTGCCCTACCGGATGGCATCGAAGGTCGTTGAGTTCGAGGAGAACCGCCTCATTGCCTGGGCCCACTATGGCAAGCATCGCTGGCGCTACGAGCTGGAGCCGGTCGACGGCGGCACGCGTGTCACGGAGACCTTCGATTGGTCGACGGCGATCTCGCCATGGCTGATCGAGCGCATGGGATGGCCCGATCGGCATCCCGCGAACCTTGAGGCAACCCTCGAACGTCTCGAAGCTGTCGTACTCGCGAGCGCGTAGTTTTCAGTCGCCGCCTGGCGCACCGGCGGGCCGCTGAGCGACAAACGAACGGATCGCATCAAGGTTGGCGTCGTCGCAAGTGAGCTTCCATGTCCACGCGGTCGCGACGACCGGTGCGGGCAGGCTCTCCGCGGGCGCAATCGCGATCGCGACCTCGTTGTTGTCCAGAAGGGTTTGCAGGTCGGCGGCGGCTGGCGTCATCGACTGCGTCCTGGAGGCTGTGACACAGCTCCCTTTCGCGTTCGAGGACGTGTTCTCTCCGGTCTCGGTGGCGTTCAGCTCGCTGGTGGATTATCCCCGCCTGAGTCGTGCGGTGCTGGCTGCGAAGTGCAATAAGCGCTGCTGCAATCACAACTAGTGAGGGAACTAGATAGGCGGCCAAACCCCAGCCATCGGATGGCCACGGCGAAGTGGCCTCGACAGCCATCTGCGAAAACAGGCTTTGTAGGCGGTGGGGCACCAGACCAGACTAGAGGTAGCGGTTAAGCAGAAATTGAAACGTCGGAGCTCCCGATCTGCTGCCTGTCCTGGGACGCTCCAACCGGTCCCCGAGAATCCGTCTAGGTTCGCGGGAAAGAAGGAGTTCCTATGCCCGATGACAAGACGGACGTCACCCCCCGTGATCTCTTCGCGCCGCGGCTACTCGGAGCAGCTGGCGTACTCAGTGCGCAGAAGCTTCAGGTGCCGATTCACCAGCGGTAGTACGCGTGGGGAGCGGATAGTGCTGACGATCGCGATCAGATAGAGGAATTCTGGGAAGACCTCGACTCTGCCCGGGCGGTAACCGATCGGGGGTACTTCCTAGGAACGGTCGTGCTGTCTCAGTCGGGTGCCGAGTTGGGGCGCCTAGCGGTGATTGACGGCCAGCAGAGGTTAGCGACGACCTCGCTACTCCTCGCCGCTCTCCGTCACCATCTTGAGCTCCTGGGTGAGAATGGACGCATCTCGCTGATTGACCCCTGTATTTCTTCGTTCGATGCGAAAGCTGAGGCGAATGTTCCTCAGCTCATTCTCAATGCCGAAGATGACGGTTTCTACCGGAAGCTGGTGGTTGATCGAATAGACCCGACGGTCGCGCCGGACGGCATTCGGAGTCATCTGGCTTTGCGGCGGGCGTATGACTTCTTCGTCGCTCGGCTCGGCGAGCAGGTGGCGAAGGCGGTTGAACCGAAGGAGGTGCTGGACAGCTGGTTCTCACTGCTAAATGGGCGCGCCGCCCTAATGACCATCGAGGTGCTCAACGAGGCTGATGCCTATCTCATCTTCGAAACTTTGAACGATCGCGGAGCCGATCTTACGATCGCCGATCTCCTCAAGAACTACCTCTTCGGTCTCGCAGGAGATCAACTACATACTGTCCAGGACAACTGGACGATTAGCCTTTCGAACCTGGACGTCAGCACGTCGGGCAGCGAGGTCTTTACAGACTTCCTTAGGCACTACTGGTCATCTAAGAACGGCCCGACGCGAGAGCGTGAGCTCTACGCCAGAATCAAGGACAGCGTTACTAACAAGCCAACGGCAGTCGACACAGCGGAGGAACTCAGAGTCGCGAGCAATCTGTACGCCGCGTTGTTGTCAGCCGATCATGATTTCTGGAAGTCGTACGGCACCACGACTCGCGAGAACGTCAGCGTTCTAGGGCGGCTGCCAATCGAGCAGAATCGTTCGACTCTCCTAGCTGCGATGCAGTTCCTCCAGAAGCCTCAACTTGAGGAGCTGCTGAAGTCGCTGGTATCGGTGGGCGTGCGGGGCCTCATCGTTGGTGGAATTGGCGGCGGAACGGCAGAGGGTGCGTACTGTGCAGCCGCGCAGGCAATTCGCAAAGGTGAAGCGTCGAGTTGGGAGGAGATTCGACCTCACCTCGGGCCGATCCTTCAATCGGATGAGGCATTCAAAGCGGCATTTCAAACAGCAAAAATCGCCCGAGGCCCGTTCGCCCGCTACCTGCTGGCGGGACTTGAGCGGGGGGCTATGGGCGAGGCAGAGCCGGAGCTCGTCCCCAACACAAACGAGAACGAGGTCAACCTCGAGCATGTGTTGCCGAAGTCGTTCGTCGCCGAGGACTGGCCGACGTTCGATAAGGAGAGTCACGGACGGTTTCTCCACCGGCTTGGCAACTTGTGCCTCTTGAAGAGGTTGGAGAACAGCAAGATTGGCAACGAACCGTTCACAGTGAAGAAGCCAATCCTCGAGGCGTCGAGCCTGGCACTGACGCAAAGCGTGGGTGCGCATGACGACTGGACAGCCGTCGAGATTGAGTCTCGACAAGTTGAACTCGCCCAGATCTGTGCAGACGTGTGGCGCGATGTCTAGGTGGGACGTTCAGCGAGTCTGGTAGCGGTTCCGGCCTGGGCCTATGTGGTCACGGGGCGGTCACAGGAATGTGGCTGCGCTACCGCACCGACTCGGACGCAGTGCGCCTGTGAGTGGGAGCGCGCGTTGATATGACGCAAAACAACAGCTCAGAACGACGGCGGACGACAGGCCAGAACGATCGCCGAGGTTCTCAAAATCCGTTGCTTTCACGAGCGTGCGGGTTCAAGTCCCGCCCCGGGCACTGCTGGATCGGCGAGAGCGTCGACGGCGCGAAACGCGACAACGACGAGTTCACGCACAGGGTGTACGCTGCCCA
>JBLINY010000153.1:0-9393 GCA_047638695.1 Acidimicrobiales bacterium | reverse complement strand
GCTCAAGAAAGGCTCGATCATGGCTGACCACCACGACCGCTCCAGGCCAATCTTCGAGGAAGTCTTCGAGCGACCGGAGCGTCTCGAGGTCGAGATCGTTGGTTGGCTCGTCAAGCAGCAGAACATTGGGTTTGCTCGCCAATACTTGCAGCAACTGGAGTCGTCGACGCTCGCCACCAGACAACGTGCCAACCTGGGCCCACTGACTGTCCTTATCAAACCAGAACGACTCGAGCAGCCGGGCGTCGGTCCAATCTGGTGACCGGTTTGGCCCGGCAACAACCTCACGGGCACGCGCCAACGGATCGAGTTCCTCGCCGGTCTGACTGAAGTAGCCAAGCTCAACCGTTGTGCCCCAACGAACGCTTCCCTCTTGCGGCTCGGTGCGCCTGGCCATCAAGTTCAACAACGTGCTCTTGCCAGCGCCGTTCGGTCCGACAATGCCGATTCGTTCGCGGGGATCGAGCTTCAGTTCTACGTTCTCGAACAGGCGCCTTCCGTCGGGAGTCGTGGCACCAACGCCATCAAGCTCGATGACGATGTCGCCGAGACGAGGCGTCGGGAACTCGATGTGCAGATCTGCCGGCCGAGCCGGACCCTCTGCCTTGGTTGCGATGAGCTGCTTGGCCGCCTCGACCCGATACTTAGGCTTGGACGAGCGGGCCTTGGCTCCTCGACGCAACCAGGCCAACTCGCTGCGAGCAAGATTGCTGCGGATGGCCTCGGCGGATGCGGCAGCGTCCTGGCGATCGGCGACAGCCGACAGATAACTGTCGTAGTCGCCGTCGTGCACGTACGCTGCGCCTCGGTCGAGTTCAAGCATCCGGTTCACCACCCGGTCGAGCACATGCCGGTCGTGGGTCACCAACAGCAGCCCACCCCGGTAATCGGCGAGGTGCTGCTCGAGCCACATAATGCCGTCGAGGTCGAGGTGGTTCGTCGGCTCGTCCAGAATAAGCAGATCGCTCGGCGCCACGAGGGCCCGGGCCAGCCCCACTCGCTTGGCTTCGCCACCGCTGAGGCCCGTCGTGCTTCGATCAAAGAACTCGCCGAGGCCGAGCCGGGTAAGTACTGCCTCGGCTTCCCACTCTTCGGCGCTGCCAGTGGGCGTCTTCAGCACGGCGTCGAGCACCGTTCCCTCCGGAAGCGCGGCATCTTGGTCAAGCATCGATATCCGGACGTCACGCCCGGGCCGCAGTTCGCCACCCTCGGGATCGGTCTTGCCGGCCAGCACCCGAAACAATGTCGACTTGCCGGTGCCGTTGATACCAACGACGCCGATGCGATCTCCGGTCGAGACCGTGATCGAGATGTCACTGAACAACGGCCGATCGGGTCGGCTCATGGAAATGCCGATGGCGTCGACCAGAATCACGTCACGAGGATACGGCTCCGAGAGCCGACCAGGGCCCTAACCTGGCGCTGGTGGTTGTTCCTTCGCTGGTGACAAAGAAGCCGGCGCTGGGTCTGCGTGCCCTTGGTCTCGTGTCACCGGGCGTTCGACGGGTCTCAGCCCAGATCGAGCCGTACACCGCCTGGTGGGATGAACAAAACCAGCGCGCAGCCAAGAAGGACGGTCCGTTGTGGGTCGTCATCGGCGACTCGACCTCGATCGGTATCGGAGCATCTGCCCCTGATCTGGGATATGTCGGGCGGCTGCTCGCCGGTCTCCAGACGCAAGATCCCGTCTGGCGAGTCATC
This sequence comes from Acidimicrobiales bacterium, assembly GCA_047638695.1. Lineage (GTDB taxonomy): Bacteria > Actinomycetota > Acidimicrobiia > Acidimicrobiales > SZUA-35 > JAHECQ01. Next base: position 7,692 of record JBLINY010000153.1, on the reverse strand, counting down.
AACCTGGCGATGTCGGGTGCCAGGGTTGCCGACGGGCTCGACCGCCAGTTGCCGATTCTTGCCAGCCTCCCCACACCGGATCTCGTGACAATGTGCCTCGGGAGCAACGATGTGTTCTGGGAGCGTTCACTCGATCTCCGCGATCGTCTCCGGTCCATGGTGGCGCAGCTACCATCCGGCAGTTTTGTTGCCAGCGCGGCCGGCGTCTCCGAGCGGGCCAGGCTGACCAACCGCACGCTCCGGTCAGCTGCTGCCCAGCACAGTCACCACAGCGTCAATCCATGGAACGAACCCGGATCTGGGACTCGCTTGGCTGCTGACCGCTTTCACCCCAGCGACCTCGGCTACGCCTACATGGCTCGGCCCTTCGCCCGAGCCATCGGTGTCCCCTTACCTGAAGACGTCCAGTTGTAACCTGTGCACCATGTCGGGCATTCTCAGCGAACCCATCGACCTCAACGGTCCACGGAGACGCCGACCCGACTGGCCCCCGGTCGCTGCCACCCGTGGACTCGTCGTGCGGCATCGCACACGAGGCCATGTCGGCACCATCATGCGCTTCACGCCCGATTGGGTGACCATCCGTGACCAGAACGGGCGCGAGCACACCCTGCACAACGAAGGTGGTGCGTTCTCCGTCGATGGACGCTCGGTGAAACTGGTGGCGCCGGCGCCGGTAAAGAACGACGAAATCGCGATCACGGCATCGGGCTCAGTAGCTGTCCCCAACGCTTCGGCCCGCGTTGCGCAACCCAGTCGACTACTCGTCGAGGGCCTCCATGACGCCGAACTGGTCGAAAAAGTATGGGGCGATGATCTCCGTATCGAAGGCATCGTGGTCGAGCCGCTCCACGGAGCCGACGATCTCCAGGAAGTCGTCCGCTCGTTCGGACCCCGGCCGGGCCGAAGGCTCGGGATTCTGCTTGATCATCTGATCGACGGCACCAAAGAAACCCACATCGCCGCCGCCATCAATCATCCAGACGTGCTGATCACGGGTCATCCGTACGTAGATGTGTGGCAGGCGGTGCGACCAGAAACGCTCGGTATCGCGGCATGGCCCACGATTCCCAAGGGCACCGACTGGAAACGCGGCATCTGCCAGGCGTTTCGCTTCGACGGAGAGCCTGGTGCTCTGTGGAAGCGGATCTTGGCACAGGTGAACACCTACAAAGACCTCGAACCTGCCCTGGTCGGAGCGGTCGAGTCGCTCATCGACTTCGTCGCCGCACCCGAGGACGCTCTCCCCTAGCCGCTCTCAACCGCGGCGAGCAGGTCGTGGTTGGTGAGGCTCAGCGAGGGCCCGGCTGACTTCGAGCGGGGTGAGGCCAGGCCGCGCTGGGGTGATCTCGCCGCGAGGTGCAAACCACACGTTGGGATCGATTATGTCCGCACGCACAGGCTTGTTGAAGAGGTAGCCCTGCATAAGGCTCACTCCCAGCCCGGTCAGTTCTCTCACCTGGTCGTTGCTTTCGACACCCTCGGCCACAATGGCGAGACCAAGGGCCTTGGCCATGGCCACAATGGCTTCGATAATCGCCCGGTTCGGCGTTCCACTGTTCATCTCGTCGATAAAGCTCTTGTCGATCTTCAACGTAGAAACCATATCGAACTGTTTCACGTAGCTGAGGCTGGACTGTCCGGTGCCAAAATCATCGATGGCAAGGCCAACTCCGAGGGCTCGGATGTCGCGAAGAATACTGAGCCCATCGAGATGGTCGACGATGACATCCTCGATGATCTCGAGCACGAGCTGCTCGGGCGGCAGACCAGACCAGGCCAAGACTTCGGCAACCAACATCGGGAAGTTGGCGTCGAGCAGCTGTTGCTCAGCGATATTCACGCTCATCTTGATGTCGTGGGCCTCAGTCGAAAGATGGTTCCAAACGGCTGCCTGGGCGCACGCCTCGCGCAGCACAAGCTCACCGATTCGGGCCATCATCCCGGTCTCCTCTGCAACGGGGAGAAACTGACCGGGTCCGAGGGTGCCTCGTTCGGGGTGATTCCAACGAACCAGCGCCTCAAAGCCATAAAGACGCTTGTTTCGTACGTCAACCAGGGGCTGGTAGAAGACCGTGAGCTGCTCTTCGTCGAGTGCCTTGACCAAGTCGCGCTCGATGTCGAGACGGTCGATAACTTGCAGTCGCTGAGCCTCATCGAACACGGCAAAACCGCTACGACTCTTCTTGGCTTTGTACATGGCAGCGTCGGCGTCGCGGACGAGATCTTCCGGACGACGGGTGTCGTCCGGTCGGGCGATGGCGACACCGATGCTGGTGGAGATGACTTGCGCCCCGCCATACAGCGAAACCGGCTGGGCGAACGACTTGAGAATCTGGTTGGCGACGGCCAGGACCGACCGCTCCGAAAGCAGGTCGCGGCAGACAACCACGAACTCATCGCCACCGAAGCGAGCGACGATGTCGCTGCCCCGAACCGCGCTCTGAATTCTGGTCGCCACGATCCGCAACAGCTCGTCGCCGGCGTCATGGCCCATCGAATCGTTGATTACCTTGAAGCGATCGAGATCGAGGAACAACACACCAAGAACGGTGTCGGCCTCTTTCGCCCGCCGGTGCGACCATTCGAGCTCGGTAAACAATGCATTGCGGTTGTAAAGACCAGTGAGCTGATCATGGCGAGCATCATGTTCGGTCTTGGCCAAATACTCATCGGTGCTGCGATTGGTCCAGCTGTTCCACAGCGAGGCGGAACCGGCGCCGATAGCCGTTGCAACACCCATGGTGCCGGCGGCGATCGTCGACTCCTGGCCAACATCGAACAGCACGAACAGAACAGCTAGCCAAACAATTGCCGTACCCAATGCACAGGTGAGGACGACCGTTGGGGTCTGGGCTATTCCGCGCTTGGGCACATCGTCCAAAACGGCCCGCTGGGCGAAAACTTGAGCGTTTGTGTCTCCACACACGACCTGAGCATTACTAGACGAACCCCCTCAGGTGCATCGTTGCGGTGCCGATAGCTATGGCGAGAAGGAGGGTCGCACACAGCGATGGCCAACGAGCTTCCAAAAACTCCAGATCTGGCTGTCAGCCGGCATGCTCAATTGGCCGAGGCCTTCGAGCTGCTCGCGGCCGCGTTCGGTCCGTTCATCGACGCACGTATGGCTGCGTACTTCGCCGACGACTTGTCGTGGGAACAGACGGCCGCAAATCGGATGGGTCGGGCCAACGAGCACGGCGCCACCGATCCGCTATTCCAGCTCTTGGTCCTCAGGCGATTCTGGGGTCCGGTGTTCGCCGAGTTCTTCGGCGAAGATCTTCGAGGCTTGGTCGCCCAACTCATCGAAGCCCGCAACCTCTGGGCCCACTTCAGCCTGCCCGACGACACCGCGTACCTCGACCAAATCCTGCTATCGGTCGAGCGCTTGACCGCCCCGGTTGCTCCAGAGACAAGCAGTCGCCTTCGTCAGATCCGTACCAAGCTGAAGAACCCCACCACCGACGATTCGAGCCAGCCGACCGTCGACTCGGTCGACTTGCTGGCGTTGCGCACGCAACTCGGTGAGACCGAGGGTGCCTTCCAAGACCTCCAGGATCAGTTCAGCGAAATCAAGGAACAGCTCGACGTCGCCCGCAAGGCATCGGCCGGCAAGCAACTACGACTCAGTTATCTCGAACGCGAGCTGCTCGAGGCGAGCGGACAAACAGCGGCGCTCGAACTTCACCTACGCGAGGAACAGGGCACCCGCCATCGCATGGAGTGGCTCTTTGTCGGATTCATAGCTGCGATGATCATCGTGATGGTGCTACTCACGACCGTGTAGTCGTTTACCGTCGCAGTCGTTTACCGTCGCTCGTATGGATCTACGACTGGACGACAAGGTGGCGCTGATCACCGGCGGCTCGCGCGGCATCGGCAAAGCAATCGCCACCGAGATGGCAGCCTCTGGTGCGCGAGTAATGATCGTGAGCAGGAAGGCCGACGCGCTCGAGCAAGCCGCCGCCGAGATTGGCAACGGCTGCGAGTGGATTGCAGGCAACACGGGTGATGAATCCACCGCCGATGAAGCGATTGCGGCGACGATCGAACGGTTTGGCGGACTCGACATTCTGGTGAACAACGCCGCGACCAATCCCTACGCCGGCCCCATGATCGACGTCGACATTCCGCGATGGGACAAGACCATCCTTGTGAACCTCACCGCTCCGCTCTTTTGGACTCAGAAGGCTTGGAACGCCCGGATGAAGGATCACGGCGGGGTTGTCATCAACATCTCGTCGGTCGGTGGTCTCAAGACAAGCCCCACCATTGGTGTGTACGACCTCACAAAGTCGGCGCTGATTCATATGACCGAGCAGTTGGCGGCCGAGCTCGGCCCGAAGGTTCGAGTGAACGCGCTGTGCCCTGGCCTCATCAAGACGGACTTCGCCCGTGCTCTTTGGGAGGGCGAGAAGGGCATCGAGGTCGCCCAGCAGTATCCGCTGAAACGACTAGGTGAGGTTGAGGACGTGTCAGCGGCGGCGGTATACCTCGCGTCTGACGCCGGCAGCTGGATTACCGGTCAACGCATCGTGCTCGACGGCGGAGGCAAAGTCGCCTTCTAGGGGACGCCTGCAAAACAGTCGCCTTCTAGGGGACGCCTGCAAAACAGTCGCCTTCTAGGGGACGCCGATGAGAGAGTCGCTGTCCGAGCTGTCACACTGAGGCGATGCAGGTTCGGCGATGAAAGACAGCATTCGGCTCGGCCGCATCGCCGGGATTCCGGTGGGGGTCAACTGGAGCCTGATCATGGTCGCGGTCGCCGTGGTGGCCTTGCTCTCCCTGCAGATCTTGCCGACGGTCTACCCATCGGCTCCACTTCTTGGGCGGGTCGTCGCTGCCGTTATCGGCGCCATCCTTTTCTTTGCTTCGATCTTGGGACACGAGTTGGGCCATGCGCTCGTGGCCCGCCGTCACGACGTCGGCGTCGAGGGCATCACGCTGTGGGTCCTCGGCGGGGTGGCAAAGCTCACGAGACAGGCACCGACGCCGCGTGCCGAGTTTCAGATCGCTATTGCTGGCCCGCTGGCAAGTTTAGCCATCGGGCTGATCTTCGCAGGGAGTGCCATCGGCCTCAGCCAGCAGATCGATGGCGTACTCGCTCCCGCCATTCTCGCCTGGCTGGCGGCGGTCAATTTGTTGCTTGCCGTCAGCAATTTGCTCCCCGGCGCGCCGCTTGATGGTGGCCGGGTTCTGACCGCCGTGCTGTGGAAGCGGGTGGGCAACGCAGAACGAGCCCGACTCCTTTCTGCCCGGTGCGGATTCATTTTGGGGATCTTGTTGATGGCACTCGGCCTCGTCCAGGCGACGCAGTTCGATCAGCCGACCGCGTGGTGGACGGTGTTGGTCGGGGCGTTCATCCTCACCGCTGCTCGCTCCGAGATTGCCGGTGCGGCAATACGTCACCGGCTGTCCGTCGCCCTCGCTGGGCAGTGGATGTGCCAGCATCCAACACCCGTCGCCGACTCGCTCACGGTCGACCAAGCATTGGGCATCGGCCGACCCTGGGCGGTTCCCGTGGTGCGATGGGGAACCGAACCAGTCGGCTACATCACCGATTCGTTGGCTGCCGACCTCGAGCCTGCGGCCCGAAGCTGGACTCCTGTGGTCAATGTGATGGCATCGGTTGAGGACGTCCCGCGCGGGTGGGCCAACGAGACGTTGGAGACCATCATCGAGCGGGCCGACGGCGCAATCGATCACATCACGGTCATTCACGAGCCTCGCGACGGTTCAGCGGTCGGCACGCTGACGCGAGCGCAGCTTGATCCGCTGTTCGCTCCACCCGACTTCTGGGGTCGCACTCGCGACCAAGCTCCGCCTCCGCCGTCCGACGCGGGCCTAGTCTTGGGCAGTGCCCGCCACCAGTGACGACAGTTCGGTCCCACCTTGGGTCCGGCGGGCGATGTTTCTCTGGTGGGCTATCTTCGCCAGTCTCTGGCTGACACTCCTCGTTGTCCGTCAGCTCCGCGGATTGCTCGTGCAAGTCGCGCTTGCACTCTTCTTGTCGTTCGCGCTCGAGCCGATCATTGATCGCCTCGATCGTCGTGGCGTCAGGCGCGGGATCGCAACAGCACTCTGCCTGCTCGCACTCTTCGTCGGAGCCGTCGTCTTTCTCGCGGCGATGGGATCGCTGATCGCGACCCAGCTAACCGAACTGGTCGAGGATCTCCCGGGTTATCTCACCAGCGGGCAGGTCTGGCTCGATCAACGTTGGGGTATCGAGGTCAGCACCGACGACCTCATCAGCCAGTTCCAAGACGGCGGCGCCGCAAGTCGCTATGCCAACGACCTGGCCGGCAACTTGCTGGGTGTTGGCAGCACCGTTGCCAACCTGCTGTTCCAGACCCTCACGGTGTTCATCTTCACCTTCTACCTTGCTGCCGACGGGCCTCGCCTTCGCCGGGTCATCTGTAGCTTCTTCCCCCCCGATCGCCAGCGAACCGTGCTGGCTGTGTGGGAACTGGCCATAAACAAGACCGGTGCTTACATCTCGTCCCGGCTCATCCTGGCGGTGACGTCGGCGGTGTTCCATTGGGTCGTTCTCACCCTCCTGGAGCTGCCCTCGGCCGTCGCACTCGCCATTTGGGTTGGTGTCATCTCCCAATTCATCCCGACTCTCGGCACCTACCTCGCTGGTTCTCTACCGGCGCTCGTAGCGCTGGGCATCGATCCGGGCAAGGCGCTATGGGTCGTCATCGCCGTGGTGGTTTACCAACAAATCGAAAACTACGTGCTGCAACCGCGTATAACTGCGCAGACACTCGACTTACATCCTGCTGTCGCCATCGCCGCCGTACTCGGCGGTACCAGCCTGTTTGGCGCCCCCGGTGCCCTGCTGGCCCTGCCCGTTGTGGCTACGGCCGGCGGTTTCCTGACGGCCTACGTCGAACGGCACGATCTTGTCGAGGACCAGAGCACCCTCGGGGGGAACAGCCACGCCGCCGAGGACGAGACCACCGCGTCGCCAGAATCCTGAGGTCAAGGGAACATCGCGCACTCGACGGCGGTTGAGCACGGCATGTCTGCATCTTCTGACTCGCCATCCATCGAGTTCTACTGGCGGCCCGGCTGCCCTTTTTGCATGATGCTCGAACGCTCTTTGAATAAGGCGAAGCTGCCGCTCGACAAGCGAAACATTTGGGACGATCCCAAAGCAGCTGACTTCGTCCGTTCGGTAGCCAACGGCAACGAAACGGTGCCGACCGTTCGCATCGGCGACGTTTCCATGGTGAATCCGTCGGCCAAAGAAGTGAAGAGAGTGTTGGAAGAAGCAACCGCGTCGAAGTAGTCGAGAATTGTTCCCATGAGGGCCCACCAGCCGTTTCGCGCCTAGCGCAAGCAATCTACGGCATCCGGTTTCGGTTGATCGTGAACCCATTGACAAACCTATTGCTCCAGCTGCAAGCACATCAACTCAGGCTGAAACATAGACTTGCTTGGAGTCGCATGCCGGATATTCTCCCAAGATTGACAACGGTTGCTTGACGCGCTTAGGTTGTGTGAAGCACGGTCGTGTGGCCGTGATCTAGCAGGTACCGCCGCAATTTCAACCTTCGGAGGAATCACCGTGTCGGAAGACAACGGACGTAAGGCATTGCATGCCTATGTCAGCGACGATGCACACGATCAATGGCATGGCTTTGCCGCAGAGCAGGGCGTCAGCGTGAGCGCGATTCTGGAAGCGCT